>JBDHSJ010000061.1:0-19549 GCA_039808065.1 Burkholderiaceae bacterium | reverse complement strand
GGCCACGAAGGCGGCGGCCAGGGCGGGGTTGTTGGCACCCGAAAGGCCCAGGCCGAGTGCGCATTCGGCCGGGTTCAGCGTGCCCAGGCCGGCGGCGCGGGCGGCGGCCTGCACGGCCTGCTGGGTGTGCTGCCAGGCCTGCTCCAGCCCCTGGCCCAGGGCCGAAGGGCCAGCCTGGCCCTCGCCCAGCGCGTGGGCGCCGGCATCGAACAGGCGCGCCCGCGTGTGGGTGCCGCCCCCGTCCACGCCAATCCAGAAGCGAACCGGTGTCGTGGCCGCAGCGGCCGCGCGAGCCAAAAAGGGAGGGGTGGGGGGCGTGGTGGACTGCATTTCGGATACCACTCTAATACCAACCATACTCATGGTCAATTGGTACTTAAGTGGAATCTTGAAACGCGCCTAGACTGGACGGTATGCAGCGGGCGGTCTGATTCTGGCTCGCATCGCTATCCTCCGCCCCGGCTTTTGCCATCACTTCTTGATTGCCGCGTCCAACGTGCTGCCCGAACTCAGCCCCTCATCCGAGCTTGTGACCGCCCTGCGTGGGCGCCTCTCCAAGGTGGCCCAGCGCCACCCGGACAGCGCCCTGCGCCGCCTGCAGACGCTCGAAGAGCGCCTGCGCGGCCGCGGCGAGGCGGCGGCGGCGCTGGACGCGCTCTACCTGCGCTTCTACCTGCTGGAGCACCGCGGCCGCGCGCTGGAACTGGCCGAGGCCCTGCGCGCCGGTGCGCGCGAGGCGGCCGTGCTGGGCCTGCGCCACCAGGCCGCCCGCCTGGCCGAGGCCCTGGGCCGCGTGGCCTATCAGCAGGGCCATTACCTGCAGGCCACCGAGCAGTGGTCGCAGGCGCTGGACCAGGCCGAAGCCGTCAAGGACCTGCGCGCGGCCGTGGCGGCGCGCGTCGGCCTGGGCCAGATCCACTACGCCATGGGCGCCTGGAGCAGCGGCCTGCGCTTCCACCGCGACGCCGCCCAGCAGCTCAAGCCGCTCAACGACAGCTACCTGGCCGCCAAGGTGGCGCTGAACCTGGGCGTGGGCCACCTGGAGCTGGGCCAGCTGGAGGACGCCGAGCGTCAGTTCAGCCATGGCCTGGCGGCGGCACGGCGCGGCGAGCACCGCGAGTTCGAGGCCGAGGCCCACTGGCACCTGGCGCGCGCGGCCCTGGCGCGCGGCGAACTGGCCTGGGCCACGGCCGACTGCCGCCTGGCCCTGCGCATCGCCGGCCAGCTGCAGCACCACTGGCTGGAAGCCGCCGCCAGCCGCACCTGGACCGAGATCGCCCTGGCCCGCGGCGACGAGGCCGCGGCCATCCGCAGCAGCGAACACGGGCTAGAGCTGGCCGAGCGCATCCAAAGCAAGCCCCAGCAGCGCCAGGCGCATTTGCAGCTGGCGCGGCTGCTGGAACAGCAGGGCGATCTGGCGGGTGCCTTGCGCCATTTGTGGCGGCATGTGGAGCTGGGGGCGGAGCTGGAGCGGCAGGTGCCGAATGCCGGCTTGCTGGCGGCGGCGGAGCCGGCGCCGAGTACGCCGAGTAGCCGCTAATCGGGTCTTGGTGACTCCGTGTGACCCCGCCGGGTCTCGCCCCGGCAGGCGAGTTCCTTTTGGCTTGACCCAAAAGGAACCAAAAGGTCAAGCCCCGATGCGCAGCCCCTTGGCTTCACCAAGGGGTCCCCTGCGATGCTCGCTTGGCTGGGCCGGCCCGAAACTCACTGCGTTCGCTTCGCTCTCTCCGTTCAGACAGTCGGGCCGAGTTTGAAGGGAACGCGTGCTGCGCACGCTGCCCAGCCAAGCTGCGCTTCTCGGCAGCGCATAGGGGCAGCAGCCAACAGCCAAACAGCCAGGAAACGGCGCGATGCTGAAAGTCCAGGCTGTTCGGTACTTGGCTGTTGGCTGCTTGGCTGTTTTGGGGCCTCCCCTATGCCAAGCCGAGGAGCACAGAAGAGCGGGCCCGCGCGCGCAGCGCGCCTCGTGTTCTGACTTGGCGCAACTGTCTGAGCGGAGTGAGCAACGCGAACGCAGCGAGTTTTGCGCCTGGGCCCGCACTTCGAGCACCGCAGGGCACCGACCGCCAAAGGCGGGCGGCGCAGGCATCGGGGTCGCCTTTCTTGGCCTACCTTCTTTGGCGAAGCAAAGAAGGTAGGTCGGGTGCAGGGCTGAAGGCCCTGCGGGATCTCACGGAGACCGGCGACTCAACTCAGGGCCTCAATCGCCGCCGCGATCTTCTGCAACCTCGGCTTCACCGCCGCCGCGTTCCGCACCGCCTCGCGCACGATCTCCTTCGCCCGGTCCTCGCGCATCGCCACCCGGCTGACCTTGTTGATCATCGGCACCACGTGGTGCACGGCCAGCAGGCGGATCTGCTCTTCGGTGAGGGCGGGCTTCTTGGCCAGCACATGGTCGATGGTCTTGATCAGCACCTCGTTGATGAGGTCCTTGAGGGTCTTCAGCAGCGCCGTCAGCGCGTCCTCGCCCACCTTGCCGAGAAACACGCCGATCAGGCCCTTGACGGCCTTCGGCGCGGGGATGGCGCCGGCCGCCATTTCCTTGGCCTTGCCAGTCAGGTCCGATTCGATGCGGCCCAGGAACAGGCCGACGTAGACCTGCTCGTGAAAGGTCGGCATCAGGCGGCGCAGCTCCATGTCGTTGCCGACGAAGGCTTCCAGCGCGTCGCAGTACAGGCTGTAGTTGCGCTTGATCTTGCCGCCCGCCACCACCAGGTTCATGCCGGTGATGGCCAGTGCGGTAGGCCCGCCGGCCACGGCCATGCAGCCGAGGTAGATGTCGAGGAAGTCCGACAGCACCGACTTGGTGGCCGCGAGCTTGACGTTGAGGATGCGCGAGGTGCCGCTGAAGCCGCCGACATCGGCGCCAAAGTAGAAGGCGCTCTGCTTGAAGAGCCGGCCCTCCTTCCAGCGCTCGCTGGGCAGGGCCTCGACCTGGATGAAGTAGGCCTCGCCGCCGCCCACCGTGGCCAGGAAGCGGCGCCCATCGCAGGCCGGGTAGATCGAGCCTGCCTCGGCCAGACCGTGCGGGCGCAGCTGCACGCTGCCGGTGTTGGGGATGCCCCAGATGACGGCGGGATCGACTTCCTGCGGGGTCTGCAACATGCGGCCCTCCTGATGCGGCGAAGGGCGCATTCTCGCCATGCGTCAGCCTTCTGGCGCCTGCCCGTTCAGGGGGCGGGCGTGCGGATGCGGGGGGCTTTGACAAGGGCTTACGAGCGCGCGCGCTGCAGCAGCTAAAAGCCTCCCCCTACCATCGCGCCCATGAGCGCCACCTACCTCTTCCCGCCCCCGCCCACCCCCAGCGTGGCCGTACAGGGCCGCCCCGAACGCTTCCCCGTGCACCGCATCTACTGCGTGGGCCGCAATTACGCCGACCACGCCCGCGAGATGGGCCACGACCCGGACCGTGAGCCGCCCTTCTTCTTCAGCAAGCCGGCCGATGCCGTCTTCGAGCCCGCCACGCAGGGCGCGCTGCCCTGGCCGCTGGCCACGCAGGACCTGCACCACGAGGTGGAGTGGGTGATCGCGTTGGGTGCGCCGCTCAAGCAGGCCACGCCGGCGCAGGCCGCCGCCGCGATCTGGGGCCATGGCGTGGGCATCGATCTGACCAAGCGCGACCTGCAGGCCGTGGCCAAGGCCGGCGGCAAGCCCTGGGATGTGGCGAAGGGCTTTGACCAGGCGGCTGTCATCGGCGCACTCGTCCCGCTGCAGGGGCCACTGCCCACGCGCGGCGCCATCACGCTGAGCGTCAACGGCCAGCTGCGCCAGCAGGGCGATCTGGCGCAGCTGATCTGGAGCGTGCCCGAGCTGCTGGCGCGCCTGAGCGAGTTCTACGCGCTGCAGGCCGGCGACCTGATCTACACCGGCACGCCGGCCGGCGTGGCGGCACTCCAGCCCGGTGATGTGGTGGATTGCGCCATCGCCGGCCTGCCCGCATTGCGTTTGGAACTGGCCCATGTTTGACCACAACGAAACCCTGGGCGAGGCACGCGCCCGCAACATCCGCGACGCGCTGTTCGAGGACATCGGCGTGGCCGACTGGACCGCGCGCCTCACGCCGGCGAACCAGCGCGTGCGCGCCCAGGTGCGGGTGCGCGAGGCGGCGGTGTGCTGCGGCCAGCCCTGGTTCGAGGGCGTGTTCAAGACCCTGGACCCGAGCAGCCAGCTGAATTGGCATGTGGCCGAGGGCGCGGCCATGCAGCCCGATCAAGTGATCCTCGACATCGAGGCCGACGGCCGCGCCCTGCTCAGTGCCGAGCGCCCGGCGCTGAATCTTTTGCAGACGCTCTCGGCCGTGGCCACGCGCACGCGTCAGCATGTGCAGGCGATTGAGGGCGCCAGCCCCAACCCCAAGAGCTGCCTGGTGCTGGACACGCGCAAGACCCTGCCGGGCCTGCGCCTGGCCCAGAAGTACGCGGTGCGCGTGGGCGGCGGGGCCAACCAGCGCCTGGCCCTGTACGACGGCATCCTGATTAAGGAAAACCACATCGCTGCGGCCGGCGGCGTGGCCGCGGCCCTGCGCGCCGCGCAGGCGCTGAACAGCGGCGTGGGCATCCAGATCGAGGTCGAGACCCTGGACCAGCTGCACGAGGCCCTCGATGCCGGTGCCACCAGCGTGCTGCTCGACAACTTCACGCTCGAAGGCATGCGCGAGGCGGTGGCCTTGACGCAGGGCCGCGCCTTGCTGGAAGCCAGCGGCGGCGTCACCCTGGAACAGCTGCGCGGCATTGCCGAAACCGGCGTGGACCGCATCAGCCTGGGCACCTTGACCAAGGACCTGAAGGCGACCGACTACTCGATGCGGGTGCTCGGCCCGGTATAGGCGAGACCGCCATGCGCCGCCTGGCCCTGCTGCTGAGCTGCTGCCTGCTGCTGGCGGGCTGCTCCAGCCTGGAGCTGGCCTACAACCAGGCGGCGCGCTTGACGGCCTGGTGGCTGGATCGCCAGTTCGACCTCGACCGCCGCCAGCGCCAGCAGCTGGACCAGGCCCTGGCCGAGCTGCACGGCTGGCACCGTCGCGAGGAACTGCCGCATTGGCAGGCGCTGCTGCAGGCGGCCGAGCACAGCCTGGCCGATGGCCGCGTGGACGCCGCCGAGCTGCAGGCGCTGGAGCAGCGCCTGGATGAATCCCTGCAGCGCACCCTGCGCCGCACCGCGCCGCTGGCCGGCCCCTGGCTGGCCAGCCTGCGCCCCGAGCAATGGACGCGCTACGCCGAGCGCCGCCGCGAACGCGTGCAGGACTGGCGCGAAGACGACAGCGATGCCGACGAACGCGCCGAGGCGCTGGAGGAAAGCCTGGAACGCTGGCTGGGCCGGCTGGAGCGCCCGCTGCGCCGGGCCGCCGAGCAGCTGGCGCAAACCTGGGGGCCGAGCCCGGCCGCGCTCTGGCAGGAACGCGCGCAGCGCCAGGCCTGGACCGAGCAAGGCCTGCGCGCCTGGGCCGCCGGCGATCTGGAAGGCGGCACGCGCCTGCTGCTGATGGGCGGCGCCCGCCTGCCCGAAGCGCGCGGCCCGGCCACTCAGGCGCTGCGTGAGCGCACCTACGCCGACCTGCCCGCGCTGCTGCAGCAGGCCAGCCCGGCGCAGTGGCAGCGCGCCCGTGAACGTTGGCGCGGCTGGCAGGCCGATCTGGAAGCGCTGCGCTCCGACTAGAAGCGCCGTCGAGCGCGAGGCATGCCCATGGCCCGACCGCCTCCCCAACCCCGATCAGTGCAGCTCAGACGGCGCACCGCAGCACTTCTTGAACTTCTTGCCGCTGCCGCAGGGGCAGGGCTCATTGCGGCCCACCTTCTGGCTCAGGCGCTGAGCCTGCCCGCGCTCGGCCACGGCCTGGCGCAGCGGCAGCCAGAACGCATGTATTTGCGTCAGGCTCTCTTCAATCTCCGCCGCCAGCGCCGCGCTGTTCGGGGGTGCGGGTCAGTTCGTCCTGGTCGGCTGAAAAATCATCTGCACCCAGCAGACCGATGGGTCGATACCAGCGCTGGCCCTGCGCGTGCTCCAGCAGCGGCTGCCAAGCCGCTTGGCTTAGCTGGACCCCCTCGACGAAGCCGTAGGCCCACATCTCCGCGTCCTCAAACTCGCCGAGCTCGCCGAAGCGCACGGTAGGCCAGCAGGGCGCCACCAGCGGGGGGCGCTGCTCAAAGCCCGCCACGATGCTGTTGAAGTGGCGCATCACCAGGCCCAGCCAATGGTTCATTTCGTCCAGGCTGTCCGCCGACGGCAGCATCGCGCCCTCGCTCTGGCCCCACACCATAGGCAGCCAGCGGCCGGGTGGCACGGTTTCCGGGCTCATCGCCAGGGCATGCAGAAAGCCGTCCAGCATGTCCAAGGTCATGCTCTCTTCGGCATCCAGCTCCAGCAGGAAGCGGCCCAGCTCGTCCAGTTCCTCTTCGCTCAGGGGCTGCAGCAGGTCGGGCGCGACGCCTATTGGCTGCGCGGCCTGCCCTTGCGCCTGCGCCAACCTGCGCAACTGCTCGGGCAAGGCCTCCTTGGCCTCCTCGCGGGCCTGGACCACGAAGTGGTGGACGCCGCCTTCGGCCTCGATCGCCGCGAACGCGGCTTCCAGCGCGGCGGTGTCGGTCGCGAACTCGGCGCCCCACACGGTGGAGGTGCCCTGTTCATCCACGATCTCCAGAATCCAGGGGCTGTCGGCGCTGCGGTAGATCTCGATCTGCAGCGTGTGCCCTTCGGCGCTGTGCGTTTGCGTCAGCGGCGAGTGGATGAGTTCGTAGTCGTCGTCGGTCATGGCTTGGGGCGGTGTTTGAGGGCGCTCTTCAGTGCCTGCAGTGCAGTCTCGTCGAGCGGGTCACCGCAGGGCGACTTGCTGCTTGCGGCGCGGGTGAAGATCCAGAAGCAGCGTGTGCGTGCCAACCGCGGCAGCTGTCAAGGATTCCTTGACCGTTGCCGCCGGGTCCAAACCCTGCTTAACGACGGCAAGCGCACGGCCGGGCGAATGGCGGCGCTGCCTGCGGCCTGGGATGCGTGGTTGTCGTCACCTTGTGGCCGGGCGATTGGGCAGTCGAGGCTGAGCAGTCTTGAGGTTTTCTGGGGGGCTGCTTCAGGCTGAATGCGGTCATCGCCGGTGTGTTTGCAGACTGGCCGCTGTCGATCCTCAGCAGTAATTGGGCGCACATCCCAGCGGCCGCTCGGCCTCACTCCGCAGAAACTCTGAGCCAACTGGCAGGCGGGCATAGCCAAGCGGTAGGGCTCGTGCGAAACGCCATCACATGCCCCCTTGCCGCGAGTGCAGCCCTCAGACCGTTCGCGGCGCTTCGCCCATCAAGGCCTCGCAGACGCGGCGCAGACGGCACTCCGCTTCATCGGCGACTGTCTTGACACCAGGCTTGCCGACCAAACCGACCATGGTCTGCGGATCTAGGAAGCCGACCACAACGCGGCCAGGAGCGTCCTCCCGCACGATCACATTGCAGGGCAGCAGGAGACCAATGTCCGGCTCTGCCTGCAAGGCCTGGTGCGCCAGCGGCGGATTGCAGGCGCCCAGGATGCGATACGGCGGCATTTCGGCGCCCAATTTCTCCTTCATCGCGCGCTGAACGTCGATCTCGCTGAGGACGCCAAAACCTTCGGCCTTGAGAGCCGCCGTGGTCTTGGCTAGGGCGCTGTCGAATGACAGGCCCGTGAGCGTCGTGGTGAATCCGTACATGTCAGTCCTCTCGAGGCGTTGCGGCCTTGGCGGCCAGGAAGAAGGGCAGCCCGACGTTTTGACAGATGCCCTTTGCAAGTGTCGCGCCGCGGCGGTCGACGCGCACCTGTTGAAACGGCACACGGCATGCCACGATGGGTGTATATTGGTTAGTGACTGATAACTTACCTCCTTGAGCGACCACCGTGCAGATCCGCTTGTCCACCGAAGAACGTCAGGTCGAGATCGTCGAGGCCGCCCTGCGTCTGGCGCGCGACTCAAGCCCGGCGCTGATCACCACCGCCGACATCGCGACTGCGATTGGAGTCACGCAGGGCGCGGTCTTTAAGCACTTCCCCACCAAGGACGCCATCTGGCTGGCCGCCATGCGCTGGGTGCGCCGAACCCTGCTGCGAGAGCTTCAGGCCGCGGCGGACGGGTCCGCCACGCCCCTGGACGCACTGGCCGAGATCTTTCGGGCACACGTCGAGTTCGTCATCGCGCATCCGGGCGTGCCAAGGTTCATCTTCCACGAGCTTCAGCAGCCCGCCGACTCGGCGGCAAAGCTCGAGGTGCGCGGTGTGCTCCAGGGCTATCGCCAGCTGCTGCTCGGCCATCTGGCCGAGTCGATCGAACAGCAACTGGTCAGACCGGACCTGGACCCCGAGGCAGCCGCCACCAGCTTCATCGGCTTGATCCAGGGCCTAGTCATGCAGTCGATGCTGATGGGGCGACCCGCCGCCATGCGCCAGCAGGCCAAAGCCGTCTTTGCGCTCTACCGGCGCGGCCTCGGGGATGCGCGATGAGAGCCCTATCGATCGGATCGCGCCAGCTTGCTCTGGTGGGGCTCGGCGTACTGCTGGTCGCGGCTATGGTCTATGTGGTGATGCGATCCGGGCCGCTGGCGCCGACCCGCGTCACGGTCGTACAGGCCGCCGAGGGCCAGTTCATACCCCAGCTGTTTGGCATCGGCACGGTCGAGGCTCGACGTAGTTATTTGATCGGCCCGACGGCGGCCGGCCGGGTTCGGGCGGTCGCGGTCGACGTCGGCGACACGGTCAAGGCGGGCCAGCCGCTAGCCGAGATGGATCCTGTAGACCTGGACGAACGCACCGCCGCTCTTGACGCATCGGTCGCGCGCGCCGGCAGCGCCGTGGCCGCCGCAGAGGCGCAGCGGCGTGACGCCAAGGCCCGCAAGGAGCTGGCGGCCGTGAATGCCCGCCGCTATGTCGAGCTAGGCCAGCAGAACTTCATCAGCACCGGTGCCGTCGAAGCCCGGCTGCAAGAGCAGGTTTCAGCTGCCGCACTTTTCTCCGCCGCCGACGCCAACCTAGCCGCAGCCCGTCAGGACCAGCGGCGCCTGGCAGCCGAGCGTGCCGGCCTGCGCCAGCAGCGAGCCAACGTCCGCCTGCTGGCACCTGCCGACGGTGTCGTCACCAGCCGCGATGCCGAACCCGGGTCGACCGTTGTCGCCGGGCAGGCCGTGCTGCGACTGATCGAGCCCTCATCGCTGTGGGTCAAAGTGCGCCTGGACCAGGCGCGCTCGGGTGGCTTGACTGTGGGTCTGCCAGCCAAGATCGTGCTGCGTTCGAACCCGGGCCGCCCGTTCACTGGCAAGGTCGCTCGCGTCGAGGCCGTCAGCGACAGCGTGACCGAAGAGCGACTGGCCCAGATCAGCTTCGAACAGGTGCCTGCCGGTCTGTCGGTCGGTGAACTGGCGGAGGTGACCCTGTCGCTGCCACCGAGCACGAAGGCGGTTCTGCTGCCCAATTCCGCCATCAAGCGCCACCAGGCACAGACCGGTGTCTGGGTGATCGACGCAGGGGCCTTGCGCTTCGCGCCAGTGCAGATCGGCCATGCGAGCCTGGACGGCCAAATCCAGGTGCTCGACGGCATCAGGCCCGGAACGACCGTTGTCGTGCACACCGAGAAAGACGTGGGCGAGCACAGCCGCATCACCGTGGTCGATGCACTCGCAGGGCGGCGCCCGTGATCAGCCTGGCCGGCAGGGACATCCTGCACTCTTGGAGCAAGTTCGTGCTGACCGGCATCGGCCTGGGCCTGCTTATTGGAGTGACCCTGACCATGGCGGGTGTGTACCGCGGCATGGTGGATGACGCACGGGCGCTGCTCCGCAACAGCGGCGCCGACCTTTGGGTGGTGCAGCAGGACACGCAAGGACCTTACGCCGAATCGTCGAGCCTGCGCGACGACGCCGTGCGAAGCGTGCGGGGGCTGCCCGGCGTGGCGCGCGCGGCCAATGTGACCTACCTGACAATGCAGGTGCGGCGGACCTCGCTAAGTAGCGGAGCACCAACAGACAGCAGCGATTACGACGTGCGCGCTATGGTGGTCGGTGTTGAACCTGGCCAGCCGGGCGAGCCGGCCTACTTGGTGGCTGGACGGCACATCACCCGCAGCCACTATGAAGCCGTCGCCGACGTGCGCACGGGCTTCGCCCTGGGCGAGCGCATCCGCATCCGCCGCCACGACTACACGGTAGTCGGACTCACGCGGCGCATGGTGTCTTCGGGTGGCGACCCGATGGTCTTCATCCCGCTGAAGGACGCTCAGGAAGCGCAGTTCCTGAAGGACAACGACGCCATCGTCAACGAACGCGCCCGTACAGCAGCCAACCCGAACCTAAACCGCCCGGGTATGCCGGGCCTGCTGGAGGCTATCCAGGCTTCGCAGGCGAACAGCCGCAACGTAAACGCCATCCTCGTGCAGGTGCAGCCCGGCACCGACGCCGACAAAGTGGCCGAACCGGTGCGGCGTTGGAAGCACCTGGAGGCGTTCACGCGCGAGCAGATGGAAGAGATTCTCGTGGCCAAGCTGATCGCCACGTCGGCCAAGCAGATTGGCATGTTCCTGGTGATCCTCGCCATCGTCAGTGCTGCCATCGTCGCCTTCATCATCTACACGATGACGCTGGGCAAGATCCGCGAGATCGCGGTGCTCAAGCTGATCGGCACTCGCAACCGCACCATCTCCTGGATGATCCTCCAGCAGGCGCTGGGGCTGGGCCTTATCGGCTTCGTCGTCGGCAAGGTGGCGGCAACCATCTGGGCGCCCATCTTCCCAAAGTACGTCCTGCTGGAGTCGGGCGACGCCGTACGCGGCTTGGTCGCCGTGGTCGTGATCTGCGCGCTGGCAAGCACGCTGGCAATCCGCGTTGCCCTGAAGGTCGACCCTTCGACGGCGATCGGAGGCTGAGGTGAGCGAGCTCGGCATCCGCATCGAGCACCTGCGCAAGCGCTATGGCGAGGGCGATACGGCCGTCGATGCTCTGAAGGATGTGAACATGACCGTGGCGCCCGGGGAGGTGGTGGGCCTGATCGGCCCGTCGGGGTCGGGCAAGAGCACGCTGCTGAAGTGCCTAGGCGCGGTCATCGAGCCCAGCGGTGGCCGAATGGTGCTAGGCGGCCAAGCCATCTACAACGACGGCTGGAAGATTCCCGACCTGCGCGCTCTGAGGCGCGACAGCATCGGCTTCGTGTTCCAAGCACCCTACTTGATCCCCTTCCTCGACGTCACTGACAACGTGGCTCTACTGCCGATGCTGTCTGGGCGGTCGAATGAGGAAGCGCGGACGCGCGCCCGCGAACTTCTGAAGGCCCTGGACGTGGATCACCGTGCTGGTGCACGGCCTTCGGAATTGTCCGGTGGCGAGCAGCAACGCGTGTCGATCGCACGTGCGCTCGCCAATCGACCGCCGGTCATCCTCGCCGACGAACCGACGGCACCGCTGGACAGCGAACGCGCATTGGCCGTGGTGCGCATCCTCAACCAGATGGCGGTGCGATACAACACCGCCATCATCGTGGTGACGCACGACGAGAAGATCATCCCAACCTTCAAGCGGCTCTATCACATACGAGACGGGCAGACGCACGAAGAAGTGGGCGAAGGCCGAAGCCTTTGACCGACTCCAGCGGCCGCTCCGCTCATTCACGCTCAATGACTGCTCCTGGCCGGTTGCGCCAACACGGCAGATGATGAAGCGGCCACAAGACGCCACGGCCGTCGTTGCTGGTCTACGACCGCTGTCACTCGATCGGCTGGCCGTCATGGGTCTGCCGCTACCAATTGCGAGGGACTGCTTGCTGGCGGCCAGCGTGGGTTCGCCCAGCCAGGTCGATCATCAGCCGCCGCTGTAGAACTGACTTCAGCTTCAGGCTGGTTGCAGCCGCTCGGGGGGAGGCCAGCTGATGACTGTTAACGACCCTATCCGGGCATCCGATTGGCGAGATTGACCTCCTCAAAGCAGTCGCTGGGTCGGGCTGCTCAAGCGCGTGCTCGACAACGACTTGCTGCATTGCCCGAACTGCGCCGGGGAGCTGAGGATCATCGCGGCCATCTCGAGCGGCCGGCGATCGAGAAGATCCTGCCGCACCTGGGGCTGGACCCACAGCCGCCGCCCAGGGGCCGAGCGCGCGAGGCATGGCAAGACTGAAGCCACCTGAGCCGCGCCAGCGGCCACAAACAACTCCGCTCAAGGCTGCAACGCCAAACCGTAGCCGGGGCGGCGTCGCGCGACGCGTCAGCGCGGCGCAATCGGAATCAGAGTCAGCCCTTAGAGCCGAGCGTCATGAGCGACGCAGGGCCCGACGAAGGCCCTACCAAATCAGCCATGCGCGACGTCACGCTCGCCAAGTCCAGGCACATCACACCGCCGCAGGTCGACCTCGAGGGCGTTTGAAACACTATGCGCACGTCATCCTCGGCCGCAAACCCGCCTATGCGCTGAACCAGTTCAAGCCCATCACGCGCTTCACGGCCGACCCCACGGTGCTGGTGGTGCGTGCCGACGCGCCGTGGACGACGCTGGCCGAGTTCATCGCCGATGCGAAGAAGAAGCCGGGCAAGTTCGATTTCGGCAGCTCGGGCAACTACGGCACCATGCACTTGCCGATGGAGATGCTTAAGGCGCGCGTCGGCATCTTCCTTACGCACATCCCCTACACCGGCGCCGGCTCGGCCGTGCTGGCAATGCTGGGCGGGCAGGTGGACGCGGTGGCCAGCGGCCCCAGCACCGTGGCACTGCAGCACCGCGGGCAGCGCGTTACCGGCTGGCTGGACTTGCGCTTCGCGGCCAGCCGGCACGAGGTGCAGGTGCCGACCTCGGCCAGCCTGGCGCCGCTGCTGGGCGCCGTGCTGCAGCGTGTGAGCCATACGGCGCTCGTTGGGGCTTGTGCGCCGCGGCTTGCACGATGGGCTCCCGGTGAGGTGAGCCCGCAAGGCCTCAGGCCATGCTCCTTGCCTCAATCGGAAACGCTGATCGACGAGATCGCACGCCAGACCCGGCCGGACCCGGTGGCCTACCGGATGGCCCTGATGGGCGACAAGCACCCGCGCCACCGCGCCGCGCTGCAGCTGGCGGTGGACAAGAGCGGCTATGGCCGCAGCAAGCTGACTGCCGGTCGGGCCTGGGGCGTGGCGGTGCACGAGTCCTTCGGCTCGGTGGTGGCCTATGTGGTGGAAGCGACGATGAACAAGGGCTAGCCCGTGCTGCACCGCGTGACGGCGGGCGTGCACTGCATCCGCGTCATCAACCCGCGCACCGTGGAAGCCCAGGTGCAGGGCGCCGCGCTGACGGGCTTGTCGATGTGCCTGCCCGGCGCGGCCATCACCCAGACGGACGGCGAGGTGCAGCAACGCAACTTCCACGACTTTGCCGTGACACACATCACCGACATGCTCGCCATCAGCGCGCACACCGTGCCCAGCACCGAACCGCCCAACGGCAGGGCGAACCCGGCCTGCCCCCGCTGGCCCCGTCCTTTGCCAACGCCATCAACTGGCTGACGGGCAAGGCGCTGCGGCAGTTGCCGTTTGAGCTGAGCTGACGGCCTCCCGGCAAACGATGCCGGCCACCGGCGGCGACCGGGCAAGCCGTCAATGCACCGTCACGGCCCCGCTGTACAGCGTGGTACCACCCGGCGCTGTCTTGACGATGAGCGTCTGCGCGCCCGTGCTACGGGGAACACAGCTAAACCTGCGTGAGGTGCTACTGCCGCCCAGGTCGGTGGTGGTGTCGCAGTTGGTCACCGTGAAGCCCATGCCGGCCACGAGGTTGGCGCCGTTGTAGGTGAAGGTGGTGGCCGCGTTCAGTGTGGCGCTGCTCGGGCTGTGGCTGGTCACCGTGGGTGCCACCACCGGCGCGCTCACATTGACCGCGCCGTTGTACAGCGTGCTGCCGCCGGGCGCGGTCTTGATGGTCAGCGTCTGCGCGCCCGTGCTGCGCGGCACGCAGCTGAAGCTGCGGCTCGTCGTGCCGCCGCCAAGGTCCGTCACCGTGTCGCAGTTGGTCACCGTGAAGCCCATGCCGGCCACGAGGTTGGCGCCGTTGTAGGTGAAGGTGGTGGCCGCGTTCAGTGTGGCGCTGCTCGGGCTGTGGCTGGTCACCGTGGGTGCCACCACCGGCGCCGATGCCGAGCGGTAGAACACCTCCACCGACGGGGCCTCGCCTTTGTTGGCCAGCACATCTGCCACGTCGCGCGCCTCGACCTTGAAGACCAGGGTCGCCGTGCCGCCCGCTGCCGGCAGCAGGCTCTTGCAGGTCTGCCCCGCCAGGCTGGGCCAGTTTCCGTTGAAGCTGAAGGGCTTGGACCCGGCCCCGGCGGGCAGGTCGACCCAACACCGGGTGTCGGTACGCGACAAGCCGGCGTGCACTCGCACCATCTTCACCGTCGCCCCCGCGACGTTGAAACTGCCGCGAATCTCGCCGCCCGCCTGCGCCTGGCTGGCCTGGAGGTCCGTCACGTTGACGGGTACGGCCTGCTCGCTGGGCCGGCGCACCATGGGTGACAGGGTTGCGAGCGACTGCCCCGTGTCGTCGCGCACCTCGAACAGCACCCGCACGAACTGCCCTGGCGAGGCAGCCTTGTCGACCTGGTCTCGGGCCCACGTGAACACCATGGTGCCGCCGCTGGCCACTTCGGTCTGCAACTGTCGTGTGGTGGTGGCCGTAGTGTCGTCAGCGCTGACCACAAAGGCCGCTACGGTGAGTCGCCCGCCCTCGGGGTCGCGCACCCGAGCCTCGGCACGCAGGCTGCCATCGGGCGCCCACTGCGGTTCACCGACAAAGTCGAACACCGGCGGCCGAGACGGTTCGGGCGCGGGCTTGACGGCGGGCACCGTCACCTCGCGCCTGAAGGGCTGGGCATCGGCGCCGCGGTCGTCACGCGCCTCGACGCGAAAGAACAGCTTGCGCCCCGGGCTCAGGTCCAGCCCCGGGCAGCCGCCGGTCGTCAGCAGCCCGGCACGCAGCGGCCCGCGGTTGATGACGCAGTCGTCGCTGTCGAACTGGGTGCCCACGAAGATGCGCACGTAGCGCAGCTCGGTGTCGTCGTCGTCGTGGATGAGCACGTCCACGCCGATGGGCTGGCCTTGCTGCAGGGTGGTGGCACCAAAGGCCTGGATGTGCGGTGGCGTGTTCTGCGTGTCCACCGGCTTGAGCGGGTCCACCACCACCGCCATGCGCTGCGTCGACGTGGCATAGCCCGTCGCCGTGACGGACAGGCGTGCGATGTAGGTGCCCGGCGTGGCGTAGGTGTGGCGCAGGCTCGTCTGCAGGCCGGCCACCGCCGTGGACTGGCCATCACCGAACTCCAGCACGTTGCGCACTGTCGATGGGTTGATGACCCGCGGCGTCAAGGTGCCGAAGATAAAGTCCACCTCGGTGGACTGGGCTGGAGCCACCAGCCGCCAGCTCACCGGCAGGTTCACCGGGCTGGGCAGCACGAAGCGCAGGTACCGACGCGCCGCGAACTCCAGGTTGGCCATGTAGTAGTTGCGGTCGATGCGGTCCTTCTCGGCCTTGTGAAACTCGTCGATCCGGATCCCGCGCTCGTCGGCAATGCGGCCCGACTCGGTCGCGTACTCGGCTCCGTCGATGTAGCTGTCGAGAAAGCTCTTGGCCAGCTCCAGAAACGAGCGCGCGCGCCCGGTCGTCAGCTCAGACGCAATTTCCACGGCCGAGCTGATGAGCTTGAGCGCCTCAAAGCCCTTGAGCTTGCCTTCGGCGCCGGCCGCAATGGCCGTGCCGAGGATCTTGATGAACTTGGCGTCGGTGTGCGCCTTCAGGCAATCCATCGCCGCCGTGGCAAACGACGCGGCGTTGGCCGAGCCCGAGTCCAGGCCGTCGTAGAAGAAGGCCAGGTCATGCACGCAGGCCAGTTGTTCAGAAGCCTTCAACAGCTTCAGGTCCTGCACCTTCTTCATCAGCAGGTAGACCTTGCGCCATTCGTCGATGCCCAGCGCACTGCCCCCCGTCAGCGAGCCCACCACCAGTTCGGCCGCATCGAACCGCGCACCCGAAGCCATTTGCGCGGCGCTCAAGGCACCCTGGAACATGTGGATGAACGTGCCCGACACGAACTCGAAGGTGCCCGCCCGCGGCTTAATGAAGGCCGCCAGGTTGTTGGCCCGCTGGAGCTCGTCGACCCGCTCGTTCAGTGCGGTCAAGTACGCGGTCCAGCCGGCACTCAGCAGCTGGCGCTGCGGGTCACCCGCAGGCACCAGCTCGGCCGCGTTGGCCGCTGCCGACAGGGCGGCCAGCTGCGGGGTGTCCAGCATCGACCAGTTGATGGCGTTGGCCCCGCTCACCGGCACCCGGGCGTCGCGCAGCGCCGTCACGACGCGCGCCAGCGCGTCGCGCTGCCGTGTCGTCGGGCTGAGATCCGATCGCACCCCCCAGCCCTCTGTTGCCACAGCCGCATCTGTGGTCTGCAGGCTCTCCAGCAGCGTCTGCCGGGGCGTCGCCAGGCCCGAGGTGTCGAAGAAGGGCAAGGCAGCGGCCGCCAGGGCAGGCCGCAACGCCAGCGGCCGTGCCCCGCCGGAACCCGCGCCCTGTGCTGCGGCCGTCACCAGCGCACGCGTGTTCAGCACGATGTCCAGCCCGGCCTGCAGCCCGTCGCCCGCCTGGATTTGCGCGTCACGTTGCTGCAGCTGGTCAGCAATGGCAATGGCGATGCGGTCGATCTCCGCGCGCAACGCGCCCGACAGGTACGGCGCCAGCCGGATGGCTTCTTCGGGCAGGTTGAACGAACGCTCGAGATCGGCCGGCGAAAGGCCGGTCAGCGCCGTCAGGCTGGAGAACGGCGTGATCGACGTGGTGTGGCCCGGCAGCGCGCTCATCGTGTAGCTGCGGTTCTGGTAGCGCGACCCGGCGTTGGACGAAAACGCCGACGTGCGGGCCCGCAAGGTGCAGCCCTGCGTGGCGTCGGGTCGGGGCACCGTGTAGCCGCCGTCGTCACCTGACACGGCGCGCGCCTCACCCGCGTCCAACCGTCCGTTATGGTTGCAGTCCCAGAACACGGTCACCGCCGACTGGGCGGCCAGCAGCAGGTTGCCGCCATTCCCCCGGGCCGACGCCCGCGGGTTCTGCACCGTAATGAAGTCGGTCAGGGGCCCGACGTTCACCGGCGTCGGGCCGAAGCCGCCGCCCATCACGAAGACTTGGCCACCCTTGACGCCCAGGTAGGTGCGGCTGACGTCGTAGTAACGGAACAGATAAGGCAGGAAGACATCCGTCGGGGCCGCGGCCGCCGACCGGAACAGCTCGGGAAAACGCCGCTCGGCAAAGTCGAACAGCTGGTTGGCCGCATCCATCGGGGTCACGTCCAACACCGGCCGAGGCGTGATGTCGGCGGCCAGCGCGCGCGCCCGACCCTGGGCCGCCTGTTCGATGCGCGCCGCCGCGTCGTCACCAGGCCCGCCGCACGACGAAAGCGCAGCCACGGCCACCAGCGCAGCCAAGGAGCGTGCCATCGCTCGACGTGCCCATCGGGCCGGTGAGGTGCAGTTAATGCGGGTCATGGCAGGGTCTCGTGAAGGGCGGCGCCCGGCGTTGCAGAAAGCTATTGAGGCTAACAGGCCAGGTGTCCACTCAACGAGACAGATCATCCCCACGAGCCGGGGGCCAAGCCGGTCGCCTGGCACACGAACCGACGGCACGGCCTCTTCACGCCGCACGTGCTGCCGCCATGGTCAAACCCCGCTCACCGCCGCCCGCCAACACGCTGAACGCGCTGGGCGTGTACCTGCGCACACGCCTGAAGCAGCATGGCCGAAGCCTGGCTGCGCTGTCGCGCAGCTCGGGCCTGAGCCGGCAGACCTTGCACGCCGCCACCCGGGCGGACCATCAGCGGCTGCCCGCCTGGAAACCATCATGCGCATCGCGCTCGACCTGGGTGAGTACCCGGTGCACCTGATCCACCTGGTCGACCACGTCATCCTCCACCTGCCGGTGCGGCAATGGGTTCTGTCCCTGCCGATCCCGATGCGCGCGCTGCTGGCCGCGCAGCCGCAACTGGTCACGCCGGTGCTGCAGGTGGTGCAGCGCGTGGTAACGCGTCATCTGCCGGGGCAGGCGGGGCTCAAGGCCGACGAAGGCCACGGCGGCGCGGTCACGCTGATCCAGCGCTTCGGCTCGGCCGCCAACCTCAACGTTCCCCTGCACTGCCTGGTGCTGGACGGCGTTTACCGCTGCGATGCCGACGGCGCGCCCGGTTTCATCGAGGCGGGTGCGCCGACCGACGACGAGCTGGATGCACTGCTGCACACCATCATTGCCCGGCTCATGAAGACGCTCACGCGCCGGAGCGAGCTGGTCGAGGACATGGGCCAAACCTACCTGGCCGAGCCGGATGCCGACGGCGAGGAGCCGCGCACGCCGCGGCCGCTGCAGGCTGCAGCCATCACTTACCGCATGGCCTTCGGGCCTCGCGCCGGCCAGAATGTGCTGACGCCGAGGGGTGCGATGCCACGCGAGGGCGCAGTTTGCCAACCCTTGTTCGCTGACATCGACGGCTTCAGCCTGCATGCCGCGGTGCGGGTGGAAGCCCACGACCAGCCAGCGGCTGGAGCTACTGTGCCGCTACATTCCCTGGCCAACCTTGTAAGACGAGCGGGTTCAGCTCAACACCGTCGGTCAGATGGAGCCCAAACTCAAGGCTCCGTGGCGCGACGGGACGACGCATCTGGTGATGAGTCCGTTGGAGTTCATGCAGAGGCTGGCGGCGCTGATGCCGAGGCCGCGGTTGCACCAGACTGGCTGACCGGATAGCAGCCCTCCGCGGGCGGCGGCTCCTGGCCGAGAGCGGCTCATCGGCCCCCGTCCGATGACCGGCCGCAATCGCTGCAATCCAGCCGCCCAATGCAACAGCTTTCCCCGATGCCCCCAGCCCTGACTGCCTCCCAAACCACACTCATCACGCCCAAAGCCAACGCCACTGGTGTTAATGAGCTCCAGGGCCGCAAAGCCGAGTAGCAGGGCGTGCGTTTGCCGCTGCCGCTTTGTTCCCATTCACCGCTGCCTGCGCGCGTGATGGCGGTGACCAGCAAGATGACATGCAGCAGCCTGACGATGGTGACGACGTCGCCGCCCTCCTTCGGCCGGCTGTAGCCAGCGCCCGCCCCAGGCGCCCGTCCGCATCACAGCCTTGATCTGGCTCAGCCCAAACCCAGGCCGGGCCTGCCAGCATGGCAGTTGTGTCCGACCGAGGATGGCCATGCCCGATCCCGACCTGAGCCAGCTGCTGGGCGAGCCACCGCGCCGGCGGCGGATCTGGCTGCTGCTGCCCCTCCTCGGCCTGGGCCTGGCGCTGCTGGCTTGGGCGCTGTGGCCACGTGCCGCCCCCGCGCCGCGCTACCAAACCGCCCAAGTCACACGCGGCGCGCTCACCGTCAGCGTCAGCGCCACCGGTACCGTGCAGCCCACCAAGAAGGTCAATGTGGGCAGCGAGCTTTCCGGCACCGTGGCGAGCGTGTGGGTGGACCTGAACGACCGCGTGCAGCGCGGCCAGCTGCTGGCCGAGCTGGACAGCACGCGCCTGCGCGAGCAGGTGGCCGGCGCCCGCGCCGCCCTGGCCGCGGCGCGCGCCGGCCTGCGCCAGGCCG
>JBDHSJ010000060.1:0-19577 GCA_039808065.1 Burkholderiaceae bacterium | reverse complement strand
CGGATGCGCGCGATGCGGCTGTTGATCTTGTCGTTGATCCAGGCGTAGCGGCCGTCGTAGTTGCCGTCCTTGTAGGAGGCGTGCGTGTGGTGGGTGTCACCCACCGAGTAGCGCAGGTTGCCGTCGGCCTTCGTGCCCATGATCTTCTTGGACTCGTTGGTGTGGCCCCAGCCCACCAGCGCGTCCGGCACGAAGCAGGGGATGCGCAGCAACTCGCGGCCCGAGGGCAGGCCGAGCACGCGCATGTCGCCGGTGTGGCCACCGCTCCACAGGCCGTAATAGGTGTCCAGCTCGCCCGGCTTGAGGTGGCTGGCATTGGCCGCGCCATGGCTGCCGGCGGCCGGTGCCGAGGCCGCCGACGCACCGCCGCTGGCGGGCTTTTCCGTGCAGGCGGCCAGGCCGGCCAGGCCCACCAGCGCGGTGGTGTTGAAGAAGCGGCGACGCCCCAGTTCCGGGGTGGCTTCTTGCGGCAGGGTTTGGGTTTTCTTCTCGGTCATGGTGTCACCTTGGGGTGGGGGTCAGAAAGTGGAGGGCGGGCCGCGCGGCGGCGGCTGCCAGGCAGGCGTGGCCAGCACGCGGGGGGTCAAGAAAAGTTCGGGCCGAGCCTGCGGCAGCGCATTCGGCGCCGGCGTGGGCAGCCAGGGCGGTGGCGGGGCCAGCAGGGGCAGGCAGGCGGCGCAGTGCAGGCGACCGTCCGGGCCGGGGGCTTGTTCATCGGCCGCTGCGGCGTGGCAGATCTGGCCATGAAGGGGCTCAACCAGCGGCGCGGCCACCGCCACGCCCAGGGCCAGCAGCCACAAACCCAAGGCCCAGGCCGCCAGACCGCGCAGGCGGTGCAGGTGTCGGGTTCGGGGGCTGAGCTTGGAGACCATCTTGGGGGCGCATCGTTCGCTCATTGCCCCCTTGCTTCCATGATTCAGATCAAGCCTTTGGGCGTACCGAGGTTCTTTGCCCGGGCTTGATCCAAAGCAATGGCATGGTTTTGTGCCACCGCCCACAATCCGCGCGTTCACGCCCCATTCCGACAGGAGACGATTTCATGAAACACCTGAGCGCCGCTTTGGCTTTGCTGGTTGTGTTGGCCGCTTGCGGCAAAAAGGAAGAAGCCGCTGCTCCAGCCGCCCCCGCCGCCACGCCGGCTCCGGCCGCAGCCCCCGCGCCGGCCCCTGCGGCTGACAATGAGCTCGGCAAGTCCGTCTTCAGCAAGACCTGCGCGCTCTGCCACAGCGCCGGCGTGGCCGGGGCACCCAAGCCGGGCGACAAGGCCGACTGGGGCCCACGCATCGGCCAGGGCATGGACACCCTCTACAAGCACGCGATCGAAGGCTTCAACGGGGCCAAGGGCGCCATGCCGGCCCGGGGCGGTGGTGCCTCGCTGACCGATGAGCAGGTCAAGGCCGCGGTCGATTACATGGTCAATCAGTCGAAGTGACGACCCTGCTTGCGCGCCGCCGCTTCGGCGTCTTCGGCGCCGTCGCCCTGAGCTTGCTGGCCCCGGCCACGCAGGCGGCCCTGCGCGCCGGCGAGATGCGGCGCGAACAGCGCGTGCTGATGGGCACGCGGGTGAGCCTGCTGCTGCCGGGGCCGGCTGCCGAACTGGCCGGCCCTGTGGCCGCGGCCTGGGCCGAGATGGCGCGCCTGGAAGCCCTGCTGAGCCGCTACCGCGACGACAACTCCGTGGCCGCGCTGGCGGCCCAGGCCGGCCGGCGCCCCATCGTCGTGCCGGCCGAGTTGCGCGAGCTGCTGCAGCAGGCCAAGCGCTTGTCGGCCCGCAGCAGCGGCGCCTTCGACGTGACGGTAGGCGCGTACAGCGACTGGCGCTTCGATGGCACCCAGACCCTGCCACCGGCCGAACGCCTGGCGGTGCAGCGCCGTGCAGTGGATTGGCGCGCCATCGAGATCGACGGTGCGCAGGTATTGCTGAACCGCCCCGGCATGCGCCTGGATCTGGGCGGCATCGGCAAGCTCCCCATCCTGGCCGCCGGCATGGCGGTGCTGCAGCGTGCCGGGGTGCGCGATGCGCTCATCGACGGCGGTGGCGACATCCTCGCCATCGGCCAAAACCAGGGCCGTGCCTGGCAGGTGGGCCTGCGCGACCCCTTGCAGCCGCAGCAGCTGCTGGGCAGCGTGCCGCTTGCCGATGGCGACTGGATCGTGTCCTCGGGTGACTACGAGCGCTGCTTCGAGCAGGGTGGGCGCCGCTACCACCACATCCTGGATCCGCGCAGTGGCTGGCCGAGTGAAGGGGTGCGTGGTGTCAGCCTGCTGGGGCGTGATCTGACTGCTCTGAATGGCCTCGGCACCACGCTGATGCTGCGCGGCCCCGACCTCAGCCTGCTGCCTCCGGGTGTCGAGGCGTTGCTGGTGCGCACCGATGGGCGGCGCTGGCAAGCCGGCGGCCGGGCCTTGGCGGCTTTGGCCTGAGACGCCGCTGCTGGCGGGGGTGAGGTCGCGCGACGGCGCCTCGCCGCACCCTCAATAGGGTGAGCCGCTCCGGCGCTGCGTGTCAGTGCATCGGAGCCTTGCGCCAGGCATGCGCAATGGCAAGGAAGGCGCGGTCGTAGCCTCCCAGCGCCGTGCCCCGCTTCGGGTGTATATACTGTGTATGTTGCATATACACAGTGGCCCATCCGGTGAGCGCCCAGCTGTTCCTGTCCACCACCTCCGCGACGCCGATGTACCGGCAGATCGTGGACCAGATCACCGCCAAGGTGCTGGCGGGGGACTGGCCGCCGGGCAGCGCGCTGCCCTCGATCCGCGAACTGGCGGCGGCCAACGGGGTGAGCGTCATCACCGTGAAGCGGGCCTACCTGGAGTTGGAGCACGCCGGGGTGATCGTCACCCGCCACGGCAAGGGCTCCCTGGTGGCCGAGAGCACCGACCCCACCCGCGCGCACCTGCTGAACGAACTGCTGGGGCAGATCGACGCCCTCTGGGCCACCGCCGGACGCCTGGGCTGCACGGTGGATGAGCTGCAGCAGTGGATCGCCGAACGCCGCCCCGAAGGAGACCCCTCATGACCATGGCCATTTCCCTGCAGGGCGTTTGCAAGCGCTATGCGCCTTTTGCCCTCGGGCCGCTGGACCTGGAACTGCCCGAGGGGCAGATCCTGGGGCTGATCGGCGTCAACGGGGCGGGCAAGACGACCCTGCTGCGCCTGCTGACCGGGCTGACGCTGCCGGACGCCGGGCAGATCGAGGTGCTGGGCCTGCCGATGCCGGCGGAGCAGGTGCGGGTCAAGCAGCAGCTCGGGCTGGCCAGCGAGGACATGCGCCTCTACGGCACGCAGACCCTGGCCTGGCACATGGACTTCATGCGCGGCCTCTACCCGGGCTGGGACACGGCCTACGCCGCGCACCTGCTGCAGCGCTTTGACCTGCGCGCCGAGCAGAAGCTGGCGGGTTGCTCGCACGGCCAGCGTGTCAAGGCCCTGCTGCTGCTCACCCTGGCGCGCCGGCCGCGCCTGCTGCTGCTGGACGAGCCCACCACCGGGCTGGACCCGGTGGCGCGCGCCGAGGTGCTGGAGGCCCTGGCCGATGTGCTGCAGGACGAGCGCCGCACCGTGGTGTTCTCCTCGCACCAGACGGCGGAGGTGGAGCGCCTGGCCGATGCCATCGGCTTCCTGCATGCCGGCCGCCTGCTGGCCTGCGAGGACCGCGAGAGCTACCTCAGCCGCTGGCGCCGCATCGTGGGCCAAGGGGTGCTGGGCGAGCATGTGGCCGCTTGGCCCGAAGTGGCGCAGCTGCGCCGCAATGGCGCCCTGCTGGAACTGCGCGTGAGCCAGCACAGCGAGGCCTTGCTGCAGCGACTCATCGGCGAAGGCCTGCAGCCGCGCCAGTGCGAGCCCATGAGTCTGGAAGAGATCTTCGTCACCACCGTGCGCCGACCCGCGCAAGCCCTGGGAGCTCCCGCATGAAGGCCTCGCTCAACTTCCCGGCCATCCGGGCCCTGGTCATCAAGGACTGGCAGCTGTTTGAAAAGCAGCTGGCCGCGTATGTGGCCGCCGGCCTGCTGGCACTGGCCTTGATCGGGCACGCCACGCGCTGGAGCTTCTACCTGGGCTCGCTGCTGCTCATCATCGTGATGGTGGCGGCGTCCTGCTTTGCCATCAGCACCTCGGTGCTGAACGAGCGCAAGGAAAAGACCCTGGCCTTCGTGATGAGCCTGCCCGTGGCGCCGCTGGACTTCTACCTGGCCAAGCTGGTGGGCAATCTGGTGACCTTCGGCGTGCCCTTCGGGGTGCTGGCCGGCGGTGCGGTGGCCGTCACGCTCTGGACCCCGGTGCCCGACGGCCTGCTGACCCTGGTGCTGCTGCTCTGCGGCCACCTGCTGCTGGCCTATTGCGTGGCGCTGTGCGTGGCCTTGCAGGTCGAGTCGGAGGGCTGGAACATCTTCGCCATGATCGCCAGCTCGGCCCTGATCAACCCCTTTATGGCCGGGCTGAGCCAGATCCCCGACATCGCCCGCCACTGGCAGGGCGACACGGTGGTGTGGAGCTGGCAAGTCCTGGCCATCCTGGCGCTGCAGGGCCTGGGCAGCCTTGCCTTGTTGGCCTATGCGGGCTGGCGCCACCTGCGCAAGCAGGCCTTCTTCTGACCGTGGCCCCGCGCAACCTGGCGCTGGACAACCTGCGCGCCCTGGCCATGCTGGCGGGCGTGCTGTTCCACGCCGCGCTGGCGCACAGCCCGCTGGTGCAACCCTTCTTCCCCACGGCCGATGCCGCACAGGTGGCGTGGCTGGACGGGCTGCTGTGGCCGCTGCACCTGGTGCGGGTGCCCTTGTTCTTCGTGCTGGCGGGCTACTTTGCGGCGCACACCCTGGCGCGGCGCGGCGTCGGCGGGCTGATGCAGGACCGTGCCCGCCGCCTGCTGGTGCCGCTGGTGCTGGGCGTGCCGCTGCTGCATGGGGTGATGGGCGTTTTGGTGCAGCACGCGCTGGCCCAGGTGCAGCGGCCGTCTCCGCTGCTGACCTGGCTGCGCGAGGCCCAGGCGGCCGGCCACCCCCAGCTGCCGCCGGGCACCGGGCATCTGTGGTTTCTGTACTACCTGCTGCTGTTCACGCTGTTGATCTGGGTGGCGCGCCAGCTGCTGCCGCCCGCCCTGGGCGCGTGGCTGCAACGCCTGCCCCTGCGCGCCTGGCTGCTCGGGCTGCCCCTGCTGCTGGCGCCGGCGCTGGCCAGCGTCAGCGCCCCGCATCCCGCGCCCGAAAGCCTGCTGCCGCAGTTCTGGGCACTGGTCTGCTACGGCAGCTTCTTTGTGTTCGGCTACCGGGCGGAGCCGCACCTGCCGGCTTTGATGCAGACGCGCCTGCTGGGCCTGCTGGGCGCCGCCGGGGGCCTGGCCTGCGCGGCCTTTCTGCTGCTGCTGTGGCCCCCGCGGGCCCAGGCCGGGCTGCTGATGGGTCTGGTGTCGGCCTGCGCCAGCGTGTGGATGACGTTGCCACTGTTGGGCCTGGGCCAGCGCCTGCTGAACATCCGCCACGCGCTGCTGCGCCACCTGGCCGACGCCTCGTACTGGATCTACCTGGTGCACCTGCCGGTGCTGTTCGCGCTGCAGTTCGCCTGGATGGATCAGCCCTGGCCCTGGACCCTCAAGCTGCCCCTTGCCGTGGGGGCCACGCTGGCCATCGGTCTGCTGAGCTTTGAGTTGGGCGTGCGGCGAGGGGCGCTGGGGCGCTGGCTGCTGGGCCGGCGCCGGCCCGCCGAGCCGCAGGCGGTCTGAGAGGGTGAGAGGCGTTTGGATTGCCTCTCACCCAATGAGCCCGGGCCCGCGTGCAGCCGGGCGCTCAGGCCAGCCGGCGGCCCAGTTGGCGCAGGCCCTCCAGCGCCCCGCAGGCCAGGCCGATCTGCCCGGGGGGCACCTGCGGCTCGCGCGGGTTGATGCGCACCAGCCGCGCATCCAGCCGATGCACAAGGGTCTCGCTGAAATGCCGCACCGAAGGCACGGCCGTGCCCGCGCCCAGTTCCACCACCAGGATGCGCCGCGCCTCGCGCAACCGGGCCTCCAGCCGAAGCTGCTGCTGGGCGCTGCGCGCATCCAGCCAGGCACCATCGCCGAACATCAGGATATTGGGCCGCGCCAGCGCGCCGCACCAGGGGCAGCGCGGCGGCTCGTTCAGGAGCCGGCAGTCGGCCTCGTCCAGCACCGGCTCAAAGCTCTCAGCGGGCCAGATCGCGTCGCTGCAGGGCGTCGTGCACTGCAAGTGGTGGATGGAACCATGGCATTCGTGCACCGCCTCGAAGCCGGCGCGCTGGAACTGACCGTCCACATTCGAGGTGAACACCGTCACGCCCAGCGGCAGGCGCCGGCCCCACTCCAGCAGCAGGCCAAAGCCGGCATGCGGCGCCGTGCGCCGGTACAGCGCCAGGCGGTGGCCGTAAAACCCCCAGGCCCGCGCCGGGTCTTGCGCAAAGCCGCGCGGATTGGCCATGTCCACGAAGGAGTGGCCGCGCAGCGCGGGGTAAGCCTTCCAGAAGCCCTCGTTCCCGCGGAAATCCGGCAGGCCGGAATCCACACCCATGCCTGCACCGGCCGCCACCACCAGCAGGTCCGCATCGGCCATCCAGCCGGCCGCTTGTTCCCATTCGTCCATGGTGTCAGTTTGGCGCAATGCACCCAAGTCAAGAATGGGCCCACCATGCTGACGGCCTACCTGACCCACCCCGATTGCGAACGCCATGTGATGGGCCCCGATCACCCGGAGTGCCCGGAGCGCCTGGCGGCGCTGAATGATCATTTGCTGATCAAGGGCCTGCTGGACTGCGTGCAGCCCGTGGATGCCCCCGAGGCCACCGACACCCAGCTGCTGCGCGTGCACGACGCCGCCTGGCTCTACCGCCTGCAGGACCTGCTGCCCGCCGAGGGCTATGCGCGGCTGGACGCCGACACCCTGATCAACCCCTTCACCTTGCGTGCCGCCCGCCGGGCTGCCGGTGCCGCCGCCCATGCGGTGGACCTGGTGCTGAGCGGCCAGGCCCCCAATGCCTTCTGCGCCGTGCGCCCGCCCGGCCACCACGCCGGCCGGCATGGCGGCAGCGGTTTTTGCTTCTTCAACAACGCCAGCGTGGCCGTGGCCCAGGCCTTGAACGAGCACGGTCTGCAGCGCGTGGCCCTGGTGGACTTTGACGTGCACCACGGCGACGGCAGCGAAGACATCTGGGCCGGCGACGAGCGCGTGCTGCTGTGCTCCAGCTACCAGGCCGATCTGTTTCCCTTCCGCGATGCCAGCCCGCCCGCCGCCAATGTGGTGCTGGCCCCGCTGGCGGCGCGCAGCGGCGGGCCGGCCATGCGCCAGGCGATCGAAACCCATTGGCTGCCGGCGCTGGCGCGCTTCGCGCCCGAGCTGATCGTCGTCTCGGCCGGCTTCGACGCCCACCGCGAGGACGACATGGGCAACCTGGGCTGGAGCGAAGCCGACTACCTGTGGCTGAGCCAGCAGCTGCTGGCGCAGGCGCGCGCCAGCTGCGGCGGGCGTATCGTCTCCTGCCTGGAGGGCGGCTATTCGCTCTCCGCACTGGCGCGCAGTGCCGCGGCGCATCTGCGCGTCCTCGTGGAGGCTTGATGAACCCCCATCCGCTCACTTCGCTGATGGCACCACGCTCGCTGGTGGTGCTGACCAGCCCCGAGGGCCAGCGCAGCGCAGCGGCCGAGCTGCTGCTGACGCACCTGAAGTCGCAGCGCTTCGAAGGCGAGTTCACCCTGCTGGACGTGCAGCGCAGCGGCACCCTGGCCGAGCTGGCCCAGGCCCGTGCCGATTTGGCCGTGCTGGCCCTGCCGCCCGGTGAACTGGCCGGCGCGCTGGAGCTGGCCAGCCGCATCGGCTGCCGCAGCGCGCTGATTCTGGGCAGCCATCTGGACGTGGCGCTGGCGCGCCAGCTGCACGAAATTGCCGCGCGCGAGGGATTGCCGCTGCTGGGCCCGAACTGCAGCGGCCTGCAAAACCCACGCCTGGGCCTGAATGCCAGCCTGATCGGCCCGCTGGTGCGGCCCGGCGGCCTGGCGGTGCTGTCGCAGTCGGGTTCGCTGTGCGCCGCGCTGCTGGAGGGCGCGAACGCCAGCGGTGTGGGCTTCTCCAGCGTCGTCGCCCTGGGGCCGCACCCGGGTGTCGACCTGGCCGACCTGCTGGTCTATCTGGCCGCGGACCCGCACACCCACTCCATCGTGCTGCACCTGGAGGGCCTGAGCGCGGCGCGGCCCTTCATGAGCGCCCTGCGCCTGGCTGCGCACGCCAAGCCCGTGCTGGTGCTGAAGACCGGCCGGCGGGACGAAGGCCAGCGTGTGGCCCAAACCCACAGCGGCGCGCTGGCCGGGCGCGACGAGGTGTTCGACGCCGCCTTGCGCCGTGCCGGCGCGGTGCGCGTCAATGCCTCGGCCGAGCTCTTCGCCGCCGCCAAGGCCCTGGGCGTGCTGGGGCGGCGCGGGCGCACGGTGGAGCATGGCCTGGGCCTGGTCAGCAACGGCGGCGGTGCCGCCGTGCTGGCAGCGGACTGGGCCGAACGGGTGGGTCTGGCGGTCAGTGCCCTGCACGACCTCAGCCCCGAGGGCGGCCCCGAGCAGTACCGCGAGGCCGTACGTGCCCTGCAGAACCGGCCCGATACCGATGCCGTGCTGGCCCTGCACGCCCCGCTGCCCGGC
This sequence comes from Burkholderiaceae bacterium, assembly GCA_039808065.1. Classification (GTDB taxonomy): domain Bacteria; phylum Pseudomonadota; class Gammaproteobacteria; order Burkholderiales; family Burkholderiaceae_C; genus Inhella. The sequence goes on along the minus strand of JBDHSJ010000060.1, from coordinate 10,944 downwards.
AGCCCTGGCGCGGCCTGCGCCGAGGCGCTCTTGCAGCTCCGACCCGAGCTGGAGAAACCCCTGCTGAGCTGCTGGATGGGCGAGGGTGTGGCCGCCGAGGCCCGCACCCAGCTGGGCGCGGCCGGCATTCCGAGCTTCCGCACGCCCGAGGCCGCTGTGGGCGCACTGGCGCACCTGGCCAGCTACCACCGCAACCAGCACCTGCTGGAGCAGGTGCCCGCACCCCTCTCGCCCCTGCCCGCGCCCGATCTGGACGGCGCGCGCCTGCTGATCGACACCGTGCTGGCGCAGCGCCGCAGCCTGCTCACCGAGATGGAGAGCAAGGCCCTGCTAGCGGCCTTCCGCATCCCGGTGACCGGCACGCTCAAGGCCCGCAGCGCGCACGAGGCCATGATGATCGCCACGCAGATCGGCTTCCCGGTGGCGCTCAAGATCGACGACGAGGGCATCACGCACAAGAGCGATGTGGAGGGCGTGCTGCTGGACCTGCGCAATGCCCTGGCCGTGCGCGACGGCTTCGAGCTGCTGCTCACCCGGGTGCGCCAGCACGCCCCGCAGCTGAAGGAACTCGGCGTGACCGTGCAGCCCATGGCCCGCACCCGCCAGGCGCGCGAGCTGCACATCGGCCTGGTGCACGAGCCACCCTTCGGTCCGGTGATCGTGTTCGGCGCCGGCGGCACCCTGGTGGAGCTGATCAACGACCGCGCCATGGAGCTGCCGCCGCTGAACCGCTTCCTGGCGCGGCAGCTGATCGAGCGCGCCCGCGTGGCCAAGCTGCTCGGCCCCTGGCGTGGCGCCAACGCCGTGCAGATGGAGGCGCTGGAAGCGCTGCTGATGCGCGTCTCCGAGATGGCCTGCGAGCTGCCCCAGCTGCGCGAGATGGACATCAACCCCGTGCTGGCCGACGAGCAGGGCTGCGTGGCGGTGGACGCGCGCATCGTGCTGGCAGCCGAGCCCACGGCGCCCGTGGGGGCGGCCTACCGGCACCTGGCCATCAAGCCCTTCCCGGTGCAGCTGGCGCACACCGTGGCGCTGCGCGACGGGCGCCTGTGCCAGGTGCGGGCCATCCAGCCCGACGACGCCGAACGCCTGCAGAACCTGGTGGCCGGCCTCTCGCCCGAGAGCCGCTACAACCGCTTCGCCGCCACGCTCACCCAACTGCCGCCCAAGATGCTGGCGCGCTTCACGCTGATCGACTACGAACGCGAAATGGCCTTGCTGGCCCTGCACCGTGCGGGGCCGGATGCCGACGAGCAGATCGCTGGCGTGGCCCGCTACACCACCCACCCCGACGGCCGCAGCGCCGAGTTCTCGCTGCTGATCGCCGACGCCTTCGCCGGCCAGGGCCTGGGCTCCCGCCTGATGGAATCCCTCTTCGCCGTGGCGCGCGAGCAGGGCCTGGAGCGGCTGGATGGCCTGGTGCTGAAGGCCAACACGGCGATGTTGAAGCTGGTGAAGGGGCTGGGGTTCAGTGTGGAGGCGTGCGAGGACGAGCCGGATTTCCGGGAAGTCACCAAGTTGCTGTGAGTGCGCTTGACTGACCTGCTATTGCAAGTCTTCGAAGATGGTTTTCAGATATGCCACAAACGCACGATGCGGGCCCATGGGCCTGGACGGCGTGTCGACAGTGGCCATGTCTGAGGTGTCGTAGCCAATCAGGACGATGCGTCCTTTGACTTGCGCTGCCGATACCTTGCCCTCGATCAGGTTGGCCAGTTCCAAGACGTCCCTGGCCTCGGAAAAGCGCCCGCGGTGCACATATTGGTTCATGCCGTCGACGCTGAGCGATTTCGCGCCGAAGTGGAAGGAGTGGCCATTGCGGATCTTGACGGCTTCGCCTGTGGCCATCTCGATCGCGCAGACGATGAGAGACTTCACAGGGAGACCGCCATACTGCTCGACCAATGGCACGGGAAAGCCGCTGAAGTCCACGAAGCAGACGGAATGTGCTGCGTTGGGAAACTCGGGGATCGGGATCCAGCCGCGGCTGCCAGTGCTTGAGGATTGGAGGCTTTTGTCTGCCAAGCCGAAGCGCTCCTCAAACGGGTTGGGCGCCACTTCTGATTCGTCCATGCGCGCTTGCAACAGCACCGGCAGCCTGCCCATGCTTGCTGCGAGGGCGAGATCGCCCTCCGCGGATCTTTTTTGATCCAGAAAGAGCTTGAGGATCAGACCACGCGCACCCAGCCTTGCCGCTTGGTCTATCGCCTTGGCAATCAGCGCGCGCTCCAGCGGTAGAGGACCAAACCGCGCCACCGTTTCGTCGCTGGCCAAGAAGACGGCGAAGTCCTTGTCGAACTCGCGTGCAGCGGCTTCATTGAACGCGACCCCGAAGCAAGCACACGCCGCGACTCGCAGCACGGTGCTTTTCAAGAGCATCTGAGTAAATGAAGGGCGCATCCGAACTGCCGCTATTCAAATGGACCGGCCGCGCCATTGATGCGGCGTGCAGCCAAACCAAGCCCGGAACGCATGATTGAAGCTGCTTTGCTCGGCATAGCCGAGCAGAAAAGCGGTCTCTGTCAGGCTCAGCGCCGGGTTGCGCAGGTACTGGGCGGCGAGCTCCTTGCGGGTGGCATCCAGCAGGGCCTGGAAGCTGGAGCCGGCCTCGGCCAGGCGGCGCTGCAGCGTGCGCGGTGACACCGCCAGTGCCTGCGCTACTTCGCCCACGCGGGCGCCGTCCTGGGCCAGGCGTTCGGCGATCTGCGCGCGCACGGCCTGCAGCCAGGCGGCTTCGCTGGGGGCCTGCTGGGCCAGGGCCTGTTGGCGGGCGGCCAGCAGTTGGGCGGCGCGTTGTTCCAGCAGCGGAAAAAGGGCGGGGTCGGCGCCGGGGATGGGTTCTTGCAGCAGGGCGGCGTCGAAGCGCGCGCGGGTGACCGGTGCGCCGTAGCTGACGCGCAGGCCGAACCAGTCGTCCAGGCGGCGGCGCAGCGCCGCGTCGGCCGGTTCAGGGTGCGGGAAGGCAAGTTCGTGCACGGCCAGGCGGCGGCCGGCCAGCCAGGCGGTGAAGGCCAGGATGCTGGCCATCACCGATTCGGGCAGCTGGCGGCTGGGCAGGCCGTGCAGCCAGGGGCAGTGCCACAGGTACACGGCCTCTTGCCCCTGCAGCACCAGCTCGCTGCGGCCCAGTTCGTGCGCCAGGCCTTCGAAGCGGCGGGTTTGCTGCACGGCGTCGCCAAAGCTCGCGCAGGACAGCAGCACATGGCCGTAGGCGACGAAATGGCTGGCCTTCATGCGCGCACCCACGCGCAAGCCGAAGTCCGGTACGGCCGCGCCGCCGCGCTCCAGCAGCTCGATGTAGCTGCGCACCGGCAGGTCTTCGCCGGCCGGCACGCCGGCTTCGAGGCCCAGCGCCGCGGCCTCGTCCAGCGCCGCCTGCGCATAGGCGGCGGCCACCCGGGCTTGCGCCAGGGGCGGCAGGCCGAGTTCGGCGGCGCTGTGGTCGTGGGCGTGGTGCATGCGGCGTGGCGGGCGGTTTGGCGCGATTTCACAAAGCGCCTTGGCGGCGGCGCGCAAGCTTAAAGCGGCGCTTGTTCCTAGCATGCCGCTCCACTCAGGAGGGCACGATGCGGCGTTGGAACGGTTGGGGCGATGACACGGTGGCGGCCACGCTGGCGCCGGAGGCGTTGGCGTTTTTGCAGGAACGCATCGGCGCTGGCTCGACGCCCCAGGACGCTTCGCTGGAGGCGGTATGCGCGCAGATCCCGCCCAGCCGCCTTCCCACACACCCGCTGGTGGACCGCAGCCCCGAGGCGCGTCTGCGCAGCAGCTACGGCCAGAGCCTGGGCGACTGGATCGCCCTGCGCTTTGGCGCCATCGGCCGCGTCAGCGACGGCGTGGCCTTTCCCGAGAGCCGCGAGCAGGTGCGCGAGCTGCTGGACTGGGCGGCGGCGCAGAACCTGCTGGTGATCCCCTGCGGCGGCGCCACCTCGGTGGTGGGGCATCTGAGCCCTGCGGCCGACGAGCCCCGCGCCGTGTTGACCCTCAATCTGACACGCCTGCGCGCGCTCACCGCCTTGAACCGCGAGGCCCAGCTGGCCGACTTCCAGGCCGGCGTGCTGGGCCCGGACCTGGAGGCGCAACTGCGCGCGCAGGGCTACACGCTCGGCCACTTCCCGCAGAGCTTCGAGTACGCCTCGCTGGGCGGCTGGGTGGTGACGCGCAGCTCGGGCCAGCAGTCGCTGCGCTACGGCCGCGCCGAACAATGGTTTGCCGGCGGCCGCCTGCTCACGCCCGGCGGCGAGCTGCAGATCCCGCCGCTGCCGGCCAGCGCGGCCGGGCCGGACTTGCGCGAATGGGTGCTGGGCAGCGAGGGCCGCATCGGCGTGCTGACCGATGTGACCGTGCGCGTGCAGCGCCTGCCCGAGTGCGAGCGCTTCCTCGGCGTCTTCCTGCCCAGCTGGGACGCCGGCTTGGCCGCGGTGCGCGAGCTGGCGCAGGCGCGCGTGCCGCTCTCCATGCTGCGCCTGGCCAATGCGGTGGAAACCGACACCACCCTGCGCCTGGCCGGGCATGCGGGGCAGATTGCCTGGCTCGAGCGCTACCTGGCGTGGCGCGGCTGTGGCGAGGGCAAGGTGTTGCTGTTCGTCGGCCTCACTGGCTCGGCCGCGCAGGTCGGTAGCGCGCAGCGTGAGGCCCTGGCGCTGCTGCGGGGCTTCGGTGGCGTGTCCACCGATCAACTGCTGGGCAAGAAGTGGGCCGCCAAGCGCTTTGCCGGCGTGTACCTGCGCAATGCGCTGTGGGAGGCCGGCTACATGGTGGACACGATGGAGACCGCCATCCCCTGGGGTGGCACCACGGCCATGGTGAACGCCATCGAGACGGCCGGCCGCGAGGCGCTGGCGCGCTTTGGCGAGCGCTGCCATGCGTACACGCATCTCTCGCATGTGTATGCCAGCGGGTCTTCGGTGTATTCGACTTTTGTGTTCCGGATCGGTGCTTCGGCGGAGGAAAGCCGGGCGAGGTGGGTGGCCTTGAAGGCGGCGGTGTCGGAGGCCATCGTGGCCCAGGGCGGCACGATCAGCCACCAGCATGGGGTGGGGCGGGACCATGCGCCGTATCTCGTGGCCGAGAAGGGTGCGGGTGGGGTGGCGGCGATTGCGTCGATGGTTCGCCATTTCGATCCCGCTCGCTTGTTGGGTAGCGGCAATCTGATTGCTGGCGATGAGTGAGTGCTTGATCGGGGCAGCCCGCCGGGTCTCGGCCCGGCAGCCGAGTTCCTTTTGGCTTGACCCAAAAGGAACCAAAAGGTCAAGCCCCGATGCGCAGCCCCTTGGCTTCGCCAAGGGGTCCCCTGCGCTGCTCGCTTGCCTGGGCCGGCCCGAAACTCGCTGCGCTCACTGCGTTCGCTCCGCTCAGACAGTCGGGCCGAGCATGAAGAGAACGCGCGCTGGCGCGCGCTGCCCAGCCAAGCTGCGCTGCTCGGCAGCGCATAGGGGCAGCAGCCCGAACAGCCGAACAGCCAACAGCCGGGAGATGGCGCACAGGTGGCAGTCCGGGCTGTTCGGTATTCGGCTGTTGGCTGTTGGGGGCCTCCCCTATGCCAAGCCGAGGAGCACAGAAGAGTGGGCCCGCGCGCGTAGCGCGCGTCGTGCTCTGACTTGGCGCAACTGTCTGAACGGAGTGAGCAACGCGAACGCAGTGAGTTTTGCGCCGGGCCCGCTCTTCGAGCACCACAGGGAACCCCAGCCGCAGGCTGGGGCGCAGGCATCGGGGTCGCCTTTCTTTTCCCCCCTTTTCTTTGGCGAAGCAAAGAAAAGGGGGTCGGGTGCAGGGGTGAAGCCCCTGCGGGCTCTGCGCAACACACGAGCCCCAGGATGAAGTTCGACCTCCTCATCCTCGGCGGCGGCATCACCGGCGCCGGCTGCGCCCTCGAAGCCGCCCGCCGCGGCTTGAAGGTGCTCCTCATCGAGCCGAATGACTTCGCCTGGGGCGCCAGCAGCCGCAGCAGTAAGTTGGTGCACGGCGGCCTGCGCTACCTGAAGCAAGGCGCGCTGCACCTGACGAAGGAATCGCTGCAGGAGCGCGAACAGCTGCTGAAGGACGCTCCCGGCCTGGTCGAGCCCCTGCGTTTCCTGATGGCGCACAACCCGGGCAGCAAGCCGGGCCCGCGCACCATGCAGGCCGGCCTGTGGCTGTACGACCGCCTGGCTGGCCGCCGCACGCGCGCCCTGGCAACACCCGAGGCCGTGCAATGGCTGGCCCCTGGCCTGCGCGCCCACGCCGGCGCCAGCCTGTACGAGGACGCCACCACCGACGATGCAAGGCTGACCCTGCGCGTGCTGCAGGAAGCCCAGGCCCATGGCGCGCAGTTGCGCAACCGCACCGAACTGACCGAGCTGCTGCGCGACGCACAAGGCCAGGTGCGCGGGGCACGCCTGCGCGGGGCGAACGGCTTCGAGCAGACCCTCGACTGCCAGGCTGTCATCGCCGCCACCGGCGCCTACCTCGGTCCGCTGGCCACGCAGCTCGGCCTGCCCGCGCCCCAACTGCGGCCGCTGCGCGGCTCGCACCTGCTGCTGCCGCTGTGGCGCCTGCCGCTGGCTTGCGCCGTGGCCTGGAGCCACCCCGACGACGGCCGGCCGGTGTTCGCCTACCCCTGGCAGGGCGCACTGCTGGTGGGCACCACCGATGAAGACCACGCCAACCTGGCGCAGGAGCCCCGGCTCACGCAATCGGAACTCGACTACCTGCTGCGCGGCCTGAACGCACAGTTCCCGCGCGCCGGCGTGCAGGCGGCCGATGTACGCAGCAGCTGGGCAGGCATCCGACCCGTCATCGCCAGCGGCGCGAGGCTCAAGCCCTCGGAAGAAAGCCGCGAGCACCTGGTGCTCGCCCACCAGGGCCTGGTGGCGGTGGGCGGCGGCAAGCTCACCACCTTCCGCGTGATGGCGCGCCAGGCCCTGCAGGCCGCGCAACCCTGGCTGCCGGGCCTGCGGCCCGAGACCGGCGCGCAGATCCTGCTGCCGGCTGGCGCCGCGCCGCTGCCGGCCGACGCGGCGCAGGCCCGGCGCCTGCGCGGGCGCTTTGGTGCGCTGGCGGCCGAAGTGCTGGCGCAGGGCAGCCAGACCCTGCCGGGCACGCAAACCCTGATCGGCGAGCTGCGCCACAGCCTGCAGCATGAGCAGGTGCACCACCTCGACGACCTGCTGCTGCGCCGCACCCGCCTCGGGCTGCTGCAACCCGATTTCGCCGCCGGCCTGCTGCCGGCCCTGCGTCCGCATTGCCAGGAGCTGCTGGGCTGGGACGCTGCGCGCTTTGCGCAAGAAGCCGGGCGCTACGGCGCCTTGTTGCAGGCCCAGCACGGAGTTCCGAATTGAAAGACCTGCTGCTCGCCATCGATCTCGGCACCCAGTCCGTGCGCGCCCTGCTGTTCGATCTGCAGGGCCAGCTGCTGGGTCGCCAGCAGCAGGTCTTCACCGACTACCAGCGCGAACAGCCCGGCTGGATGACGCACGACGGCGAGGCCTTCTGGCTCGCCGCCGCCAGCTGCTGCCAGCGCCTGTGGGCGGAGCAGCCGCAATGGCGCCAACGCCTGGCCGGCGTGTCCGTCACCACCCAGCGCGGCTCCCTGGTGCCGATGGACGCCGATGGCCGCTGCCTGGCCCCGGCCGTCATCTGGCTGGACCAGCGCCGCGCGGACGAGTTGCCGCGCATCGCGCCCTGGTGGCGCGCCGCCTTCCAGCTCGCCGGCGTGGCCGGCACCATCGAGGGCTTCCAGCGCGCGGCGCCGGTCAATTGGTGGGCCCAGCACGAGCCCGAGCTGCACGCCCGCACCCACAAGTTCATGCTGCTCAGCGGCCTCTTGAACCAACGCCTCTCCGGCCGCTTTGCCGACAGCATCGGCAGCCAGGTGGCCTACCTGCCCTTTGATTACAAGCGGCATGCCTGGGCGCCGGGCAGCGACTGGAAATGGCAGGCGCTGGCAGTGCGGCCCGAGCAGCTGCCCGAGCTGCTGCCGGTGGGCAGCACCCTCGGCGCCGTGACGCCGGCCGCTGCGGCCGCCAGCGGCATCCCGGCCGGCACGCCGGTGCCGGCCGCCGCCGCCGACAAGGCCTGCGAGATCCTGGGTTCCGGCGCACTGGCGCCCGAGGTGGGCGCGCTGAGCTATGGCACCACCGCCACCATCAACCTCACCAGCCCGCGCTATCTGGAGCACACCGCCTTCGTGCCGCCCTATCCGGCCGCCGTGCCGGGCCACTACAGCGTGGAGGTGCAGATCACGCGCGGCTTCTGGCTGGTGAGCTGGTTCAAGGAGCAGTTCGGCCACCCCGAGCGCGCCGCCGCCGAGTCGCTCGGCGTGGCGCCCGAGGCCTTGTTCGACGAGCTGGTGGCGCAGGTGCCGCCGGGCTCGCTGGGCCTGACGCTGCAGCCCACCTGGAGCCCGGGCATCCGCGAGCCCGGCCCCGAGGCGCGCGGCGCCATCATCGGCTTCAGCGAGCAGCACACCCGCGCCCACCTGTACCGCGCCATCCTCGAAGGCCTGGCCTACGCCCTGCGCGGCGGGCGCGAGCGGCTGGAAAAGCGCGCCGGTCTCACGCTCAAGGAGCTGCGCGTCAGCGGCGGCGGCTCGCAGAGCAATGCGGCCATGCAGCTCACCGCCGATGTGTTCCGCCTGCCGGTGGCCCGCCCGCACACCCACGAAACCTCGGGCCTGGGCGCGGCCATGGACGCCGCCGTGGGCTTAGGCCTGCATGCCGACTTTCCCACCGCCGTGCGCGAGATGACCCGCGTGGCCCGCTGGTTCCAGCCCAACCCGGCCGCGGCCGACCTTTACGACCAGTACTACGGCTCCGTCTACCGCCCGATGTACGGGCGCCTCAAGCCCCTGTACCGCCAGATGCTGCGCATTGGCGGCGGCCGGGCGGGCTGAAAATCCGCGCCTGACAGCAAAACACCGAGGGAGCGATGGACCAACAGGCTGCAGAGGCCCTGCGCGAGGCCGTGCTGGCGCGCGCCCAGGCCGGCGATGTGGCCGGTGCGGCGCAGGATTGGCAGGCCGCGAACCCAGCCCCCACGCCGCTGAACCAGGCCCTGGGCGTGGCGCTCCAGGCGGTCGTCGCCATCCAGCAGGGCCATGTGCAGGATTCGTTGCAACGCCTGGTGCCCTGCCTGCACGAGCTGGAGCACAGCGCGCTGGCGCCACGGCTCGATTGGGTCTACACCGGCCTGGCCTATGCGCTGGGCATGCTGGGCGACGCCGAGCGCGGCCTGGGCTGGGCGGCGCGTGCGCTGGCGCTGACCGAAGACGCTCCCCGCTCGCCCGGCCGCCGCAAGGCCCTGGGCACGCAGGGCACGCTGCTGGCCATGCTGGAGCAGTTCGAGCCCGCGCGCGTGGCCCTGCAGGCCTGCCTGGAGCTGGCCGAGGAACAGGCCGACCCGCGCGGCGTGGTGGTGGCCCTGGTGAACCTGGCCTACGCCTGTGTGGACGAGAGCTGGCACCGCGACGACGCCGAGCAGGCCGCGCGCCGCGGTGTGCTGGCCCGGCTGGCGATGTCCTATGCCGAGCGCGCGCTGCCGCTGGCTCTGGCCTCCGGCCTGAACGCACACGCCGGTTTTGCCTGCAGCAGCCAGGGTTTTGGCCTGCTGGAGCTGGGCCGGGTGGCCGAGGCCCTGCCGGTGTTCGAGCGCGCCGAGACCCTCACTGCCGCCCACCCCTCGATGCATGCCGAGGCCCTGTTCGGCACCGCCGTGGCGCTGCGCCGCCTGGGCCGGCTGGACGAAGCGCGGCAGCACCTGCAGCAGGCCGAGCAACTGGCCACGCAATCCCAGCTGCCGCATGTGCGCGGGCGCATCCTGGACGAAGGCGTGCACCTGGAACAGGCCGCCGGCCAGGCCGAGGCCGCGCTGGACTGGGCGCGCCAGGCCGTGCGCCACTGGAAGCGCCAGCTGGCCCAGCGCGTGCAGCTGCTGACGCGCAGCGCCAGCCTGTTCGAGGAACTGGAGCGCAGCCGCCACGAGGCTGACGGCCTGCGCGACCGTGCCCGCGCCTGGGAAGACGCCGCCCTGCACGACCCATTGACCGGCGCGCTGAACCGCCTGGGCCTGCAGCAGGCTTCCGGTCCGCTCTGGGGTCAACGTGAGGCCCCGCTGGCCCTGCTGCTGGTGGACGTGGACCACTTCAAGCAAGTGAACGACCAGCATGGCCACGCCGTGGGCGATGCCGTGCTGCGTCAGCTGGTGCAGGTGCTGAGCGCCCAGCTGCGCCAGGGCGATCTGCTGGCGCGCTTGGGTGGCGAGGAGTTCGTTCTGTTGCTGCCCGGGGCCGAAGGGGCCGCGGCCCTGGCCATTGCCGAGCGCCTTCGCCAGGCCGTGATGGCGCAGGATTGGGCCGCGCTAGCGCCCGGTCTGGCGCCCGTGCGGGTCAGCGTGGGCCTGGCTCAGCGTGTGCCGGGCGAGGATTTCAGCGCGCTGAGTTCACGCGCCGACGCGGCGCTCTACCAGGCCAAGCAGCAGGGCCGCAACCGCGTGGCGTGCGCGCCTTGATCGGCCCAGATCAGCCCTTGACGATGCAGAACACGTTGAGCTTGTTGCCGTCCAGGTCGCGGAAGTAGCCGGCGTAAAAGCCCTCGCCGCGGAAGCCCACGGCGCCCTCGTCCTTGCCGCCCAGTGCCAGCGCCTTGGCATGCACAGCGTCCACCTTGTCCTTGCTGTCCACCACCAGGGCCACCATGGTGCCGTTGCCGGCGGTGGCGGGCTGGCCGTCGAAGGGCTTCATCACGCCGAAGCCCGGCTTGTCCATGCCGGTGCCCCAGGCATAGCCGCGGCCGAAATCCATGATGCGCTGGATGCCGAGCACGCTGAACAGCTCGTCGTAGAAGGCGGTGGCGCGCGGCAGGTCGTTGGTGCCAAGGGTGGTGTAGCCGATCATGGGGTGCTCCCGTTGAACTGTTGGGGCAGCTACTGTGGCACGGCCGGCATCGGCGCGCGGCCCTGGCCGGGAGG
>JBDHSJ010000059.1:0-19660 GCA_039808065.1 Burkholderiaceae bacterium | reverse complement strand
AGCACCTCGCCCAGCAGGTCCAGCAGACGGCCGCGCGCTCGCTGGGGGTGGCGGCGGTAGTAGGTCAGCACCAGGCCGACGATGAAGCGCTCGTCGTCGTCCTGCGGGGTGCTGGGGCTCAGGTCCACGGCGCTGGGCGGCGCGGGCGGGGCCGGCGTGCCGGCGGGGCCATGGTCCTGGTCCATCCAGAACGCGGGCTTGTGGCAGAGCTGCTCGAACTGCCGGGCCAGTCGTTCGCCGATCTGGCGCGAGCGGCTCTTGATCTGGCTCCAGTAGCTGGGCTGGATCTGCAAACGCTCGGCAAAGCGGCGCTCCAGACCTCGGAGTGCAGCGGCATCGGGGTGTTTGAGGGTGGCGGCGACGAACTCGTCGAACAGGCGTAGCGCGTTGTCCAGACGGATCTGCGCCACATCGCGGGGCGCGGTCGGCATGGGGCGCAATGATAAATGGGCCTTGCTCAAGCCGGCCGCTGTTTCCTGGGCAGGATTGCCCAGTCTGATCAAGGCTTGTGGATCAAACCGGGGTGGAGCTGCGCCGGCGTGGCGCTGCCGCACAGCGCCAGGGCGATCTCGAACTCGTCGCGCAGCAGGCGGATCGCGTGGGCCACGCCGCGCGCACCTTCCACCGCCAGGGCCTGCACGGCCGGGCGGCCGATGAAGGCCGCGTTGGCGCCCAGGGCGAGGGCTTTCAGCACATCGGTGCCGCGGCGGATGCCGCCATCCACCAGCAGCGGCCACGCCGGCCCCACCGCGGCACGGATGGCGGGCAGGGCGGCGACGGTGGGGAGCACGGTATCGAGCGTGCGGCCGCCATGGTTGCTGACCCAGCCAGCCGCGGCGCCGAGGTCTCGCGCCTGCACGGCGTCATCCGGGTGCAGCAGGCCCTTGACGATGACGGGCAGGGGGCTGGCGGCCACCAGGGCCTCCAGCTCGGTCCAGGTCGGCGCATGCACGAGCAAGCCGGCACAAAGCGGTGGTGCGTCAAAAGCCGGCAGCGGCGGGTGGCTGCCGGGCACGGCGTTGGCTTTGGAGAGTTCGGCCGGCAGCACAAAGCCGGCACGGCGCTCGCGGTCGCGCGCACCGTGCACGGGCGCATCCACAGTGAAGACGATGGCCTCCATGCCGGCGGCCGCGGCCCGTTCGAACAAGGCCAAGGTGCGGACCAGCGAACCCTGCCAGTAGCACTGCGCCCACAGCGGCCCGCGGCCGGGCTCGTCCTTCACCAGCGCCACCAGTTCGGCCCAGGGCGTGCTGCCCTGGCTGCTCAGGGTGCAGGCCGTGCCCTGCGCGGCGGCGGCCAGCACGGTGCCGGCCTCGGCCTCGGGGTGGAAGAGCGCATGCGCCGCCACCGGAGCCAGGCCAATGGGGTGGGCCCAGCTGCGCCCCAGCAGCTCGATCTGCGTGTGCCCCGGGTGCCCAGGGCGCAGCACGCGCGGTACCAGCTTCAGGGCCTGCCAGGCGGCGGCGTTGTCGGCCAGGGTCTGCTCGTCGCCCGCTCCGCCGGTTAGGTAGGCCCAGGCGGCAGGCGCCAGGCGCTCCTGGGCAAGGGCGGCGTAGTCGTGCAGGTTGATGGCGCTCATATGGCGCTCATACGCGCTGCGGCGGGCGGCGCATGCAGGCGGGATTGCGCCGGAAGCGCCAGTAGCCAATGCCAGTGAACAAGGCCGCCGAGCCCGTGCCCCACAGCAGAGCGAACTGCAGCGCCTGTTCCAGCGCATGCCCCTTGAACTGCTCCACCAGGAACAGTAACGCTGTAGCCAGAACAAAGGCCAGCGCAAAGCGCTTGGCCCAGAACCTGGCGGGCATCAATCCGCCAGTTGCAAGACCAGCTTGCCGAAGTTCTCGCCCCTGAAGAGCTTGAGCAGCGTGGCCGGGAAGTCGTCCACCGTGCCGCGCACCACGTCTTCCTTGCTCTTCATGCGCCCGTCCTTGAGGTAGCCGGCCATCTCGACGATGGCCTCCAGGTAGCGCGGCGCGTAGTCGAACACCACCATGCCTTCCATGCGGGCGCGGTTGACCAGCAGGCTGAGGTAGTTCTTCGGGCCGACCATGCCCTCGGTGTTGTTGTACTGGCTGATGGCGCCGCAGATGATGATGCGGGCCTTGCGGTTGATGCGGGCCAGCACGGCGTCCAGGATCTCGCCGCCGACGTTGTCGAAGTAGATGTCCACGCCGTTCGGGCAGTGCTGCTTCAAGCCGTCCTTGACCGAGCCGTTCTTGTAGTCGATGCAGGCGTCGAAGCCCAGTTCCTGCACCACCCAGTTGCACTTCTCGGGCCCGCCGGCAATGCCGACGACGCGGCAACCCTTGATCTTGGCGATCTGCCCGACCGTCTGGCCCACGGCGCCGGCCGCGCCACTGACCACCACGGTTTCTCCGGCCTTGGGTTGGCCGATGTCCATCAGGCCCCAGTAGCCCGTCATGCCCGGCATGCCCAGCACGTTCAGCCATTGGGTGATGGAGCCCATGCGCGGGTCGATCTTGACGAGCCCGGTGCGCTTGACCTGATCACCGGGCACCAGGCAGTAGTCCTGCACACCGCTCCCGCCGCTGACCAGATCGCCCACGGCAAAGCCTGGGTGGGCGCTGGCAATCACGCGGCCGATGCCGCCGGCGCGCATCACCGCGCCCAGCTCCACCGGCGGGATGTAGCTCTTGCCTTCGTTCATCCAGCCGCGCATGGCCGGGTCCAGGCTCAGGGCCAGGTTCTGGAACAGCACGCCGCCGTCCTGTGGCGCCACCACCGCCTCTTCAGTGAGTTGCCAGCACTCAGGGCCGGGCAGGCCTTTGGGGCGTTGGGCCAGGCGGATCTGGCGGTTCTTGAGCGTGCTGAGGTCCATGGCGCGTCTCCGGTGTGGGGTCTGGATGCTACGGTCCGGCCCGGGCTTTCCCGCGCTGTTGCATTTGCTTATCCCTGCGCACGGCACACCGACCTAGCATCGCCGCGCTCGCTGGCAGTCCCGCAGCTTGCTTCAGCAATCGGGACGGCCGGCCGGCGCGCCAGCAGCGCAGGGGCCGCCCTCCCTTCCACTTATTGGAGGCCCCATGCGAAACACCGTGCGAAAGTCTTTGTTGTGGATCCTGTGTGCCGGGCTCGCCAGCCCGGCTGCGCAGGCGGGCGAGAAGGTCTGGATCAGCGTCGGCGATGCCGCGCTCAAGCTGCTGCAAGGCCAGCGCACCGTCACCGAGGTGCGCTCCAGCGTGCAGGCTGCCGGGCGGCTTGGTGCGGCGGCCGAACGCATCCACCTGGTGCAGGTCGACGAAGACCAGCTGGCCGGCCTTTCGGAGGCCGTGCACCACGAGCTGCGCCGCTGCGGCGGTTTCATGTACCACGGCAGCATGGCCGAAGGACTGGCGATGCTGCAGCGTCAGGCCGACAGCGGCCTGCGCCAGCCCCTGGCGGTGGCGGCCGCCACCCGGCCCAGCTATGTGATCGACCAGCAGACGGTGGTCAACCCCCTGCTGGGCCAGATGCAGGCCAGCAACATCGGCCAGACCATCGTCGACCTGTCCAACTTCACCAATCGCTACTACCAGACCACGGCGGGCGCCCAGGCCTCGGACTGGCTGAAGGCGCGCTGGACCGCGCTGGCCAATGGCCGCGCCGACATCACGGTGGAGCAGTTCACGCACGCGGCCTGGCGGCAGAAGTCCGTCATCGCCACCCTCAAGGGCACGGACAACGCCGCCGAGGTGGTGGTGCTGGGCGGGCATCTGGATTCCACGGTGCAGGGTGGCGTGAGCGAGAGCACACGCGCGCCCGGCGCCGATGACGACGCCTCGGGCATCGCCTCGTTGACCGAGGCCTTGCGCGTGCTGGCCGGCAATGGCTACAAGCCGCGCCGCACGATCAAGTTCATGGCCTATGCCGCCGAAGAGGTGGGTCTGCGCGGCTCGGCCGAGATCGCCAAGGCCCATGCCACGGCTGGCGTGAACGTGGTGGGCGTCATGCAGCTGGACATGACCAATTACAAGGGCTCGCCCAGCGACATCTACATCTACACCGACTACACCGACAGCGCGCAGAACAGCTTTCTGACCAACCTCATCAGCAGCTACCTGCCCACGTTGAAGGTTGGCACGGACCGCTGCGGCTATGGCTGCTCGGACCATGCCTCCTGGACGGCCCAGGGCTATGCCGCCAGCCTGCCTTTCGAGGCGGCCTTCGCCACCTCCAATCCGCGCATCCACACCGCCAGCGACACCTATGCCAACACCGGCAACCAGGCCGAGCACGCGCTGAAGTTCGGCAAGCTGGCCCTGGCCTATGCGGTGGAACTCGGTAGCGATGGCGCGGGCATTCCGCCCAAGCCGGACACTACCGAGACCTTCAGCGGCAGCCTGACGCGCAACCAGACGCGCAGTCACGGCCCCTTCAAGGTGGGTGCGGGTGGCAGCTTCAAGGCCGGCACCACGGGCACGGGGGACATCGACCTCTACGCCAAGGCGGGATCCGTGCCCACGACCAGCAGCTACGGCTGCAAGTCGGATGGCGGCACGGCCACCGAGAGCTGCAGCATCAGCTTCAGCGCCAATGGCGATGCCTATGTGCTGGTGCGGGGCTACACGGCCGGCAGCTACACGCTGACGGTGAGCTACCGGCCACAGTAGGGCGAGGGAACTCAAGGGCCGATCAGGTATCGGCCCAGAGCCGCAGCAGGTTGTGGTACGTGGCCATCAGGGCCACCGTCTCGTCCGACTCACCGTGCTGCTGGCGCAGGCGCATCAGGGCCATGTCCAGATCGAACAGGATGCGGCGCTGCTCTTCGCCGCGCACCAGGCTTTCGATCCAGAAGAAGCTGGCCAAGCGCGCGCCGGCCGTCACCGGCTCCACCCGGTGCACGCTGCTGGCCGGGTAGAGCAGGGCCTCACCCGCGGCCAGCTTGACGCGTTCCTCGCCAAAGGCGTGGCGCACCACCAGCTCGCCACCCTCGTACTCGTGCGGTTCGGCCAGGAAGACGGTGCAGCTCAGGTCTCCGCGCACACGCTGGCCGCCCAGCATGCGGATGGCGTTGTCCACATGGTCGCCATAGTGGTTCAGGCTGCCGGTGTAGCGGTTGAACTGCGGCGGCACGATCTTCTTGGGCAGGGCGGCCGAAAGGAACAGCGGGTGCCGCTCCAGCGCGCCCAGCACCAGCTCGCGCAGCGCCTGGGCGGCCGGGCTGGTGAAGGCCAGCTGCTCGTTCTGCTTGGCCTGCGCGGCCTGGCGCCCGGCGGTCTGCTGGCCGTCTTCCCAAGGGCCCTGCGCCAGCAGCCGGCGCGCCTCGTGGAGCTGGTCAGGGCGCAGGACTTCCGGAAGGCGGATCAGCATGTCAGACCTCAGAACTTGTAGGTGCCGGTCAGCTGGAACAGGCGTCCGGCGCCCGGCAGGTAGTGGCCGGGGTAGAGCGTGTCCGCATACAGCTTGTTGGTGACATTGCTGATGTTGCCCTTGAGGATCAGCTTGTTCGGCACGACCTGGTATTCGGCCATCAGCTCACCCACCACGAAGCTGGGCGCCGTGAAGCCGGGGTTGCGCAGCGGCGCCACGCTGGAGCGCCAGTTCAGGCCGCCGCCAATGCGCAGCACCGGCGTGAGCTGATAGGTGGTCCAGAGCGACCCCGAGTGGCGCGGCGTCAACGAAGGCCGTGCGCCCTCGATCTCGCCCCCGGTGGCCGAGCTCTCGTCGATGCGGGCCAGGGGCATCCACACATAGGAGCTGAACACCTCCCACTCGGGCGTCAGGCGGCCGGCCAGGTCCAGTTCGATGCCGCTGACATGGCGCTTGCCCGAGAGCGTGACGATGTTGACCAGCGGGTCGGTGTTGCGCTCGTGCAGCTTGGTGCTGCGGAACACCGCGAAGCGGGTGCTGAAGCGGCCATCGGCCGAGTCGATCTTGGCGCCGGCTTCCACATTGATGGCCTGCTCCGGCGGGATGTCGACGTTTTGGGCCGACAGCGAGTAGGCATCGCCCGAGGTGTTGAACGAGGTGGCCGCACCCAGGTGGAAGCTCATGCGCTCGTTGGGCTGGAACAGCACGCCGGCGCGCTGGCTCCATTCCGAGATCTTCATGTGGTAGCTGGTCGTGGTCGTCGGGCTGGGCGCGTTGTTGGGGATGCTGAAGGCGTCGTAGTCACCCGTCAGGCGGTCGTAGCGCAGGCCCAGCAGCAGCTTCCACTCGGGCAGCACCTGCACCAGGTCTTGCAGGTAGAGCCCTTGAGCACGCGATTCGTACCGGTTGTTCACACGGAACTTGCGCAGGCTCTCGTCCACCCAGGCGCCGTCGTTCGGCGTGCCGACGGTGGTGGTGGGTTTGGTGGGCACCACGCCGCCCTGGGCGGCGCTCAGGGCCGCGTACACGGTCTTCTCTTCCTGGGCGACGTCCACACCGGCCTGCACCTGGTGCTTCAGGCCCAGGGCCTCGAACCTGCCGCTGTAGTCGCTTTGCAGGAACAGCGTGTCGAGGTCCTGCACTTTGAGGTGGGTGCCGCGGGTGAGGACGGTGTTGGGGCCGAAAGTCGCGAGGCTGACGGCGGTCTTGTCGGGCTGTGCGCTGGCGGCGGCAAAGCGCACGGTGCCGGAGCGCTGGTCGCGCTCGAACGAGCCCTTGCTGAGCTTGGTTGTGATCTCGTGGTTGCGGTCGAAGCGATGGGTGTGGCTGGCGCTCAGGAAGGTGGCCTCGCCGGCATTGCGGTCGCTGGCCAGGCCGTAGTGGCTCTTCGGGTCCACCGGCATCAGCGTGGTCTGGTCCACCGCCGCGGTCAGCGTGGGGCGGATCCAGGGCATGCCGTAGTTCATGCCGTTCTCGTTGTCCAGGTGGTACAGGCTGACCAGGAACTCATTGCGCTCGCCGATGCCGGTGCGCCAGGCCGCAGCCACACCCTTCTTGTCCAGGCTCGTGCCGGTGCCGTCGTTGTCGGCCTTCGTCACCATGGTGCCCAGGCGCAGCGCGCTGCTCTCGCCCATCTTCAGATTGAAGTCGCCCACGGCGCGCACCAAGGCGTGGCTGCCCACGGTCAGCTCCACCTCATGCTGGTCGATCAGGCGCGGCTTCTTGCGCACCTGGTTGACGGCGCCGCCGGTCGAGCCGCGGCCGAACAGCATCGAGGCCGAGCCGCGCAGCACCTCGACGCGGTCGTCGAAGAAGGTGTCGCGCTCGTAGAAGGCCGGGTCGCGCTGGCCGTCGACGAACACATCACCGGTGGCCTGCAGCGGGAAGCCGCGCAGGCGGATGTCCTCCTCGCCGCCTTCGGCCGCCAGGAAGCTGATGCCGGCGGTGTTGCGCAGCACGTCCTTCAGGGTGTCGAGGTTGCGGTCGTCCATCAGCTTCTCGGTCACGACGGTGATGGACTGAGGGATGTCGCGCAGTTCCTGCTTGCCCTTGCCGATCTCGGTCTGTGTGGCCTGCACACCGTCTTTGCCCTGCGGTTCCTTGCGCGCCTTGGCCTTGACGGTGGGCAGCTCGCGTTCGGCCGGCGTGGGGGGAGTCTGGGCGGCGGCGGCCAGGCTGAAGCCAGCGGCCAGGGCGCCCAGGGGCAGCAGGGTGGAGAGCTTGGTGGGTTTCATGGGTTCAAAGAAAGAAGGCAAAGCGAGGCCCAGACCGCCGAGGTGGCGGCTTGGCTGGGGGAAGGGAAGTTGGAGGGGGCGGGCCGAGCTCGCTCAGTCGAGCTCGTATTCCAGCCAGGCCACGGCCATCACCTCGATGGCACGGCCGTCTTCCACGATGGGCGCGATGCGCGCGGCCTTCATGGCCTCCAGGGCCTGGGCGTCCAGGCGGGCGAAGCCCGAGCTGCGTTGCAGCTGGATCTCGCGTGGGCGGCCCTGGGTGTCAAACACCACGCGCAGGGCCACGCGACCATGCTCGCCGGCGCGGCGCGAGAGCAGGGGCACCTCGACAGCCGGCTCCACCCGGTAGCGCAGCGCGCTGGCGGCCACGGTCTTGGGTTGCGGTGGCTGCGGGGCGATCTGTGCCGGTGCGGGCTCGGCTGCGGTCGGCGCCGGGATCACGGCGGGCTGCACTGCTGCTTGCACGGCCCGCGGGCTGGGCATGGTGGTTTCGAACTCGGGCACGGGCAGCGCCAATACCGGCTGCTGGGGCAGGGGGTTTGGCGTGCTCGGCCGCTGTTGGGGCTGGGGCTCCGGCGGGTGCTGGCGCTCCTGCAGCAGGCTGACCTGGATGGGCGGCGGCGCGATGTGGGCTACCACTGTGCGGCCGGTCTGCCACATGGCCAGCGCGCCCAGCAGGTGCAGGCCCAGCGTCATCGCGGCGGCCGCGCGGCGCGTGCGCACCGGCTGCCAGTTCGGGATGGACAGGGGGCGGGTCATCGCCGGCGCCGGCACGGCAGGGGCCAGCGCGGGAGCGGGAGCGCGTGAGGACAGCGGGGAATGCAGGGCCAGCGTGGACATGACGGCAAGGGCGGCAACAGAGCCCGGGAGCAACCGATGACCGAACTTTAACGCAAATGCGAACGAATCGCATTTGCATTGCATTGATCGGGCGCAAGGCCGGAGGCGGCGTGGCCCGCCCGCGACAATCCGCGCCCCTTCGATCCCCTTCTGCATTCCCCGCGATGGCAAAGCTCTTCTGGCGCTACGGCGCCATGGCCGCCGGCAAGACCCTGGCCCTGCTGGGCGTGGCGCACAACTACGAGCGCCTGGGGCGCAGCGTCACGGTTTACACCGCCCAACTGGACGACCGCTATGGCGAAGGCGTGGTGGGCACGCGGCTGGGCCTGCAGCGCCCGGCGCGCACCTTCCACCCCGGCCTGCGCTTCAGCGCTGCCGACCTGCCACCGGACACCGCCTGCGTGCTGATCGACGAAGCGCAGTTCCTGACCACTGCGCAGGTGCGCGAGCTGCACCAGATGGCCGTGCTGCAGGGGGTTCCGGTGATCTGCTACGGCCTGCGCACCGATTTCCAGGGCAATGGCTTCGAGGGCGCCGCCGCCCTGGGCCTGCTGGCCGACCAGATCGAGGAGCTCAAGACCGTGTGTGGCTGCGGTCGCAAGGCCAGCTTCAACGTGCGCCTGGACGCCGAGGGCCGTCGTGTGCGCGAAGGCGAGCAGATCTCCATCGGCGGCGACGCGCAGTACCACGCCGCCTGCCCTCATTCCTTCTATACCGAGCGATGCAAAGACTGATTGCAAGCCTGGCCCTGGCGCTGCTGATGCCCGCCGACGCGGCGCCCACGGCCCCGGCCGTGCGCGCCGAGATCGACGGCCTGCTGAACGAGTTGCAGCGCCAGCAATGCCGCCTGCAGCGCAATGGCAGCTGGCACAGCGCCGATGAAGCGCGCCAGCACATGCTGCGCAAGCTGGCCTATCTGGAAGACCGCGGCACGCTGGCCAGCGCGGAGCAGTTCATCGAGCAGGCGGCCACGCAGAGCAGCAGCAGCGGCAAGCCCTACTTGGTGCAGTGCGGCGCCGCAGCCGCCCGGCCGAGCAAGGAGTGGCTGCTGGCGGCGCTGCACGGGCAGCGGTCGGCCAAGCCCGCGCCGCCCGCATCGGTGCCTGGGCGCTGAGTCAGCCGCCGCGCAGCCGCCGCAATTCCTCCTCCAGATCCACCACCAGCGCCGCCAGCTCCGGCACCGCGTCGAACTCGCGCTCCAGCCACACCAGGCGGCGCACGCGCGCCAGCAGCCAGGCGTCGCTGGCGGCCGGTTGCAGCAGGCTGGCATGGGTGTCCAGCCAGGCCAGGTCCACACCGGCCAGGCGGCACAGGGTGTCGAGGTCGAGCTCGCGCTCGGCGAACAGGGCGTGCAGCAGGGCGTTCATGTGTCAGCCTCCGAGGCCGTGGCAGCGGCCTGCTTGCGGGCGTCAAAGTCGGGCAGCGCGCGGGCCATTTCCTCGTACAGCTGGCGGGCGCGCGGCTCCAGGCCGCTGGGCAGCAGCACGCGCAGCTCCAGCTCCAGGTCGTCCGGCGGGTTGCCAGGCAGGCCCTGGCCGCGCACCGTGAGGTGCTGGCCGCCCTGCGCCCCCGCCGGCACGCGCACCTTCACGCTGCGCCCGGCCGGCAGCTCCACCGGCACCACCGCACCCAGCGCGGCCTCCCAAGGGGCCAGGGGCAGCTCCGCGACCAGGGTGCCGCCATCCAGGCGGAAGCGGGGGTGCGGGGCGAATTGCACCTCCAGCAGCAGATCGCCGGCGGGCGCACCGCCCAGGCCCGGCCCGCCCTGGCCGGCCAGGCGGATCAGCTGGCTGGGCTTCACGCCCAGCGGAATCTTCACGTCGAGCATGCGCTCGCGCAGGCGCAGCCGGCCCTGTGCGTCGAGCTCCGGAACCTTCAGGCTGATGCGCCGGGTGGCGCCCAGCCAGGCGTCATCCAGCTCCAGCAGCACCTTGGCGTGGTGGTCCTCGCCGCGGGCACCGCCGTGGGGATGCCTGGTACGGCCCGGCCGACCCATCTGGCCGAACAGCTCGGCGAAGAACTCGCTGTAGTCGCTCGTGTCAGGGTCGTGGCCCGCGCTGAACTCGAAGCCGGCATCCCAGCCCGGCGGCGGCCGAAAGGGCTCGCCCTGGCGCGGCGCGCCGCGGCCGAGCTGGTCATAGGCGGCGCGGCGCTCGGGGTCGGACAGCACGGCGTAGGCCTCATTGACCTCGCGCATGCGCACCTCGGCGTCCGGCTCCCGGCTGACGTCCGGGTGGTATTGGCGCGCCAGCTGGCGGTAGGCCTTCTTGATGGCCTCCTGCGGCGCATCACGGGCCACCCCGAGGGCGGCGTAGTAGTCCTTGAACTCCATGCAGAAGCTCCTTCCTGCGCGCGGGAACTGGGGGTCGTGCGCCGCGTCTTCAAGCCCCATGCTCGCGCGGCGCGGGGCTCTTGAACTTGCGCCGCATCAACCCATCTGCGCAGACATCCGGAGCCGCCGAGGCGCCGTTTTCTGAGGAGGACCGAGCATGTACCGCAGCCTGTTTGCACGCGATCTGTTTTCGGAGCTGGAGCGCCTGCAGCGCGATCTGGGCTCCGTGTTTGAACCCTCGCCGAGCATCCGCGGCATCAGCCGCGGCGGCTATCCGGCGCTGAACGTGGGCAGCAGCCCCGAGGCCGTCGAGGTCTACGCCTTTGCCCCCGGTCTGGAGCCGGCCAGCATCAAGGTGGACCTGGACCGCGGCGTGCTGAGCATTGCCGGCGAACGCGCCCCCACCCTGCCCGAGAAGAGCGATGAGAAGACCACCCTGCACCAGGGCGAGCGCTTCGCAGGCCGCTTCCGCCGCGTGGTGAGCCTGCCCGATGACATCGACCCCAATGCCGTCAGCGCCAGCTATCGCGATGGCCTGCTGCACATCAGCGTCAAGCGCCGCAGCGCCACCCCGGCGCGCCGCATCGAAATCCAGTGAACCGGGAGCTGACCATGACCGAACTGACCCAAGCCCAGAGCCCCAGCGAGCTGCAGGCCCGCAACCCCGAGCCGGAGGCCGCCCTGCTGCCGCCGGTGGATGTGGTGGAGGACCCCACCGGCATCACCCTGTATGCCGACATGCCCGGCGTGCCCAAGGACCAGCTGCAACTGCGCGTCGAGGGCGACCAGCTCAGCATCGAAGGCGAGCTGGTGCTGCCCGCCCCTGCCCAGCTGCAGCCCTCGCATGTGGAAGTGAACCTGCAGCGCTACCGCCGTCGCTTCACGCTCAGCAAGGAGCTGGACGCCAACCAGGTCAGCGCCGAGCTGGCCCAGGGCGTGCTGCGGGTGCGCATTCCGAAGGCCGCCCATGCGCAGCCGCGGCGCATTGAGGTGCAGGTGGCCTGAGCGCAGACCCCGAACGCGCCCCAAACCCCACGAACCGCCCGCCCCGTGGGGTGGGGTTTGGGCAGCGGGCGCATGCAGAACCACGGCCGCACCCCATCCCAGAGCCGCCGTGGTTCTGCATTTTTGTATCTTGTCATTAACTATTGAACTGCACAGTTCAATAGAGAGCGTTAGGCTTCTTCCCGTTCAAGCCATGCCTGAAGGGGAAGACATGTCGATGCTGCGCTTCAAGGTTTCCACCCGGCTGTACCTGGGGTTCGGGTTGATCCTGCTGATCCTGGCGGCCGTGACCACCGTGGCGATGTGGAAGGTGCGGGTGATCGACGACGCGCTGCGCGCCAACGGCGAGCTGCATGCCCAGATCCAACGCCACGCCATCAACTTCCGCGGCTCGGCGCACGATCGGGCCATTGCCATCCGCGACGTGGTGCTGGCCGGCAGCCCCGCGGAGCGCGAGGCCGAGGCGCGCACCATCGAGCAGCTGGCGCGCTTCTATGCCGAGTCGGCCCAGCCCCTGGAGCGCCTGCTGCGCCACCCCGATGCCGCGCCCGAGCTGGCCACTCTGTACCAGGGCATCCAGGCCATCGAGGCCCAGGCCGTGGCCACCACCCAGGCCATCCAGGCCCACATGGCCAAGGACGAGCGCGAGCCCGCCCTGACCCTGCTGTGGCAGCAGGCCAAGCCGCAGTACACGCAGTGGCTGGCTGCCATCAACAAGCTGATCGACTTTGAAGAGGCGGTCATCCAGGCCAAGACCAAGACCGCGCGCGACCAAGCCGGCGGCTTCCGCGCCGTCATGCTCACCGCCCTGTTGCTGGCCTTGCTGGCCGGCGGCGTGCTGGCCTGGCGCATCTCGCGCAGCATCGTCGTCCAACTGGGCGCGGAGCCCGCCGAGCTGGGCCTGGCCGCGCAGCGCGTGGCGGCCGGCGACCTCAGCCCGGTGCCGGGCGCCGAACAGTCCCGCGAGGGCAGCGTGCTGGCCTCGCTGGGCACCATGCAGCAAGGCCTTGCCCAGGTGGTGGGCACGGTGCGCCAGGCCTCCGATTCCATCGCCACCGGCTCGGCCGAGATCGCCAACGGCAACTCCGACCTGAGCCAGCGCACCGAGCAACAGGCGAGCCATGTGCAGGCCACCACGCAGCTGATGGCGCGCCTGGCCCAGACCGTGCAGGCCAATGCCGACACGGCGGTCGAGGCCAACCGCCAGGCCGAAGCGGTTTCCACCGTGGCCGAGGCCAGCGGCCAGCTGGTGGGGCAGGTGGTGAGCACCATGGCGGAGATCAGCTCCAGCTCCAAGCGCATCGGCGACATCATTGGCGTGATCGACGGCATCGCCTTCCAGACCAACATTCTGGCCCTGAACGCCGCCGTGGAAGCGGCGCGGGCCGGCGAGGCCGGCCGGGGCTTTGCGGTGGTGGCCAGCGAGGTACGCAGCCTGGCGCAACGCGCGGCCGGCGCGGCGCGCGAGATCAAGGGCCTGATCGGCGCCAGCGTGGACAAGGTGGAACACGGCAGCCGCCTGGTGGACGAAGCGGGCCGCTCCATGGAAGCCCTGGTGCAGCAGATCCAGCAGGTGGGTTCACTGATCGGCGAGATCAGCAGCGCCTCGCGCGCCCAGGCGCAGGACATCGGCGAGGTCGGACAGTCGGTCGACCAGATCGACCACAGCACCCAGCAGAACGCCGCCCTGGTGGAGCAAAGCGCCGCCGCCGCCGACAGCCTGCGCCAGCAGGCCGCTCAGCTGGCCGAGACGGTGCGGGTGTTCAAGCTCTGAGGGCTTACTCCGCTTCGTCCTGCACCTTGTAGGCCGCCGCCAGCGCGGCCTGGGTGTTGGGCGGCACCGGGTCGTAGTGGCTCAGGGCCAGGGTGTAGCGAGCCTGGCCGCTGGTCATGGCGTTCAGCCGCGTCTGGAAGGCCGCCAGCTCGGCCAGCGGCGCCAGGCCCTGCACCACCAACTGGCCGGCCACGGCGGCGCGGGTGCCGGTCACCTGGCCGCGATGGCTGGCCAGATCGCCCGAGACATCGCCCACCGAGGCCTCGGGGGTCAGCACTTCGACCTGCACGATGGGCTCCAGCACCACCGGCCGCGCTTCCTTCACCGCCACCTGCAGCGCCTTCTTGGCGGCGGTGACGAAGGCGATCTCCTTGCTGTCCACGCTGTGGTGCTTGCCATCGAACACGATGACCTTCACATCCACCAGCGGGTAGCCGGCCACCACGCCCAGGGCGCAGGCCTCGCGCACGCCTTTTTCCACCGCCGGGATGAAGGCGGTGGGGATGACGCCGCCCTTGACCTGGTCGACGAACTCGAAGCCGCTGCCGCGCGGCATGGGCTCGACCTTGAGCCAGACCTCGCCGAACTGGCCGGCGCCGCCGCTCTGCTTCTTGTGGCGGTAATGCCCTTCGGCGTAGGCGCTGATGGTCTCGCGGTAGGCGATGCGCGGCGGCTGGGTCTTGACCTCGAACTTGAAGGTCTCCTTCAGGCGCTCCAGCAGCACGCGCAGGTGCAGCTCACCCAGGCCGTAGACCACCGTCTCATGGGTCTGGCTGGCCTGCTCGATCTTCAGGCAGGGGTCTTCCTCGACCAGGCGGTGCATCACGTCCCACAGGCGCTGCTCGTCGCCGTGGCGCGCCGGGGCGATGGCCAGACCGTGCACCGGCGTGGGCACACTGAGGGGCGCCAGGTGAATGTGCTCGTCCTCGGCGGCGTCGTGCAGCACGGCGTCGGGGTGCAGCTCGTCGAGCTTGGCCACGGCGCAGAGCTCACCCGGCCCGGCCTTGTCCAACGGGATCTGGGCCTTGCCCTGCAGCGCGAACAAGTGGCCCACGCGCACCGGCTTGCGGCCATGGCCCACGTACAGCTGCATGTTCTTCTGCAGCGTGCCCTGGTGCACGCGCAGGAAGCCGAGCTTGCCCAGGAAAGGGTCGGCACGAACCTGGAACACATGGGCCAGCACATGGGCATTCGGGTCCAGGCTCACCTTCACGGGCTTGGCTTCTGGCCCCTCGCCGCTGAGGAACTCGGGCGGGTTGGCCTCCTCGGGGTTGGGCAGCAGCTTGTCGATGACGGTCAGCAGCTCAGCCACGCCCACACCGTTCTTGGCGGCGCAGAACAGCACCGGAATCAGATGGCCCTCGCGCAGCGCCTGCTCCAGCGGCGCGTGCAACTCGGTGGCCGGCACATCACCCTCGTTCAGGTAGCGGTCCACAAAGGCGGCGTCCACCTCCACCACCTGCTCCACGAGCGCGCGATGGGCGGCCTCCACCGAGCCGAAGTCGCTCGGGCCACTGCTCTGGAAGAAGCAGTCGGCCACACCGCCCTGGTGGGGCAGGTTCAGCGGCAGGCATTTCTTGCCGAAGGCGGACTGGATCTGCTCCAGCAACGCCGGCAGGTTGACGCCCGGAGCGTCGATCTTGTTGATGACGATGACGCGGTCGCGTCCGCGATCGCGCGCGGCGTCCAGCATGCGCTGGGCCATCAGTTCGATGCCGCGCTGGGCGTCGATGACGACCACCGCCGTCTCCACGGCCTCCAAGGCCGGCAGGGCCTGGCCGGTGAAATCCGGCGCGCCCGGGGTGTCGATCAGATGCACGCGCAGGCCGGCATGCTCGAAATGCATCAGGCTGCTTTGCAGCGAATGCTGCATGCGCCGCTCGAGCGCGTCGTGGTCGGACACCGTGTTGCCCTTTTCCACCGCCCCGGCCTGGGGCAGGGCGCCGGCGGCATGCAGCAAGGCCTCGGCCAGGGTGGTCTTGCCGGCGCCCGAGGGGCCGAGCAAGGCCAGGGTGCGGATCGAAGCGATGCGGGCGTCTGCTGCCATGGCGGTCATCCTCCTTGGGGGTAACCCAGGGTAGCCAGGGGTCTGGGCCGGCACAAGCAAGGGGCAACCCGTGCATTGCTGCCGGCCCATTTGCGATTGCTTGCAAACTGTCAGGTTTGGAGTGGCTAAATTCAGACGCTATGCCCAACCCCAACCCCGTGGTTTCCGGCCCGCCTTACCGAAAGCGCCGTCGCCGAGTGCGCCGCCATCTGGTGGTGGCGGTGGTGGGGGTGGGCATGGCCGGCATCGCCCTGCTGGTGCTGATCGGGCTCTCCTTCTCTGTGTGAGGGCGGGCATGCCGGATCCGCACGCCAGCGGCTGGATCGGGGTGACGCTGCTACTGACCAGTCTGTGTGCCTGCGGTGGTGGCGGCTCCAGCGCTGCACCTGCACCTGCACCGGTTCCAGCTCCGCCCCCACCCCCACCGGCGCCAGCCCCGACACCCCTGACGGTGCGCACGCTGCGCACCGATTTGCAGTCCCCTTGGGCCTTGGCGCGTCTGCCCGCGGGCGGCTGGCTGCTGACCGAGAAGGCCGGGCGGCTCTGGCAACTGAGTGCAGACGCTCGTAACAAGACGGCGCTCAGTGGGCTGCCCGCCGTGGACGCCAGCGGCCAGGGCGGGCTGCTGGATGTGGCGGTCGACCCGGATTTCGCCGCGGGAGACAACTGGATCTACCTGAGCTATTCCGAGCCCGGTGCGGGGGGCGCCGGCACGGCCGTGGCGCGGGCCCGGCTGGATGCGGGCGGACTCCAGGGGCTGACGGTGATTTTTCGCCAGCAACCCAAGGTGGGCGGCAGCGGGCACTACGGCTCGCGCCTGGTGTTCGGGCGCGACAAGACCCTCTTCATCACCCTGGGCGAGCGCCAGCTCGGCGACCCCGCGCAGGATTTGCGCCAGACCCTGGGCAAGGTGGTGCGCATTCGGCGCGATGGCAGCCTGCCGCCAGACAACCCGGCTTGGTCCAGCCAGGCGCTGCCGGGCATCTGGAGCACCGGCCACCGCAACCCGCAAGGTGCGGCCCTGCATCTGCAGAGCGGCGAGCTTTGGATCAGCGAGCACGGCCCCCAGGGGGGCGACGAGATCAACATCGCCCGCGCCGGCGCCAACTACGGCTGGCCGCTGCGCAGCTACGGTTGCAACTACGGCGCGCCACCCGGCCCGGCCTGCCAGCTCGGTGGCGGGGCGCATGCGCCCCAGTTCATCGAGCCGCTGAGCTTCTGGGTGCCGATCTCCGTGGCGCCTTCCAACATCATGTTCGTGGACGGCCCGATGTTCCCCGAGTGGCGCGGCGACCTGCTGATGGGCGCCCTGGCGGGCCAGGCGATCTGGCGCCTGCGCTACCAGGGTGAGCGCGAACTGCTGCGCGAGCGAATCTACGAGGGTGAACGTGTGCGCGATGTGGATCTGGCGCCCGATGGCTCGATCTGGTTCCTGACCGACTCCGGTCGCCTGCTGCAACTGGCCCGATGAAACGGCTCACGCTCTACGGCTGCCCGGGCTCCGGTTCCGCCGCGGTGGAAATGGCCCTGCAGCAGGCCGGTCTGGGCTTCGAGAGCGTGCGCGCTGCCAGCTGGGAGCCCGGCCCGGGGCTGGAGGCGCTGCGCGCCATCAACCCGCTGGGCCAGATCCCCACCCTGGTGCTGGAAGACGGCTCGGTGCTGAGCGAAAGCGCCGCCATCCTGATGCACCTGGGGCTGCAGCACCCGGCCAGTGGCCTGCTACCGGCTGACGCCTCAGAACGCGCGCAGGCGCTGCGCGGCCTGGTCTTCATCGCCGCCAACTGCTACGCGGCCATTTCGGTCAGCGACTACCCCGAGCGCTGGACCACCGCCCGCAGCAAGGCCAGCCATGCGGCAGTGCGCACAGCCGCACGTGCCCAGCTGCACCGTGCCTGGGAGCTGTTTGCCGACCAGTTCCCCGCGCACCCCTTTCTCAGCGGCGCGCAACCTGGCGCGCTCGACTTCCTCGCCGTGGTGGTGTCCAAATGGAGCGGCAGCCGCGCCCACCTGAAGGCGGCGCGGCCAGCGTTTCTGGACTTTCTGCTGCGCCTGGAGCAGCACCCGGCGGTGGCGCCGGTGAACCGGGCGCATTGGCCCGGCTGAATCAGTTCGCCAGAAAGCGGCGGCGGTAGCTGCTGGGCAGGTCCGCCAGGCGCAGCATCAGCGGGAAGTCGGCACAACGGAACTCACCGTCCCAAGCCGGGGCGCCCAGCAGCTTGGCGTTGGCCTTCAGGTAGCCGCGCAGCAGCGGCGGCGTCTCGACCGCGCCGGCATGCGCCGGGGCGGGGTGCAGGGGGTCGCGCGGGCGCACTTGCCATTCGATCGGCGCCAGGTGCTGGGCGGCAAGCTGGTTCCACAGCGTCCAGGCGCGGCTGCCGCCGTCGCGCGCCTCCACGCTGGCGCAACCGATCAGGAGGTCCAGCTTCTGGCGTTGCAAGTAGTCGGCGATTGCGCCCCACATCAGCAGCAGGGCCGGGCCGCGACGGTAGTCGGGGTGCACGCAGGCCCGGCCCATCTCGGCCATGCGATGGCGCTCATGGCGCAACCGGGTCAGATCGAATTCGCTGTCGGCATACATGCCGCCCAGCCGGCGTGCTGCTGCGGCACTGAGCAGGCGGTAGCAGGCCACCACCGGGCCGGCGCTGCCGTCGGGGTTCTCGGCACGCAGCAGCAGGTGTTCGCAGTGGGCGTCGAAGAGGTCGGCGTCATGGCCGGCCGGCGTGCCGGGTGGGGGGCGCAGGCGCGCGCCCAGTTCCTGGGCGAACACCTCGTAGCGCAGACGCTGGGCCTCGCGCAAATCGTCCTGGTGCTGCGCCCAGTGGACCTGCAGCTTGCCCGCCGGGGCGGCGGGGCGGAGTTCGTGTTGGGTTTGTGTTTGGATGGCCAGCATCGCATTCTTTCGGTCTTTGTGTGTGACCGGGATGCTGGGTGCGGCGCATGACAGCGCCATGTCCGGTTTATGTCAACGGCGTGACGCCAGCCGGCGCTCGGCGCGGTCCTCCCGGCGCCGATCCTTCTGCTTGCGATCGAACAGATCGCAGGCGTCGCAGGCATCACAGGCGTCGCAGGGGCCGCAATCGAAGTCAGGGAGGCCGCAATCGCAGTCGCAGTCGCCGCGCGCGTGCAGGGGGCGATAGCGTGGTGCCGCCTGTGCCGCCCGATGCACCGCACCGCAGCGCAACAGCCGCTCGCGCAGCAAGGGCAGGCCGCGGCGCAGGCCCCGACGCTGGATCAGGCGCGCACCGGCCTGCGAGCAACTGGGGCCGCCGAGCTGGTGGCGATGGGCGCAGATGAAGCCCTTGTGGGGGCTGATCCAGCGCTGGTAGGCGCGGATCAGGGCCAGGGCAAACAGGGCAAGCCGGCCAGGATGCCCGCTAGACCGGCGCGTCAATCGAGCGGGGTCCATTGCTGTATTCGAGGCTCGCGCCGCTCAACCAAACTTTGCAGCCAGCTCGCAAAGGCTTGATGTGATGGCGGAAGTGGTCTGCGCAGCAATGCCAAAGCTTGCTCGAAGCGGCCTTGTTGACGCAATAAGTCCGCCTTGATCAGCCTGTAGTCATCGTTTGCCTCATCAAGCAGCACCTCCAGGCGGTCTTCGTTCTGGCGCGCCGCTCCAGTGCGTGGGCTGGGTAGACCGGCGTCCGCCGCAGCGCGCGCCCCAGACTTCCACCAGGCGAGCAACCGAAGCTCAAGCTCGATCTCGCGCATGTCCGACAGGTTTGAAGCCGCAGCTTCGATCAGATCGCTTTCGCTGGGCTGCTCAATTTGGAGAACCTTCTGACCCTTGAAGCGGCCATTGGACATGCTGCTCAGTCTTCCCAATCTCTTGGCCTTGTCTACGCGGTAAAGGACACCATCCGGAGCGCAGCGGCTGATGATTGGCGAGCGCGGGAGCATGGGCGCATCCATATAGCCGTCGCTCCAGATCGTCGCGCCCACTGTGTTGCCAGACGCCATGACGGTGCGCTCTCGCAGGCTCTTAGAGCCAGGGCATTGGATGACTTCGGACGGCGCCCACGTGGTAGCCCAGGTGACTGGAACTGCCAGGGCAAAAAGAACAACACTGAACGTTGACTTCACTGATTCAACCCTCCTTGAATCCAAACTCCGTCGAGCAA
>JBDHSJ010000058.1:0-19995 GCA_039808065.1 Burkholderiaceae bacterium | reverse complement strand
CCGAACAGCAGCAGGAAGGGGGCCAGGAACCAGTAGGGCGCGCTGCGCGCCGTGATGAAGAAGCGTGTCATGGCGTTCAGCGGTGGGCGCGGCGGGCCAGCAGGCGTTCGGCATCGCCCAAGGCGCTGGCCACGTCCTTGCCGCGCACCAGCACCTTGTCCAGCTCGGTGTTGATGACCTCATCCGCGAAGGCGTCCTGGCGGTGCACCTCCACCGCGCGGATGTTGCGTGCGGCCTCGCGCCAGATGCGGCGCGCCGGCTGGCCGCCCAGGAAAGGCAGGGGCTCGTCGAAGAAGGGGTCGTCGAAGGTGTCGACCAGGGCCGGGAAGATGTCGTGCGCCTGGAAGGCGTCCAGCAGCAGCTGGCGGTTCAGCGTGAGGTGCTGCAAGAGATCCCAGGCCAGGGCGCGGCGGCTGGGCTCGCCCTTGGCGGGCATGGCGTAGAAGCTGCCGCCATAGGCCGCGAAGCTGCCCTCGGGCAGGTGGGCGGCGCGCCACAGGCCCCGCGTTTTGGGGGCCAGCCAGCTGTTCAGAAAGCCGGCCAGCCAGGCGCCGATCATCTGGGTGGCGATGACGCCGCGGCGGAAGCCCTCGGTCCAGTCGCTCGACCAGTTGTAGACCTTCGCATCCAGCCCCTCGCGGCGCACCTGGGCGGCCAGTTCGAAGGCGCGCACGAAGCGCGGGCTGCGCACCAGCACGCGGTTGTCCTTGCTGAAGTACAGGCCCTCGCCGGGCTGGATGCCGGTGCGGATGAGGATGTCCTTCATGTCGCGCGCATGGGCCAGCAGGAAGGCGCCAGTGCGCGTGCGGATCTGCTTGCCGGCCGCCAGAAAGCCCTGCCAGCTGCTCGTCAGATCGGCCTCGGTGAGGCCGGCGCGCTGCAGGATGTCGTGCCGGTACAGCAGGGTGCCGGGGCCGATGTCCGAGGGCAGGGCGAGCAGCTCGCCACGCGTGTTGTGGGCCTGTTGCCAGGTGTAGGGCACGAAGCGCTTTTCCAGCCGTTCAGCATGAAACGGCGCCTGGCGCAGGTCCAGCAGGCCGCGCCCCTGCGCGAAGCGGCCCAGGTAACCGACCTCCAGCGTCATCAGGTCCGGCAGATGGCTGCCGGTGGAGAGCGCCGTCACCATCGCCGTGTGGTGGTCGTTCATCTCACGGCTGATCACCTCCACCTCCACGCTCGGGTGCTGCGCCTGCCAGGCCGGCAGGGCGGCTTTGACGATGGCGTCCAGCTTGGGGTAGGCGGCGATGGTGAGGCGTTGGCCGGTTTGCGCTTGTGTGCTGCCGGTGCCGAGGCCCAGACCGAGGCCGAGCGCGAGGGTGCTGCGGCGGCGCAGGGTGGGGGCTGGGGTCAGGGGCGTCGGGTTCGGCATGGGTTGAATGAAAGCGCTTTCATGACTCTATTGGCTTAGGGTGAGTGTGTCAATGTGAAGGCTGCTTGTGTGCGGGTTTCCTTGGGGGCTGCTTGTGTTCGCGAGACCCCGTGGGGTCTTCAACCCCACACCCCGACCCGCATTTCTGTGCTGCGCCAAAGAAACGCGGGGCAAAGAAAGGCGCTCAATGCACGCAGCCGGCCTCGGGCCGGCCGCGACTGCACGGCTGGCTCACATGGCTCCCACACCCCTTCTAGGACTGCGAAAACCCGGGCACTAAGCTGGCCGGAGTACCGGCCGACTAGACCACCGCAAACCATTACGGGCTTTCTGCGATGACGAGACCCCCAGCGAGTGGTTTGGCATGGGCCGAAGCTGATTGGGGGTCTGTTCTTCGGGGCCTGGCGGTCATGGTCCTGGGTACCAGGGACGACCGGTACTCCGGGCGCCTTCGTTGTCCTGCCCGTCGAAGTCAGAAGAGGGCTCGTGTCAGTGTGAGCCCAAGCACCGCCATCACAGTTCGCCCTTAGGGCGACTGTGCGCATTGGCGCCTTTCTTTGCCCCGCGTTTCTTTGGCAAGACAAAGAAATGCGGGTCGGGGTTCGGGGGTGAAGCCCCCGAGGGCTCTCACGACAGCAGCACCCAGAAACTCAAGCCGCCAACGCAGACTCTCTCGCCCGCACCGGCGCACAAAACCGCTCCACATACTCCTGATGCGACGGCAAGCTCCCTACCGTCCGCTCCACATCCCGCGAGATCTGATCCAGGAACTGCGTCAGTTCCGCACGCCCCATCAAATCCGCCACCGGGTGATAGGCCTTGGGCGCGATGCCCTGCCCCAGCATCACCTGGATCCAGGAGTTCTCCGCGAACAGCTCATCCGCCGGCCGGAACACCCGGGCCGATTCGCGGAACAGCTCGATGCGGTGGCGCAGCGTGGCCGGGATCTCCATCGTGCGCACATGCCGCCACAGGTCCGAGTCGTCGCGTTCGGTCACGTGGTAATGCAGCACGATGAAGTCGCGGATGTGCTCGATGTCCTTGGCGGCCTGGCGGTTGAATTCCTCGACATCCACGGCGCGGATGCCGCCGGCCGGGAAGAGCTGGGCCAGGCGGATGGCGGCGCGCTGGATCAGGTGGATGCTGGTGGATTCGAGCGGCTCGATGAAGCCGCTCGAAAGGCCCACCGCCACGCAGTTGTGCGACCACACGCGGTGGCGTTGGCCGGGCGTGAAGCGCAGCACGCGCGGCTGGATCAGCAGCTCGCCTTCGACGTTCTGCTTCAGCACCTCGGGTGCATCGGCGTCGCTCAGTTCCTTGCTGCTGTACACCAGCCCGTTGCCCACCCGGTGCTGCAGCGGAATGCGCCATTGCCAGCCGAAGCGGTGGGCGATCGAGCGGGTGTAGGGCGGGGCCTCGCGCACGCTGGCGGTCTGCACGGCCACCGCGCGGTCGCAGGGCAGCCAGTGGCTCCAGTCCTCATAGCCCACGCCCAGGGTTTCGCCCAGCAGCAGGGCGCGAAAGCCGGTGCAGTCGACGAAGAAGTCGGCCTCCAGCCGCCTGCCGTCCGCCAGCACCAGGGCCTGAATGGCGCCGAAGGGCTCCTGCTGCTCGACCTTGGCGATCTTGCCCTCGATGCGCTGCACGCCGTGGCGCTCGGCCAGCGCGCGCAGGAAGCGAGCGTAGCGGCCGGCGTCCAGGTGGTAGGCGTAGTTCATGCCGTGGCGCGGCAGGTGGGCAAAGCGGTTCTCTTCGGCGGCGCGCAGCTCCAGGCAGTAGTCGCCATAGGGGCGGGCGATGCCTTCACGCCGGGCCTTGAGCCAGAAGTGCTGGAAGCCGGCGCTCCAGTGGTCCTTGCCCGTCATGCCGAAGGAGTGGATGTAGTTCTGGCCCGGCGCGCGCCAGCCCTCGAACTGGATGCCCAGCTTCATCGTCGCCTGCGTGGCGGCCATGAACTCGGGCTCGTCCAGCCCCAGCAGTTCGTGGAAGGTGTGCAGGGCCGGGATGGTGGCCTCGCCCACACCCACGGTGCCGATCTCTTCGGATTCGACCAGGCGGATGTCAATCTGCTTGCCCAGCAGCTTGCCCAGCAGCGCGGCGGTCATCCAGCCGGCGGTGCCGCCCCCTGCGATCACGAGCCGGCGCACGGGAGTGGTGGTTTCAAAGGGCGTGGGGTGCATGGCGGGTTCAGCGGTTCAAGCGGTTCAGGAGCAGGGCACGGATGCGGCGCATGCCGGCTTCGTCCAGCGGCGCCAGCGGGCCGCGCGCGTGGGCGGGGATGTGGCTGGGTTCGGGGGCATCGAACACATAGTGCTCGAACAGGGCGCGCCAGGCGGCACGTTCGGCTGCCGGCAGGTTGCGCACAGTGGCCAAGGCCAGCCACAGGGCTTGCATGGGCGAATCGGCCCAGGCCGGGCCGCGCCGCCACCAGAAGTTGAGCAGCAGGTTGAAGGGCTCTAGCGCCTCCACCTGGTGCCACCACAGGCTGGGGATGTAGAGCGCGTCGCCCGGCGCCAGCTCCACCACCTGGGCGCGTGCCTGCGCGGCGGCGAAGCGCGGGTAGCGCTGCAGGTCGGGCGCGCGTGCGTCCACCAGGCTGACGGGCTGGCCCGCCGGGGTCAGGTCCAGCGGGCCGATGTAGAGGTCGGCCACGCAATCGGGCGGAAAGAGCGTGAAGCGGCGGCGGCCGGCCAGCACGCAGGCCAGGTTGTCGGGCCAGTCCTGGTGCGTGGCCACGCAGGCCCGGTTGCCCAGCCACAGGCTGGCCAGGGGGTCGGGTACATCCAGTGCCAGCGGCAGCTGCTCACGCAGCCCGGGCAGGCAGGTGTCCAGCGTGGTGGAACCCATGTAGAGCGCGGGCGGTGCGACCTCGGCCTGCAGCGCCAGCAGTTCGTCCAGCACAGCGGGGAAGGGGTGGATCTCGCGGCTGAAATTGAAGCCGCGGAAATCCTCGCTGTAGAAAAAGCGCCCGCCGGCCTGGGGCGGCGCGCGCCACACGCCCACGGTGGCGCCCCGCCAGTGCGCCCGCAGACGCGCGGCCACCGCCGCTGGCGCCGCCGACACCTGCACCAGCGGCCAATGCGCCACCAGGCCACGCAGCAGCTGGGGCTCGGGCCCTTGCAAGACGCCGGCCGGCAGTTCGCCCGGGCGGGTGACGTCGAGAACCTGCATCAGCCGCGCTGCCGCGCCTCGCGCTCGACCAGATCACGCAGCCGGCCCAGCGAGGCCAGGGCCATGGCGATCGGCAGCCAGTGGCCGGCCTCGTGCAACGCGGCCACGGCAGTGCCCGGCAGCGCAGCCAGGCGCTCCTCGTGGATGCCGTGGTAGCCGCTCAGGCGCCGGACCGAGCCATCGGGTTGGTCGACGTCGAAGTGCAGGGGCTCCAGCAGCTCCAGGCGGCACAGGGCTTCGATGAAGGCGGGCAGTTCCTCCAAGCCCTGGTGCAGGGCCTGCAGCACGGCCACGCGCTGCTCCAGCAGCGGGGCCTGGCCGCCATGGGGCAGGAACAGCGGCTCCCCCTCGCTTTCGCTGAGCAGCGGGTGGTCGAGATCGATGTGGACCACGGCCTGGCTGCCCTCCCGGCCCACCAGCAGGGGCTGGCGCTCCAGGGCCCAGGGCAGGTGGGCGGCGTCCCAGCCGGTGTCGGTCAGGAACAGGTTCTGCCCTTGCTCCAAGCCGAGCAGGGCCACGGGTTGGAAGCTGGTGCCCGTGGCCTGGAAGAGGATGGGGTAATGCGCCTGCAGCAGGCGGAACTCGGCCGGCACGGTGGGCACCGCACCGGGCAGGGCCGGGGCGCTGTGGCGGGTGAGCGGGCGCAGGCGCAGCGCCTGGTGGTCGAGGTTGTTCAGCAGGGCGGCGCGCATGGTTCAGTGGCTTTGGGTGAGTTCTTGGAGCAGACGGCGATGGTCGGGCAAGGCCGCTAGCAGGCGTTGGGTGCGGGTGGGCTGTTCGGCCAGCAGGGCCTGGGCGGCGCGCAGTTCATCGGCGCGGACCGGGCCGCCCATGCCCGGCGCATCGAAGCCCATGCCGTACAGCACGTACTGGTAGCTGGCCGAAGGGAACAGTTCCTCGGCCATGGGCAGGTCGCGCCGGCTGGGCGGGCGGTAGGCCCAGAGCTGCAGCTGCTCGCGCAGGCGCTCGGGGCAACTGGCGGGGTCGCGGTGGGCGCGCCAGTAGGCGCTGTCGCAGCGCTCGCTCAAGACGTAGTGCAGCTTCAAGAACTCCACCAGCCGGCCCCAGCGGTATTGCAGCGTGTCGTTCATGCGGCGCGCCACGGTGTCCAGGGCGGTGCGCTCCAACGGGAAGTCGTCGCACAGCTGCTGCACGCTCAGCTCGATCAAGGCCAGGGCCGAGGCCTCCAGCGGTTCGATGAATCCGCCGGCCAGGCCCACGGCCAGGCAGTTGCGCTCCCAAAAGCGGGCGCGGTGGCCGGGGTCGAAGCGGATCAGGCGCGGCTCGGCAGTGGCGCCGCCGCTCGGGGCCAGATAGGTCTGCAGGGCATCGTGGGCCTGGGCCTCGCTGGCGAAATCGCTGGCGAACACGCAGCCCACCCCGCGGCGCGTGGGCAGGCCGATCTCCCAGACCCAGCCGTGTGCGTGCGCGGTGGCCAGGGTCTGGCTGGCCAGTGCCCCTTGCGGGTCGGCATGCGGCACCTGCACGGCGAGGGCGCGGTCGTTGAAGAGGACGCTGCGCTGCGAGACCCAGGGCACGCCCAGTTCCTCGCCCAGCAGGCGCGCCTGCAGGCCGCTGCAGTCGATGAACAGGTCGGCCGCCAGGCGCTCGCCGGCTTCCGTGTGCAGGGCGGCGATGTCGCCATCGCCGTGGCGCTCAACGCGCTGCACATGGGCCACGTGGTGCCGCACACCCAAATGCTGAACGGCGTGGCGCTGCAGCAGGGGCACGAAGCGGCCGGCGTCGAAGTGATAGCCGTAATTCAGCACGGCGGCGTAGTCCGGGGTGCTGGCCTGCTTGGGTGCGCGGGCGGCCAGGCAGACAGCCGGCTGCGGGCCCACGGCGGCGGCAAAGTCTCCACGCGCGGGGGCCCCAGCCCAGGCGGCCACAAGAGGCAGCTCACCATGGCCTTGCGGCAGGCTGAAGGGGTGGTGGTAGGTGTCCCGTCCGTTGCGCCAGCCCACGAAGCGCGAGCCCTGCTTGAAGGCGGCGTCGGCGTGGCGCAGCAAATCGCGCTCGGAAAGCCCGATGCGCCGCAGGGTGTCGCGCATCGTCGGCCAGGTGCCTTCGCCCACACCGATGGGCGGCGTGTTGGGGGATTCGACCAGGGTGATGCGCAGCGCATCCTCGCCCTGGCCGCGTTCCGCCGCCAGCAGGGCGGCGGCCAGCCAACCGGCGGAGCCGCCCCCCAGGATCAGAACGTCTCGAATTCGGGCAGAGCGCATGGTGAAAAGCCCGCCCCGGGTGGGCCGGGGCGGGCAAGGGGCTTACAGGTCAGAAGTTGTACCTTGCGCCCAGCATGAAGCGACGTCCCGTCTGCGTCATGTAGACCACCTGTTCCTTGGTGCGGCCATGCAGTCGCTGCACACCGTCATTCAGGTTGATGGCTTCGAACTGGAAGCTCAGGTGCTTGTCCCACTTGTAGCCCAGGCTCAGGTCCCACTGGCCATAGGGCTCGGTGTAGACCGGGTTGGGCAGGCCGCTGCCGTCGGTGGTGGCCGTCAGGAACTCGCCGCGCCAGTTGTAGGCGGCGCGCACGCTGAAGCGGTCGTCCTCGTAGAAGCCCACCAGGTTGGCGGCATTGCTCAGGCCCAGCAGCGCGAACTGCTCCTTCAGGCTGTTGTTGTCGTACTTCAGGCCCGAACGCACATAGGTGTAGTTGGCCGAGACGCCGAAGCCGCTGTTGCCGAAGTGGTGCTGGACGTTGACCTCCGCCCCGCTCAGGCTGGCGCTTTTCTGGTTCGAGGGCACCGTGATGTCGAAGGTGGCGATCGGGTCACCCGACTGGCCGGCAATGGTTCCGGTGGCATTGCCATTGCTGTCCACGCCCGTCTTCACCACGCCGCGGCTGCCGTTGTAGGTGTTGAGGATGTAGTTGCGGATGCAGGTCAGGTCGGTGCCCGTGCAGCCCTTGGCCACGGCTTCCTTGAACAAGGTGCCGTTGGCCGGCGTGGCCAGATTGAACGGCGTGGCCTGCACGGTACCGGTGCCGATGTAGTTGGAGATGTTCTTGCGGAACAGGCCCAGCGCCACATAGCTGCCCTTGGCGTAGTAGTGCTCCAGCGAGAGGTCGAAGTTCTTCGACAGCAGGGGCTTCAGGCCCGGGTTGCCCTGGGCGCCGGTGCCGCCGGTGATGCGCACCAGCTGGTTCAGGGTCTGACCGCCCTGGATGTCGCCCCAGCCCGGACGGCCGATGCTTTCACCGTAGCTGAAACGCAGCTTGGTCTTGTCGTTCAACTCGGCTTCGAGGTCGATGTTGGGCAGCACGTAGTCGTACTTGCCTTCCAGCGTCGTGAAGCCGGGCTGGCCGAAGCTGACCGAAAACTCGTTGTTGGCCACCCAGCTGATGCCGGTGGCGGTGGGCACCAGGGCGGTGGAGACGACCTTGGTGCGCTCATAGCGCAGGCCGATCGCGGCGCCCATCGGGATGCCCCATTCCCAGTCGGTGTTGTACTGGGCGTAGGCGCTCTGGCTCTCTTCGGTGGTGCGGCGGTCGGTGGTGAACTGGTTCGAGGACTTGAACAGCGCGTCGCTGCCGTCGGCCTTGATGGCGGCGTCGCGCACGGCGCCGAAGTCCCAGGTGAAGAACTGGTTGTAGAGGTTGCCGGCGTTCGAACCCAGCATGCGACCGAAGTAGGGCGAGAGCTGCTGCGGGATCCACAGGCTGTCGGGGTAGTCGGCCGCGCTGGTGCGGCCACCCCAGCTGTCTTGCTGCACATTGGCGTAGGCCGAGCGGTTCTTGGCCTTCGTGCTGCTGACGCCGAAGTCCAGGTTCGAGCTGTCTTCGAACAGATAGGAGCCCTTGGCCTGCAGCTGCTCGATGTCGGCCTTCATGTAGCTGTTGCGGAACGACGAGCCGGTCACCAGCATCTTGGACGCATCGAGCGGCGCGCCCTGGATGCTCAGCACCGGGAAGTCCTGCGAGAAGTCCACCGAGGTGGTGCCCCGGTTGAACATGGCCGTGCCCAGCACGGCATTGCTGCCGAAGGGGCTGTCCTGGCCCGAGGTGGCCGTGGCCTTGTGGGCGTCGAAGTTCAGGCGCAGCTTGTCGCTGAACTTCCACAGCACATTCAGGCCGGTGGATTCGTTCTTGTTGCGCGTGCCGTAGTTGGCGCCGGCCATCGCCACGTCCGAAGTGGCGGGCGAAATGATCTCCTGGTAGAGCAGCGG
The DNA here is from genome assembly GCA_039808065.1 of Burkholderiaceae bacterium. Taxonomy (GTDB): domain Bacteria; phylum Pseudomonadota; class Gammaproteobacteria; order Burkholderiales; family Burkholderiaceae_C; genus Inhella. Next base: position 11,285 of record JBDHSJ010000058.1, on the reverse strand, counting down.
CGCGGCGACCGGGCCGTCGGTCCAGGTGGTGGTGGTGGGGCCGAAGTTGAACCAGGCCGAGAGCTCGTTGCGCTTGGTCTGCAGCTTGTTTTCAGAGTAGGTGTAGTCCAGCGTGGCGGTGACGGCCTTGGAGGGCGCGTACTGCAGCGTCAGCTGGCCGTTGGTGCGCTCGCGCTCGATGCCGTTCACGCTGTAGAGCAGGTTCTGCGGCACCGAGTAGATGTCACCGGCCTTGGGGCGGTTGGTGATCCGCTCCGAACCCGGCGTGCCGGGCTGCGGAATGGTGCCCCAGTTGTTCTCGTCGCCCTTGAAGGCGCGCCAGCCGCCCGGCACCGAGGCCTGGTTGTAGCCAAGGTCGCGCTTCTGGTAGCTGCCCGAGAGGGCGATGCCGAACTGGCCGTCGGCGAACACATCGCTGTAGATGCCCGACAGCTCGGGCGTGACATTGCTGCCGGCCAGGGTGTCGGGCAGGCGGGTGTTGCTCTGGTCCTTCACCGCCTTGACGCCGATGCTGGCGATCATGCGCTTGCTGTCGAGCGGACGGGCGGTCTTGATGTTGATGACGGCGCCCATGCCGCCGGCCGGGTTCTCGGCGCGGCTGGTCTTGTAGACCTCCAGCGCGGCGATCGATTCCGAGGCCAGGTTGGCGAAGTCGAAGGCGCGGCTGTTCGAGGGGCCGGTTTCCTGCAGGCTCGACGCCGGCATCTGACGGCCATTGAGCAGCACCAGATTGAAGTCGGGGCCGACACCGCGAACGGTGATGCGCGAACCCTCACCCAGGGAGCGATCGATCGACACGCCCGAGATGCGCTGCATCGATTCGGCCAGATTGGTGTCGGGGAACTTGCCGATGTCCTCGGCCACGATGCCGTCCACCACGCCTTGGCCCTTGCGCTTCAGGTCCAACGAGGAATCGAGGCTCTTGCGGATGCCGGTGACGACCACCGTGTCGAGCTGCTCGACCTCGGGCTTCTTTTCGGGCGTGGCTTGCTGGGCCTGCTGGGCCAGGGCTTGCTGGGCCAGCAGCAGAGTGCAGGCTGCGGCCAGCTGGCTCAAGGCGTGGCGCGTGGGCGCGGGGGACTTCATCGGAGGGTCTCCTGGTGCGAACGATCGGGCGGGTGTCTGAAAAGGCGCGGAAATGCTGAAAGCGCTTTCACAGATTAGCGGCAGCGACCCCTAATGTTTATTTGGGTAACTACTAGGTGTGTTGAAACGGCCTCAGTTGCAAGCGGCCGCAGCCGCCAGAATGTCGCTGAAGCCTGCTTTGAAAGCGTTTGCGCGCCGCGGCCTCAGCGCGCCCGGGAGCCGGGCACGGCGGTGGACTCGCGCACGATCAAGCGCGGCTCAGGCAGCTGCACGGTGGGCTTGTTGCCGGCCAGCAGGTCCAGCAGGGCCTGGGCGGCCAGGCGGCCGAGCTCGAAGCTGGCCTGGTGCACGGTGGTCAGCGGCGGCGTCTGGTAGGCGGCGCCGGCCAGGTCGTCAAAGCCGACCAGCGAGACGTCCTCGGGCACGCGCAGCCCGGCGCGGTGCAAGGCCACGGCAGCCCCGGTGGCCATCTGGTCGTTGCCGGCGAACACGGCGGTGAAGCGGCGCGGGCCGGCCAGCAGGCGTTCGGTGGCGCTGCGCCCGCCCTCTTCCTTGTAGTCACCGGCCTGTACAAGCTCGGGGCGGAAGGGGATGCGGGCCGCCTCCAGGGCTTCCTGGTAGCCGGCCAGGCGCTCGCGCGCGTCGGCGTGGGTGGTGTCGCCGGCGATGTGCGCGATCTCGCGGTGCCCCAGCGAGATCAGGTGCTGGGTGGCCAGGCGCGCGCCGCTCTGGTTGTCGAAATCCAGTGCATAGAGGCCCGGCCCCTTGAGGCTGCGCCCGCTCACCACGGTGGGCAGGGTCTTGGCCAGGGCTTTCAGCGGCGCGTCGGCCAGGCGGGCATTGAGCAGGATCAGCCCATCCACGCGTCGGCCGCGCAGGGTGTCCAGGCAGCGCTGCTCCACTTCGGCCTGCCAATGTCCGCTGACGAACAGCGGGCTGTAGCCGGCCTCGCTGAGCGTGTCCTCGATGCCGCGCAGCGCGGCGCCGTAGAAGGGGCTGTCGATGAACTGGGTGATCACGCCCACGCTCATGGTGCGGCCGCCGGCCAGCCCGCGTGCGATCGGGTTGGGCACGAAGCCGAGCTCGGCAATCGCGCGGTCCACCGCGGCGCGCTTCTCGGGGCTGACGATCGCCGTGCCGTTCAGGATGCGCGACACCGTGCTGGGCGAGACACCGCTGGCTTCGGCCACCATGCCCAGGGTGACGGGGCCGCCCTTGCTGGCGGATTTGGCGGCGTTCTTGGTGGACGGGGTGCGAGGCATGGCTGGACTGCGGGCCGCGTCGAGCGGCATCTGAAAGCGGTTGCGCAAGTCTATTGGAGCGCGCCGCGGCGGCCGGCCGAGCGATCAAAGCCGCCGATTCAGCAAGGCCACCAGCTCGGCGCCCGAATGCACGTCCAGCTTCGTGTGGATCTTGCGCACATGGTCGATGACGGTGGAAGGCGCGACCTGCAGGCGGCGCGCGATCTCAACCTGCGAGAACCCGGCATGCAGCAAGCGGCAGACCTCGCGCTGGCTGCTGCTCAGGGCCAGGCCGGCCAAGACGCGGTGCAGGCTCAGCGCCGCGGGTTCATGGTGACGCAGGCTGATGTGCAGCTGCGCTGCCCCACCGCCCGGCGCCTGCAGCACGCAGCCCTCGAAGCGGAAGCAGCCCCAGCCGTTGTGCAGCTCCAGGCGCCCGGCCTGCTCCGGCGGGCCCTGCCATTGCCGCCACAGGGTGAGCAGGGCGGGGTAGTCGGCCAGACGGGGCCGACGCATCGCGCCTTCCGGGGTGATCTCGCCATGCGCTTGCAGCAGCAGGCGCGGCGCCTCGGCCGACAGCTGGGTGATCGTGCCGTCCGGCGCGAGGCATACAAAGGCTGGCGCGGTCGGCGATGGGCGAAAGCCATCGGCCGCCTCGGCCGGCGCTGCGCTCCCCTGCAGGCCGCGCGCCACATAGGGAAGCAGGCGCGCGAGCAAGTGCTCGTCGGCGGCGCTGAAGCGGCGCCCGCCGGGGCTGCGGTACAGCACCAGCGAGCCCAGCGGGGCGCCGTCGTCGGCGCGCACGATGCCTTCGATGCGTCTGTGCAGGCCTTGTGGTCGCCAGATCTCGTTTTAGTAGGCCGAGCGGTAGAAGTCGGCCCGCTCCAGCTCGGCCGCACCGCGCACGCTCGGGCCGCCGGTCAGCGCCTGGCGGTAGGGCTGCATGCAGGCCGGTTCGGCACGGTTGTGGAACTCTTCGAAGTAGAGCCGGTTGATTGCCGGGTCGATCGGGCCTTCGAAGTAGTAGTGCAGCAGCCGGCCCTCGCGGTCGGTCCAATCGAACAGATTGCGGTCCGATGGAATCAGGCCATGCAGGGCTTCCAGCAGGGCTGGAATGAACGCCTGCGGCGCCAGCCCCAGGCCCAGCAGGCCCTGGATGCGGGCCCGTTCGGCTGCATGTTTCGCGCTCATTGCCGCGCCCCCTGTTGTGGGGGTGATTGTGGGCATGCCGCGCGCAACAGTTGGCCCCCAACGATGCCGCAAGACGACAGGGAGGTCGCATGCATGACGTCGAAGAAGGCCAGCGCCGGGCCCCGATCGCCTCGACAGTACGCATGCTGCTGCAAGCCCAACGCCCCGGCCGCCATGGAGTACGCGCGCGCTGCCGCGCCCAGGCTGACGGTCGCGGCGCGCCCGAGATCTGGCTGGAACTCTTTGTCGACGGCCAGCGCGAGGGCGCTACCGGCACCGTGCCCTGGGAGCGCGGCCTGCACGAGCTCGAACTCAGCGTGACCCTGGTGATGGAAGCCGGCGACAGCATCGAGCTTCTGGCCCTGAGCGGGCACCGCCACGCCAGCGCCTGCAGCATCGAGCTGGACGCGATCCGCTCCGAGCTGCCGGCCGGCCTGCGCCTGGCGCCTGAGACTCAACCTGAAGCCCAGCCGGAAGCCGCCCCGGCCGCTTCTTGATCTGACGCAAGGTTGCCGCGTCAGCCGCGGCCTAGTCTGAGCTTCTTCTGGTCGAGGAGAGTGCGATGAAGCCCATGATCCTGTTGACCCTGGCCCTGGCCGCCCTGCCCATGCACGCCGCCTTGGCGAGCGAGAAGCTGGCGCAAGAGAAGCAATGCATGGGCTGCCATGCCATCAAGGACGATGGGGCCGCGCCCGCGTTCAAGAAGATCGCCGCCGCCTGGAAGGGCCGCAAGGATGCCGAAACGCAAATGGTGCTCACCATCCGCGAGGGCAGCGCTGGCACCGGCGGGCCGCACTGGAACAAGGCCAAGATGCCCGATCAGTCCGAGCGTCCGCGCGTCGACGACGTCGAAGCGCGCGTACTGGCGCGCTGGATCCTGACGCTGTAGCCGCCGGGGGGCTCGCCTCAGGCGTGCCCGTCGCTGCGCGCGAAGCTGCGCGTCCAGGCCATCAGGTCGGCGTGGCCGTCCGCCTTGGCAAGAGGCTCAGCCGGCGCCGGCTTGGCCGTGCGCCCTGGCTTGAGCGGCTTGGCCCGCACGCTGCCGGGCTCGGGTGCGCTGGGGCTGGCCACGGCCAAGCCTTCCAGGATGGCGCAGTGCGCGTGCTCATCGCCCGCGCAGGCCTGCACCAGCTGCTCCAGCGCCTGCTTCATGGTCTGCAGCTCCTGCAGCTTGGCCTCCAGCTCCTGCAGATGCTGCTGCGCCAGGGCCTTGACTTCGCGGCTGCTGCGGTCGCGCTGGCTCCACAGCCCCAGCAGGCCGGCCACCTGCTCGATCGAAAAGCCCAGCCGCCGCGCCTGGCGGATGAAGCGCAGGATCGAGACCTCGCGCGGCCCGTACTGGCGGTAGCCGGCCTCGGTGCGCGCGGCCTCGGGCAGCAGGCCGATCTGTTCGTAATGGCGAATCATCTTGGCCGAGACGCCGGCGGCGTCGGCGGCCTCTCCAATGTTCAGGGGACGGGGCATGGGGTTCTCCTGAGCGGGATGTTCAAGCTTGCCACGGGGGCAAGCTCAAGCCATCAGGCGGGGGGATAGCCGGCGGCCTGCAAGGCCTGCGCCAGCGCCTCGCGCGGCTGCTCGCTCTGCACCTGGATGCGGCGCTCGCGCAGCTCGAAGTCGATGCGGCAGGCCGGGTCCAGTTCCTTGAGTGCCTTGCCGATGCGGCTGGCGCAATGGCCGCAGCTCATGTCGGGGAGGTGGAAGCTTTGCATGAAGGGCTCCTGTCGGGGATGAGGTGTCCTCATGCTGAGGCCTGCCCCAGGGGCAAACTCAAGCAGGGCGCAGGCGCAGCTGGGCCGGCGCCACACCCAGCAGGCGCTGGAAGCTGCGTTTCATGCGCTCGCTGTCGCCAAAGCCGCAGTCGCGCGCCAGGGTCTGCAGCTGCGCGGCGCTGCCCGATTCCAGCGCCGCGCGCGCGGCCTCCACGCGCAGGCGCTCCACCGCCTTGGCCGGCGTCAGCCCGGTTTCCTGCGCAAAGGCGCGCGCGAAATGGCGCGGGCTCATGCAGGCCTGGGTGGCCAGGCGTTCCACCGGCAGGGGTTCGTGCAGGCGCTCGCGCGCCCAGGCCAGCAGGCCCTCGAAGCGCGGGCCCTGCAGCCGGCCCAGTTCCGAAAACTGCGACTGGCCGCCCGGGCGGCGGTAATAGACCACCAGGGCGCGGGCCACGCGGCGCGCCGCTTCCTCGCCCTGGTCGGCGGCAATCAGGGCCAGCGCCAGATCGATGCCGGCGCTGATGCCGGCGCTGGTCCAGATCGGGCCGTCCTGCACATAGAGGCTGTCGGGCTCGACGCGCACAGAGGGGTACTCGCGCTGCAACTGCTCGGCGCGCAGCCAGTGGGTGGTGGCACGGCGCCCCTCCAGCAGGCCGGCCGCGGCCAGCAGCAGGCTGCCCGAGCAGATGGACGCCACGCGCACGCCGCGCGCGGCGACACGGCGCGCCCAAGCGCGCAGGCCGGCGTCGGTCAGCGCGGCGTCCACGCCATTGCCGCCGGCCACCAGCAGGGTGTCGATCTGGCTGGGGCGGGGCAGGGCTTCGGCCTGCCAGGCCGGCCCGGCCGAGCTGGGCACCAGGCCGGGCTGGCGCGCCACCACGCGCAGCTGGTAGCGCCGGCCGGCGTATTCAAAGGCGCTCAAGGGGCCGGCGGCGTCCAGCAGCTGGAAGCCGGGGTAGATCAGCAGGCAGATCCGGTGCAGGGTTCGCATGGCAGGAATTATGGAAACAAAGGCATGGCTGCCATGAGCCTTTGAACCGATGCTGGGCGACGTCTTCTCTTCACACCTGCCTCATGAACACCCTGAACATCGGCTTCCTGCTCTTTCCCCAGGTCACCCAGCTGGACCTGACCGGCCCGGCCCAGATGCTGGGCCGCCTGCCCGGCGCCCGCCTGCACCTGCTCTGGCAGGACCTGCAACCCGTACCCACCGATGCCGGCTTCTGCATCCTGCCCACCACCCGCTTCGAGGACTGCCCGCCGCTGGACGTGCTCTGCGTGCCCGGCGGCTTTGGGGTCGGCGCCCAGCTGGTGGATGCGCGCACCCTGGCTTTCCTGCGCGCGCAGGGCGCCACGGCGCGTTACGTCACCTCGGTCTGCAACGGCGCGCTGCTGCTGGGCGCTGCCGGCCTGCTGCAGGGCTACCGCTCGGCCTGCCACTGGGCCTGGCGCCACCATCTGCCGCGCTTTGGCGCCATTCCCGTGGCCGAGCGCGTCGTGCGCGACCGCAACCGCCTCTCCGGCGGTGGCGTCACGGCGGGCATCGACTTCGGCCTCACGCTGGCAGCCGAGCTGTGCGGCGCCGAGGTGGCGCAGACCCTGCAGCTGGCCTTTGAGTACGACCCCCAGCCACCCTTCGACAGCGGCACCCCCGAGAAGGCCGGCCCGGAGCGTGTGGCCCGCCTGCAGGCCCTGCAAGCAGCGCGCTTTGCGGAGGTGGAGCCCTTGATCGCACAGGCAGCCGCGGCGCTCGCGCTACCGCCTTGACCTTCCCCTCAGGGCAAGGCCAACAGTGGCGGTCATCCCATCCCGGAGAACCGCCATGTCCGCCGTCCTGCCCCTGTCCGACTGGAAGCTGCCGACCCTCACCCTGCCGATCGAAGGCATGACCTGCGCCTCCTGCGTGCTGCACGTGGAAAAGGCCCTGAAGGCCGTGCCGGGCGTGGAGTCGGTCAGCGTCAACCTGGCCACCGAGACCGCCGAGGTGCAGGGCCGCGCCGCCCGCGCCGCGCTGGCCGCCGCGGTGGAGCAGGCCGGCTACGCGGTGCCGGCGGAAGCATCCGCCACCGCGCCGCCGCCGGCAGCGCGCCGCGGCCCGGGCGAGGGGGCGCGCATCGGCATCGCCGCCGTGCTCACCCTGCCGCTGGTGCTGCCCATGCTGCTGGCGCCCTTTGGCATCGAATGGGCGCCCGCGCCCTGGGTGCAACTGCTGCTGGCGCTGCCCGTGCAGTTCTGGCTGGGTGCGCGCTTCTACCGCGCCGGCTGGAAGGCGCTGCGCGCCGGCAGCGGCAATATGGACCTGCTGGTGGCCCTGGGCACCACGGCGGCCTTCGGCCTGAGCCTGTACCTGATGGATCGCCATGCGGGCCACGAAGGCATGGCGCATCTGTACTTCGAGGCCTCCTCGGTCGTCATCACCCTGGTGCTGCTCGGCAAATGGCTGGAAGGCCGCGCCAAGCGCCAGACCACCGAGGCCATCCGCGCGCTGCAGGCCCTGCGCCCGCTCACCGCCCGCCTGGTCGGCGCCGCCGGCGAGGTCGAAGTGCCGATCGAGCAGGTGCAGGTGGGCGATGTGGTGCTGGTGCGCCCGGGCGAGCGCGTGCCGGTGGATGGGCTGATCGTCGAGGGCCGTAGCCAGGTGGATGAATCCCTGCTGACGGGCGAGAGCCTGCCCGTGGCGAAACAGGAGGGCGAGCGCGTCACCGGCGGTTCGGTCAATGCCGAGGGGCGCCTTTTGGTGCGCACCACCGCCGTGGGCGCCGAGTCCGCGCTGGCGCGCATCGTGCGGCTGGTGGAAAGCGCGCAGGCCAAGAAGGCGCCGATCCAGCGCCTGGTGGATCAGGTCAGCGCCGTCTTCGTGCCGGTGGTGCTGGGCATCGCCGCCATCACCCTGCTGGGCTGGGGCCTGGCCACAGGGAACTGGGAGCAGGCCATCCTGAACGCCGTGGCGGTGCTGGTCATCGCCTGCCCCTGTGCGCTGGGCCTGGCCACGCCCACGGCCCTGATGGCCGGCACCGGTGTGGCGGCCCGCCAGGGCATCCTGATCAAGGACGCCGAGGCCCTGGAGCTGGCGCACCGCATCGAGGTGGTGGCCTTTGACAAGACCGGCACCCTGACCGAAGGCAAGCCGCGCCTGCTGGCGCTGGAGCCGATTGAAGCCAGCGCAGGCGCCTTGCTGCGCGAGGCCGCCGCCCTGCAGGTCGACAGCGAGCACCCGCTGGCCCAGGCCGTGCGCATCCAGGCCGAGCAGCAGGGCTTTGCCGTGCCCCGTGCCCAGGATGTGCAGGCGGTGCCTGGCCGCGGCATCACCGGCCGCGTGGAGGGCCGTGAGCTGCACCTGGGGAGCCGCCGCTACCTGCAGGAACTGGGCGCCGAGCTGGCTCCGCACCAGCTGCTCGCGCTGTCGCAAGAGCGCCAGGGCCGCAGCGTCAGCTGGCTGGCCGAGCGCGCCGCCGATGGCAGCCTGACGCTGCGCGGCCTGCTGGCCTTTGGCGACAGCCTCAAGCCCGGCGCCGCCGGCGCCATCGAGGCCCTGCATGCCGCCGGCGTGCAGACCGTGATGCTGACCGGTGACAACCGCGGCAGCGCCGCCGCCGTGGCCCAGCAGCTCGGCATCGGCCGCGTCGAGGCCGAGGTGCTGCCCGAACACAAGGCCGGCGCCGTGGCCTCGCTGCGCCAGCACGGCGCCGTGGTGGCCATGGTGGGCGACGGCCTGAACGACGCCCCGGCCCTGGCCGCGGCCGATGTGGGCATCGCCATGGCCACCGGCACCGAGGTGGCCATGCAGGCCGCCGGCATCACCCTGATGCGCGGCGACCCGGCCCTGGTGGCCGACGCCATCGCGATCTCGCGCCGCACCTACGCCAAGATCCGCCAGAACCTGTTCTGGGCCTTTGCCTACAACGTCATTGGAATTCCGCTGGCGGCCTTCGGCCTGCTCAACCCCATGCTGGCCGGCGCGGCCATGGCCTTCAGCAGCGTCAGCGTGGTCGGTAACGCCCTGCTGCTGCGACGCTGGAAGCGCTAAGCCACCCGTGCCGTCAGACCATACAGAGCCAAGAGGCCCAGCACATGGCCGATGGCCACGCCGGGCTCGCCGGCTTCGATGCGGCCGATGGTCTGCACATGCACCCCGAGCCGGGCGGCCGCGGCCGCCTGGCCTTCGCCCGCCTGCATCCGGGCCTGCTTGGCGGCGGCGCCCAGCTCCTTGATGGCTTGCAGGGCCGCGCCGTCAATCTCTGCGGAAATTCGTTTGCCTTGTGCCATCAAGGGATTGTCAGGCGGCCTGCGCCACCGGCCTCGGGCCGATGCGACCCTGCCAGAGCAGGCCGGCCAGCCAGGCTCCGGCCACCAGGTCATAGGCCATGCAGAAGCCCGGCCAGCTGCGCGGCACGCCGAGGTTCTGCACCAGCAGATGGTGCACGCCGTCCATCAGGCCATGCGCCAGCAGGCCGGCCGCCACCCACCAGAGGTTGCGGCGGTAACCCCAGACTGCCGGAGCGACGAAAAGCGCGGCCAGGCCCAGCTCGGGCAGCAGGGGCTCGCCGCCGCTGCCCACGGCGGCGAACAGCAGGTAGTAGGAGGCGACGACGATCAGCACGGTGGGATAGAACGCGCGTTCGCGGTCCATCCCGAGTGCACCGGTGCCGGCGCTGACAAGCAGCGCGAGCACGCTGCCGATGATGAATTCCATGGTGGGGCCTCGCTGGGGTTGATCGCGGCCGGTGCCCCGAGCTCGCTTGGGCGGGGCGCTGGCGCAGGCCGACTGTTGCTGTGCGAGACGCAGCCGGCCAGCGGCTTGCGAGCCAGCGGTGGGAATCGGTCCGGCAGCGGTCGCGGGTGGGCACCGAACGGTCAGGTGCGGTCCGCCGCGATCAAACGCGATTCGAGCGTCCGTGCGCCTCGGTCGAGGTTCCCAATCGGTGCCACGCCGGCCACCGTTCGGTCGACCGGCAGGACCGTTCCCGCACCGCCCCCGACCGCTGGCTCCCAGAGCGCTTCCGGCGCCAGGCCAGCGCGCCGACAGTGCTTCCATCGACGACATCCCGTCCTCGATGCAACGCAAAGGAAATCACCATGAACCCGATCCCGCAAACCCCCTGCCAATGTGCCGCCTGCCCGGGTGCGGCCTGCACCTGCGGCTGCCAGCCGGCCGCTGCGCCAACCACCTGCCCCTGCGGCCCGGCCTGCCAGTGTGGCCCCGGCTGCGCCTGCCCCAAGGCTTGAAACGCCACCATACCGCCGGGGAGCCCATCCCCAGCGCCCCCGGAGCCCCTGAATGGAACCCTTCGCTCTGGCCTTTCTCGGCGGCCTGCTGGGCGCGCTGCTGATGGACATCACCGAGACCTCTGCGGCCCGCGTGGGGGTGAGCAGCGGCGTCAGCGTGGCTCTGATCGGCCGCTGGGTGCTGGGCTGGCGCCACGGCCGCCTGCGCCATGCCGACATCCGCCAGGCCCCTGCGCTGCCGGCCGAGACGGCGATAGGCTGGGCCTTTCATGTCCTGATCGGCGGGGGCGGCGTGGCCCTGCTGTACCCGCTGCTGTTCACCTCGTTGTTCACGCTGCCGGCCGGCCTGGCACCGATCCATCATCTGGTGGGCGGGCTGCTGTTTGGCCTGGCCACCTCGGTGCTGCCCTGGTTCGTCTTGTTGCCCTGCTTCGGCTGGGGCATTTGGGGCCGGCGCGGGCCGCCGGGTTCGGACGCGCTGCTGGCCAGCACGCTGTCGCATCTGCCTTATGGGCTGGGGGTTGGGTTGGTGATGGCGTTTGGTTCTTGAGCTTTGCAGGGAGTTCGCCTGTTTGGGTGAGAGCCCGCCGGGTCTCGGCCCGGCAGCCGAGTTCCTTTTGGCTTGACCCAAAAGGAACCAAAAGGTCAAGCCCCGATGCCTGCGCCCCTGGCTGCGCCAGGGGTTCCCTGCGGTGCTCGAAGAGCGGGTCCGGCGCAAAACTCACTGCGTTCGCTTCGCTCACTCCGTTCAGACAGTTGCGCCAAGTCAGAGCACGAGGCGCGCTGCGCGCGCGGGCCCACTCTTCTGTGCTCCTCGGCTTGGCATAGGGGC
>JBDHSJ010000057.1:0-20036 GCA_039808065.1 Burkholderiaceae bacterium | reverse complement strand
CGTCCAGGTCCACCCGGCTCACCTGCACATGCAGGCGCGCGCCCAAGCCATAGCGAATACCGGTGCGCTCGCCACGCAGTTCCTGGCGCGCCTCATCGAAGCGGAAGTACTCGCCACCGAGCTCGGTCACGTGCACCAGCCCTTCGACAAACAGGTTCTCCAACTGCACGAACACACCGAAGGGTGCCACTGAAGTCACCTGACCGAGGTAGTCCTCGCCCAGGCGGTCTCGCATGTAGCGGCACTTGAGCCAAGCTTCAACGTCACGTGAGGCTTCGTCCGCCCGACGCTCATTCGCACTGCAATGCAGGCCGATCTGCTCCCAGGCACCGAGAGCCGCCGCCTGCGCCTGGCGCCCTCGCGCGGCGCCCCCGGACAGCGCATAGCGCTTACCAGCCAGCAAGGCCTTGATGACCCGGTGGACCAGCAAGTCCGGATAGCGCCGGATCGGACTGGTGAAATGGGTGTACGCCGCGTACGAGAGGCCGAAGTGGCCATTGTTGTAGGGCGTGTAAAGCGCCTGCTGCATGGAGCGCAGCAACAGCATATGCACCTGGGGGGCATCAGGTCGTTCGCGCGTCGCCTGCGCCAGCGCCTGCAGGTCAGCCGGCTTGAGCTTGTCGGGCAGGTTCACCTGGATACCAAGCGAGCGCAGGGCCGCCATCAAGGTCTGCCGCTTTTCCTCGGTTGGGCCTTCGTGCACGCGGAAGAGCGCCGGGTGCTCGGCCTGCTCGATGAACTGCGCAGCACACACATTGGCAGCCAGCATCGCTTCTTCGATGAGCCGATGCGCCTCGTTGCGGGTACGCGGCACGATGCGCTCGATACGCCCGTTCTCGTCGCAAATGATCTGGGTCTCCGGCGTATCGAAATCCACCGCGCCGCGCCGAGCCCGAGCCCCCAGCAGCGCCTTGTAGGCGCCGTGCAGGTGCAGCAGGTGCGGCACCAGCTCGTCGCGACGCTGGGCTTCGGGGCCACGCGTATTGGCCAGAATCGCCGCCACCTCGGTGTAGGTGAAGCGCGCATGCGAGCAGATCACCGCGGGGTAGAACTGGTACGCCTCGGTGTCGCCCTCGGCGCTGACGATCATGTCGCAGACCAGCGAAAGCCGCTCGACCTCGGGATTCAGCGAGCACAGCCCGTTGGAGAGCTTCTCCGGAAGCATCGGAATGACGCGTCGCGGAAAGTAGACCGACGTCGCCCGCTCAAAGGCATCGCCATCCAGCGCCTCGCCCGGCTTGACGTAGTGGCTCACATCTGCAATCGCCACCAGCAAGCGCCAGCCGCCCTTTCGACCATGCGGCTCGCAGTACACCGCGTCGTCGAAATCACGCGCATCCTCACCGTCAATGGTCACCAGCGCCACATCGCGCAGGTCCACACGCCCCTTCAGATCGGCAGCACGGAGCTTCTCGGGTAGTTTCCCGGCCTGCGCCAGGGTCGCTGCCGAGAACACATGGGGCACCTCGTACTTGCGCACCGCAATCTCGATCTCCAGGCCCGGGTCATCGATATCACCCAGCACCTCCGTGATGCGCCCGACCGGCTGCGCATACAGGGTCGGCGGCTCGGTCAGCTCCACCGCCACAACCTGGCCGGGGCGCGCCTGCGCGGTTCCTGACTTGGGAATCAGAATGTCCTGGCTGAACCGCTTGTCCTCCGGGGCCACGAGCCACACTCCGGACTCCAGCAACAGGCGTCCGATGAGTGGGCGGCTGCGCCGATTCAAGATTTCCAGGATGCGGCCTTCCGGGCGGCCACGCTTGTCGATGCGCACCACCCGTGCGCGCACTTCATCGCCATGCAAGGCGGCGCGCATTTCGTTCGATGGGATGTAGAGATCGGGCCCTTGCCCCTGCATGAGCACGAAACCGTGCCCATCCCGATGCCCCTGAAGAATGCCGCTGACTTCCTGCAGCAGCCCTGGCGCTGCCGGAGCCTCGGCAGCACTTGTGAGTTTCATTTTTTTGATGGTATAGTCCTTGTCTTTCCTGCAGTCACCCGACTGTAGCGAAGCCCAGGTGGCGAAATTGGTAGACGCACTAGTTTCAGGTACTAGCGGGTAACTCCGTGGAGGTTCGAGTCCTCTCTTGGGCACCAAATGCTAAAGGCCAGCGCGAAAGCGCTGGCCTTTTTCTTTGCGCTCGGCATCCGGCCACAGCAGTCCGCAAGGCCCGAGCCACACCCGGCAATCAGCAAACGGGATCGACAACGTCGAGACTGTTGCATTCCAAGAATTTGATGCTATAGTCACTGTCTTTCCTGCAGTTGATCAATTGCAGCGAAGCCCAGGTGGCGGAATTGGTAGACGCACTAGTTTCAGGTACTAGCGGGTAACTCCGTGGAGGTTCGAGTCCTCTCCTGGGCACCAAATAGAAAAGGCCAGCGCATATGCGCTGGCCTTTTGCTTTGTCCATTCAAAATTGCGCCTGGCCATCGCTGCAAACGACACGGGCCCCGCAGGGCCCGCTTCTTCGTTTTAGATTGACAGCTTGCGCTTCAATGCATCAGGGCGGAGGTTGTCGTACTCCTCGAAGGGCTGGTGGATCCAGGGACTGGTCTCCAGCATCTCGACGTAGTAGTCAGGGGTGTAGGTCGAGACCCCTTTCACCCAGATGACCGCAGAGCGCAGTTCGGAGATCGCAGGCGTCGCACGCAGGCGTTCCACCACCGCGTTCAACGTCACACCCGAGTCGGCCAGGTCATCAACCAGCAGCACGCGGCCAGCCAGTTCGCCCTTGGGCATGGTGATGTACTTGGCAATGTCCAGGCGGCCCTGGATCGTGCCACCTTCAGCACGGTAGGAGCTCGTGGACATGATGCCCAGCGGTTTGTCGAACACGCGCGACAGCACATCGCCCGGGCGCAGGCCGCCCCGCGCCAGACACAGAATCTGGTCGAACTCCCAGCCCGACGCATGCACTTTCAGCGCCAGCTTTTCTACCAACAGGTGGTACTCGTCCCAGGAAACGTAGAGGTGCTTGCCGTCATCGGTCAGCATGGAAGGCCTTTCGGTGCCAAAGGGTTGGAGGATTCTGACGGGCGCCCGGCCGGGCGCCTCAGGCCTTGTACGGATGCTGCAGCACGATGGTGTGCTCGCGATCCGGGCCGGTAGACACCATGGCAATCGGCACGCCGATCACCTCTTCGATGCGACGCAGATAGGCACGCGCATTGGCCGGCAAGGCATCCCAGGAAGTCGCGCCAAAAGTCGTTTCGGACCAGCCCTGGAAACTTTCGTAAATGGGTTCGCAGGCTGCGATTTCATCCGGGTCCAGCGGCAGGATGTCAGTGGTCTGACCATTGAGCTTGTAGCCCACGGCCATCTTGACTTCGGTCAGACCGTCTAGCACGTCCAATTTGGTCAAGCACAGGCCCGTGATGCCATTGATGATCATCGAGCGCTTGAGCGCGGCTGCATCCAGCCACCCGCAGCGGCGGGCTCGCCCCGTCACGGTGCCACGCTCCTGGCCGACGACGGACAAATGGTGGCCCACCGTGCCCTCTTTTTCCCACTCCAGCTCGGTAGGGAATGGGCCACTGCCCACGCGCGTGGCATAGGCCTTGGTGATGCCCAGCATGTAATGCAGCATCTGCGGCCCGACCCCTGCACCGGCCGCCGCATTGCCCGCCACGCAATTGCTGGAGGTGACGTAGGGATAGGTGCCGTGGTCAATGTCCAGCAGCGTGCCCTGAGCCCCTTCGAACAACAGGTTGTCGCCGCGCAGATGGGCTTGGTGCAGCAGATAGCCGACATCCGCCAGCAGCGGAGTCACTTGGCCGGCAAGTGCCATGGCCTGCTCGTAAATCGGCTCGAAGGCCAGCGCCTCGGCCTTCAGGTGCCCCACCAGCATGGTGTTGTGCAGCTCCAGCAGCTCGCGCAGCTTTTTGGCAAAGCGCTCTGGATGCTTCAGATCCTGCAGACGCAGTGCGCGTCGCGCCACTTTGTCCTCGTAGGACGGGCCGATGCCCTTGCCGGTGGTACCGATCTTGCCGCTGCCACTGCTTTCGCGCAGCGCTTCACGCGCTTTGTCCACCGCCACATGGAAGGGCAGGATCATGGGGCAGTTTTCGCTGATGCGAAGTCGTGAGCGCACTTCTACGCCGGCAGCTTCAAGGCGCTGGATCTCGGACAGCAGGTGGGTGGGATCGACCACCACGCCATTGCCGATGTAGCAGACCACACCGTCCCGCATCACGCCCGAGGGAATCAGTTGCAGCGCGGTCTTCACCCCCTTAATGACCAAGGTGTGGCCGGCGTTGTGCCCGCCCTGAAAGCGCACCACGCCCTGGGCATGGTCGGTCATCCAGTCGACCACTTTGCCCTTGCCCTCGTCACCCCATTGGGTGCCCACCACCACGACGTGACGCCCGGTCACCGACTTGCTTGCATTCATTGCTGTTTCCCATGCGGGCGAATGGCCCGCGCAACTTGGATCGCCTCGCGTGATCGCTCAGAGCGACCGCACAGACCACTGACCGTCTTGCAACACCAGTTCGCGGTCGCAAGCGTATTCCTCGCCCTCATCCTCGTGGCCGGGCAGTACGCAGACCACGGTTTCACCAGCCTGCCGCAGCTTGCGCACGGCCTGGCGCAGGGCGGCCTCCTCACCCCAGGACGCCCGGATCGCTGCGCGCAGCTCACCGGCCGGCACGGCCTGGACCAGCGCCTTCAGGTCCAAGCTGAAGCCCGCAGCCGGCCGACGGCGGCCAAAGGCAGCACCAACTTCGTCGTACCGCCCGCCGCGCGCCAGCGCCTGTGGCTGGTCGTCCACGAACGCGCTGAAGCAGACCCCGGTGTAGTAATCGTTACCCACCAGCGCAGCCAAGTCCAGGTTGATGCGCAGGGTCGGATGCGTGCGCTGCAGATGATCAATCAACCACTCCAGATCCGCCAACGCGGCGCGCAATTGCGCACTGTCGGGCAAGATCCGGCGCGCCATCTCAAGCACTTCTGGCCCACCATCCAGTTTCAGCAACTGCCCCAGGGCCTGTACCAGCTCCGCCGGCAAGGCAGCGGCGGCGGACTGCAGTGCCACCGGATCACGCACGCTCATGGCCACCCGGATGGCCTCTTGCACAGGGCGAGGCACACCGGCCAGCAGCGCCTGCAGTGGCCGAGCATCCCCTAGATCCAGCAAAGGCAAGCCCAGGCCAACCGCTTCGAGCGCATCGAGCGCCAGCTCAATGACCTCGAGATCGGCCTCCAGGCCCGCGTGACCGTAGACCTCCACGCCAAATTGCAGGGGTTCGCGCGAAGCGAGCGGACTGCTCGGCCGGGCATGTACCACCGAGCCGCAGTAGCAGAGGCGGGTCACTCCCTTGCGATTCAGAAGGTGGGCATCGATGCGCGCCACCTGGGGGGTCATGTCGGCCCGCACGCCCAAGGAGCGGCCGGAGAGTTGGTCCACCAGTTTGAAGGTGCGCAGGTCCTGCGCCTGTCCGTGACCGCTGAGCAGCGAATCCAAGTGCTCCAACAGCGGCGGGACAACCAACTCGCAGCCATAGCTGCGCGCCAAGTCCAGCAACTGGCGCCGCAGTTCTTCGATGCGGCGCGCCTGGGCGGGCAAGACATCGGCCAGGTGCTCAGGGAGCAGCCATGCTGAACTCATGCAAAAAAACGCCGGGGGTTAAAAACGGCATTCTACGGGTCCACCCGCAGAAGGCTCAGCTCAACAGCAGCAGAGTCAGCAGACCCAGGCCCACGCTGCACAGGCCGACAAAGCGCAATTGCCCGTCCTGCAACTGCATCAGGCGCGTGAACATGGTGCGCCACTGCCCCGGGCTCAGCAGGGGCAGCAGGCCTTCCAGGATCAGGGTCAACCCAAGGGCCAGACCCAGAACCTCCCACATCGGGTTACTTGCGCGCTGGCGCAGCGGTCGACGTCGGGCCGCCGTTGCGCATCGCCTTGAAAAACTCCGAAGACGGATCGACCACCATCACGTCACTCTTGTTCTGGAAGCTCTTTCGATAGGCCTCCAGCTGGCGATAGAACTGCGCGAATTGAGGATCGCGCCCAAACGCTTCGGCATACAGCGCAGAGGCCTTGGCATCGCCCTCGCCCTTGATGCTCTGCGCGTCGCGATAGGCCTCAGCAACGATGACATCACGCTGGCGATCGGCATCGGCCTTGATCTTCTCGGCTTCAGCACTGCCAGTCGCACGAAGTTCATTGGCCACGCGCTTGCGCTCGGCTTCCATGCGGCGGTAGACGGATTCGGTGATGCCGGCAGCGAAATCCACCCGCTTGATGCGCACATCAACGATCTCGATGCCAAAGGGTTTGATGTCGGCCTCCAGCCGCTTTGCGACATCACGCATGACACCTTCACGTTCAGTCGACAGCACGGCCCGCACGGTGCGCTTGGTGACCTCTTCGTTCAGCGCGGCTTGCACGATGGGGCTGAGCCGAGTTTCCAGTTGCGACAAGCTGGCTCCGCTGTTGCGGATGAATTGCTTGGCATCCCGGATGCGCCACTTCACCATCCAGTCGATCACCAGACTCTTCTTCTCGGCGGTGAAGATGGGTGGGAACACCGGGCTGTCCAGGGTCTGGATGCGTCGATCCATGTAGACCACATTCTGGAAAGGCGGCGGCAGCTTGAACTTCAAGCCCGGTTCAGTGACGACTTCCTTGATCTCGCCCAGCGCATAAACGACGGCGAACTGGCGCTGATCCACGATAAACAAGGTGGAACTGGCAACCAGGAGGGCCACCAGGGCACCAAACAGCACGGAAATGATTCGGTTCATGTCGGGTCCTCGGCTGGCTCAACGACCTTCGCGGTCGCGCGAGCGCTGGCCGTCGCGCGAGCGCACATCAATGTTCACGGTCTGGCTGCTGTCGGTGGCAGGCGGGAGCGTCACCGCCTGCGGCAGCGCGGCAGTCGCCGCCGGCTGCGGCGAACCCAGCAGCTTGTCGAGTGGCAGGTACAGCAAGTTGGAGCCCGCGCGCGCATCCACCATCACCTTGCTGACGTTGGCATAGACCTGCTGCATGGTGTCGATGTAGAGGCGGTCGCGTGTGACGCCAGGGGCCTTTTGATACTCCGCCAGCACGGCGCGGAAGCGCTGCGCATCACCCTCCGCCACCGCCACGACACGCGCCCGGTAGGCCTCGGCTTCCTGCATCAGTCGAGCCGCCGTGCCCTTGGCCTTGGGAATGACGTCATTGGCGTAGGCCTCGCCCAGATTCTTCTCGCGCTCGCGGTCCGCGCCGGCCTTGAAGGCGTCGTCGAAGGCTGCCTGCACCTGCTCGGGTGCCTGCACGCTGCCCATGTTCACGCTCACCACCAGGATGCCGGCCTTCAGTCGATCCAGCTGAGCTTGCACCGATTTGGCCAGGTCATTGGCGATCGCGTCGCGCTGCTCGTACAGCACCGAGTCCATGTTGGAGCGGCCAACGATTTCACGCACAGCCGACTCGGCCGCAAGCTGCACCGCTTCGTCGGGCTTGTGGTTCTCGAACAGAAACTCGCGCGCATCCTTCAGCCGGTACTGCACCGTGAAGCGGATATCGACGATGTTCTCGTCCTGCGTCAGCATGGAAGAGTCGCGCAGACCAGTGGCCGATCCCACGCTGTTGCGCCCCACCTCGACTGAGCGCAATTGAGTCACGCTGAGCGTTTCGTGCGCCTGGAAGGGATAGGGGAGCCGCCACTGAAAGCCTGCCTCGACCGTCTTGTCGTACTTGCCGAAAGAGGTGACGACGGCCTGCTGGCCTTCCTGCACGATGAAGAAGCCGCTGCCCAACCAGCCCAGCGCCACGACCCCCAGGATCAAGCCAATGCCCGCCCCAGCGGCGCGCGCGTCGGGCTGAGGCGAGTCGGGCCGGCGCGGGCCATTGCCACCACCGCCGGGCAGCAAGTTGCCGAGCTTGCGCTTGAAATCGCGCCACAACTCGTCCAAATCGGGGGGGCCTTCCTGCTGGGCGAACACCCCTCGCAGCGTGCGCTGCAAGCGGGCCAGGAGGTGGGGGGCGGGCTCGTGGAGACGGTCCGTCATGCAATCACCGGTTGGTATTCAGGGGTGCGGAAGGGGCAGGACCGCAGTGTCGATCAGAGCTGGGGGCTGTGCGTCCAAACTCAAGGCTTGGGCGGCATCCTCGCCACGCGCCACGGCGGCCAGGGCCGCACGCAATTCCGGCAGCCCTTCGCCACTGTAGGCGCTGACGAATACCCGTAGCACGCGGCTGCCGTCGGGACGCTGCACCTGGTCCACCAGGCGGCGCGGTCGCGCCACCTCGGGCAGGCGATCCAGCTTGTTGAAGACCACGATCTGCGGCGTGTCGGCGCAGTCGATTTCGCTCAGTACCCGCTCGACCTCGGCCCACTGCTCCAGCAGCTTGGGCGACGCGCAGTCGATCACATGCAGCAGCAGATGGGCATCGGCGGCCTCCTGCAGCGTGGCCTTGAAGGCCTCCACCAGCTTGTGCGGCAGGTCGCGGATGAAGCCCACCGTGTCGGACAGCAGCGCACCGCTGTTGTCCGCACCGAGATAAAGCGCTCGCGTGGTGGTGTCCAGCGTGGCAAAGAGCTGGTCGGCGGCATAGCTACCGGCCTTGGTCAGCGCGTTGAACAGCGTGGACTTGCCGGCGTTCGTGTAGCCGACCAGCGAGACCCGCAACTGGCCGCCACGCGCCCGCGCCTTGCGCTGGGTGTTGCGCTGGCGCTCGACCTTTTGCAGGCGGATCTTCAGCTGCTTGATGCGTTCATCAATCATGCGGCGGTCCAGCTCCATCTGGCGCTCGCCCGGGCCGCCGCGCGCGCCGATGCCGCCGCGCTGGCGTTCCAGGTGGGACCAGCGCCGCACCAGGCGCGTGGCCAGGTACTGAAGCTGCGCCAACTCAACCTGCAGTTTGCCCTCGTGACTGCGGGCACGCTGGGCAAAGATCTCCAGGATCAAGGCCGTGCGATCGGAAACCGGCACGCCCAGAAGATTTTCAAGATTGCGCTGCTGGATGGGCGACAAGGCCTGGTCGAACAACACCGCTTCAGCGCGTTCACCCAGCACCAGGGCCTTGATCTCGTCGGCCTTGCCGCTGCCCACGAACAGCGCCGCATCGGGCGCCTTGCGGCGCGCAATGACGCGCGCCACGGCCAGATCCCCGGCGGTACCGGCCAGCAGGGCCAGTTCGTCCAGGCTGTCGTCAAAATCGGGGTCACGCCCGAAGTCGACACCGACCAGCACCACGCGGGCTGGTTCGGCAATGAAGGTGTCGTTCAAAGGATGCGCCGCGGGCGCGGGCCCGCGGAGTTCAGCACGCGGCTCAGGCGCCTGCGTCGCTGGGGTGGAAGTTCACCGCGCGACCGGGAACCACGGTGGAGATGGCGTGCTTGTAGACCATCTGGGTCACCGTGTTGCGCAGCAGCACCACGTACTGGTCGAACGATTCGATCTGGCCCTGCAGCTTGATGCCGTTGACGAGGTAGATCGACACCGGCACATGTTCCTTGCGCAGCAGGTTCAGAAAGGGATCCTGCAGCAGTTGGCCTTTATTGCTCACGATATGCTCCGTGTTGGTTGTGGTGGGCAGTGCCGCGGCACCTTAACACAGGCCCCACCCCCGGCCGAATGGCAGGGTCAAGATTCGTTGTCGAAGGGGTTGCTACCCGAGCGCATTTCGATGCGCATTGGCGTACCGGTCAGCCCGTAATGGGTGCGGATGCGGCCCTCGAGGTAGCGCTTGTACGAGTCGCTGACATGCTCCAGCGAGTTGCCGTGCACGACCACGATGGGCGGGTTCATGCCGCCTTGGTGCGCATAACGCAGCTTGGGCCGGAAGGCGCCCACACGCTGCGGCTGCTGGTGCTGCACGGCCTCGTGGATCAGGCGCGTCAGCACCGGCGTGCTGAGCTTCTTGAAGGCCGATGAATGGGCCTCGGCCAGCGCCTTCCAAAGCGGCCCCAAACCCTGCCGCTTCAGCGCCGAGATATGCACCAGCGGCGCGAACTTCAGGAAGGACAGACGCGCTTCGATCGAACGCTCCAGCATCTGGCGCTGGTAGCTGTCGATGGCATCCCACTTGTTGATGGCGATGACCACTGCGCGGCCGGATTCGAGGATGTAACCGGCGATGTGCGCGTCCTGGTCGGACACGCCCTGAGTCGCATCCACCAGCAGCAGCACCACATTGGCATCGGCAATCGCCTGCAGGGTCTTGACGACCGAGAACTTCTCGATCGCCTCGAACACCTTGCCCTTGCGGCGCAGGCCGGCGGTGTCGATCAGCTCGAACTTGCGGCCGTCGCGCTCGAAAGGCACGCTGATGGCGTCGCGCGTGGTGCCCGGCATGTCGAAGGCCACCAAACGCTCTTCACCGAGCCAGGCGTTGATCAAGGTGCTCTTGCCGACGTTCGGCCGGCCGGCCACGGCCAGGCGGATCGGCTTGTCGCCCTGTTCAGCCTCGTCGTCCTCAGGGGGCTCCTCAAAGCCCTCCAGCGCGGCTTCCAGCAGGCTGCGAATGCCCTGGCCATGCGCAGCAGAGATGGGAATGGGCTCGCCAATGCCGAGTTCGTAAAACTCCGCCAGCGCCGGCGCATCCTTCATGCCCTCGGCCTTGTTCACCGCCAGCAGCACCTTCTTGCCCGAGGTGCGCAGGTAGGACGCGATGTCATGGTCTTGAGCCGAGATGCCGGCCCGGACATCGGTCACGAAGATGACCGCATCCGCCTCGGCCACGGCCTGACGCGTCTGCTTGGCCATTTCCTTGACGATGCCGGTCTCGGCCGTGGGCTCGAAACCACCAGTGTCGATGACGATGAACTCGCGCCGGCCGATGCGGCCGTCACCGTAGTGGCGGTCACGCGTCAAGCCGGCGTAGTCGGCCACGATGGCATCGCGGCTCTTGGTGCAGCGGTTGAACAGCGTGGACTTGCCCACATTGGGGCGACCCACCAGGGCGATGACGGGTTTCATCAGAGCCTTATTCGAGGCGCAGGGCGTGCACGCCGCCATTGCGCGCCACGGCCAGCAGGGTGGAGCCCGATTGCGTCATGCCGGCAGCGATGGGGCTGCCCCCCGTCGGCACGCGCAATTGGATCTTGCCGGTATCCCGAGCAAGGAAGTGGACCTGACCTTCCAGGTCGCCAAACACCAGATTGGAGCCGCTGAGCAGCGGAGCGCTCAGCTGGCGGTGCTGGTACTCCTCGTTGCTCCACAGGGTTTCACCGTTCTCGGTACGCCAAGCAGTCAGGCGATCCACCGCGTCGAAACCGATCACGGCCTTGCTGTCCGCCGTCACGCCCTTGGCGCCGGCACTCGGTCGGCTCCACACCAAGCTGCCGCGCTGGGCATTGACGCAGCCCACCGCCGACTGGAAGGCTCGGGCGCACAGCAGGTCGCCGGTGCGGGCCAGCGGCCCGACCACATCGGCCAGGCGCTCGACCTCGTTGGTGCCACGCGGGCTGGCCACATTGGCCTCCCAGCGCAAGATGCCGCGCAACGGGTCCACACCCGCCAGGCGAGCCCCCTGCCCCACCACCAGGGTGTCCTTGAAGGCGGCCAGCCCGCCGGGCTGGGCCAGCAGCAGCGCATCGCCCGGGCGGCGCAGTTCCCACAGGCGATGACCGTCGAGCACATCGAAGGCCTGCACGGCACGGTCCACGCTCTGCACAAAAACGCGCTCACCGGCCACCAGGGGGGCGGTGTGCACAGGCGCGGCCAGACGTTTGCGCCAGATCTCGCGGCCAGCATCCAGCACGACCAGGTCCTGGTCGCGCGTGACGACCGCAGCCCAGCGGCCGTCGCTGCCCACGCCCGCCATCAGCTTGGCGCCGGCGTCGCCGCGCCAAACCTCAGTGCCATCCTGGGCGCGCAAGGCCAGCACGCGGCCGCCACTGTCGGCCACGACAAAGCGGTCAGCCGTGGCCGCCACCTGCAGCGGGAAGTCAACATCGCCGATGCGCGCGCTCCACACCACGCGTCCGGCCAGGCTTGGGCTGACCGCCTGCAAGGGCGTGGGCTTCGGGGCATCGCTGCCGAACAGGGAACAAGCCCCCAGCGCCAGGCTGAGCGGCAACGCCAACAGGGCGCGAGAAATCGGCATCACTTGGTTTCCTTGGCCGTCAGGCTGCTGGTGTCCACGCCCAGAGCGGTCAGCTTGGCCTCGACAAGTTGCCGGTAGGGCTGCTCTTTGGGCAGGGCCAGGAAGGCGGCTTGGTAGTGTTCGCGCGCTTTGTCGGCCTGGCCCTGAAGCTGGGCCAGATCGCCGCGCTTGTCGGCCACGAGGCCGGCGTAGGCGGTGGACTGGATGCGCGCCAGCGCGGCTTCGGCCGGCGCAAAGCGCTTCGCTTCCAGGTGCACAGCGGCCAGTCGCAGCAGCGCCAGTTCCTGCAGCGCCTGGGGCTTGGCCTGCTCGGCCGCCCACTCCAGCGCGCCCAGGGCGGCATCGGCCTTGCCGCCGTCGAAGGCGACTTGTGCGGTCAGCAGCGCCGCGTGGGCCGTGAACGTGGCGCGCGGCATCTGCTCCTTCATCTGCTGCCACATGCGCAGGGTCTTGTCGACGTCCTTGGCCTCGGCGGCACGCTCGACTTCGTCGTACAGCAGGCTGGCCTTCAGGCCTTGCTCGCGCTGCCACCAGGTCCAGCCGTTCCAGCCGGCAAAGGCCAGTAGTGCCAGCGTCACCAGGGTGGTGATGAGGTTGCCCCAGCGCTGCCAGAAGGCCTTGAGGTTGTCGAGTTGTTCTTGTTCTTGGAGGTCAAGCGTGGCCATGGCGGGTCGCAGTGAAAACGGGCGGAAAAAGCGGCGGGATTATGCGGTCCGGAGCTCGGGCGCCCACTGGGCCGCCTGGTCCAAGGCACGGCTGAACTGGGAGGCGCCCTCGTCGCGCAGGGGCTTGATGGCCACCTCGCCGCGCGCCAGCTCATCCCCGCCAAACACCAGGGCATAACGCGCCCCGCTGCCGTTGGCGCGTTTGAACTGCGACTTCATGCTGCCGCCACCGGCATGCATCTGCACGGCCAGGCCGGCGGCACGCAAGGCCTGCAACACCGGCAAGACCTGAGGCAGTGCGGCAGCATCGGGCAGCACGGCGTAGGCGTCGGGCGTGTCTTCACCGGGAAGCAGGTTCAGGGCTTCGAGCAGCAGCAGCAGTCGCTCCATGCCCAGGCCGAAGCCCACCGCCGGTGCGCCCTTGCCACCAAGCTGAGCGATCAAGCCGTCATAGCGGCCGCCCCCGCACACCGTGGCCTGGCTGCCCAGGTGCGGCGTGACCCACTCGAACACCGTGCGGTTGTAGTAGTCCAGCCCGCGCACCAGGCGCGGGTTGATGGTGTAGGCCAGGCCGGCAGCATCCAGCGCCGCGCGCACCGCATTCAGGTGCGCCAGCGATTCGGGGCCCAGGAAATCCAGCAGCTTGGGTGCGGCCTCGACCATGGCCTGCATGGCCGGGTTCTTGGTATCGAGCACACGCAGCGGATTGGTGTGCAGGCGGCGGCGCGCATCCTCGTCCAGCAGTTCCTGGTGCGCTTCCAGATAGGCAATCAGGGCCGTGCGATGGGCGGCGCGTTCGCTTGGCTCACCCAGGCTGTTGAGCTCCAGCAGGATGTCCTCCCCCACCTTCAAGCCCAGGCGCTGCCAGAGCGCCCGGCTCAGCAGGATCAGCTCGGCGTCCACATCCGGCCCGGCAAAGCCCATGGCTTCGACGTCCAGTTGGTGGAACTGGCGGTAGCGGCCCTTCTGCGGGCGCTCGTGGCGGAACACCGGGCCGATGGACCACAGCCGCAGCGCGCCGTCATAGAGCGCGTTGTGCTCGATCACCGCACGCACCAGGCCCGCGGTGATTTCGGGGCGCAGCGCCAGTTCGTCGCCGTTGAGCTTGTCGGTGAAGGTGTACATCTCCTTCTCGACGATGTCGGTGACCTCGCCAATGCCGCGCACGAACAGCGCCGTCGGCTCGACGATGGGTGTGCGGACGTTGCGGTAGCCGTAGAGGCGCAGCAGCTCACGCATTTGCCCCTCCAGCCACTCCCAGTGGCCGGACGCGGGCGCAAAGGTGTCGTTCATGCCCTTGACGCCCTTCAGGGGCTCGGGCTTCTTCTGCTCAGTCATGCGGATGCGGTGGCGCCGAAGCGGCGCTCAATGTAGTTCTCGACCAGAGTCTGGAATTCGCGGGCGATGCCTTCGCCGCGCAAGGTCAGGGCCTTCTCGCCGTCGATGAAGACCGGTGCGGCCGGCGCCTCGCCGGTGCCGGGCAGGCTGATGCCGATGTCGGCATGTTTGCTCTCGCCGGGCCCGTTAACGATGCAGCCCATCACCGCGACCTTGAGGTTCTCGACGCCGGGGCAGCGCGCGCGCCAGACCGGCATCTGCTCGCGCAGGAAGTCATCGATCTGCTTGGCCAGCTCCTGGAAGGTGGTGCTGGTGGTGCGGCCGCAGCCCGGGCAGGCGGTGACGCTGGGGTTGAAGGTGCGCAGGCCCAGGGCCTGCAGGATCTCCGAGGCCACCACCACTTCCTGGGTGCGGGCTTCGCCCGGCTGGGGGGTGAGGCTGACGCGGATGGTGTCGCCAATGCCTTCCTGCAGCAGCACAGAGAGCGCCGCCGTGGAAGCCACTGTGCCCTTGGTGGCCATGCCAGCCTCGGTCAGGCCCAAATGCAGCGGGTGGCGGGTGCGGTGGTTCAGTTCGCGGTAGACGGTAATCAGTTCCTGCACGCCACTGACCTTGCAGCTGATGATGACCTGGCCCGGATCCATGCCAAGCTCCACCGCGTAGGCGGCAGACTGCAGCGCGGAGTCGATCAGCGCCTGGTACATCACCGACTTGGCGTCCCAAGGCTGGGCGCGCTGGGCGTTTTCGTCCATCAGCCCGGCCAGCAGCTCCTGGTCCAGGCTGCCCCAGTTGACGCCGATGCGCACCACTTTGTCGTGCTGGAGCGCCGCCTCGATCATTTGGGCGAACTGGCGGTCCTTCTTGTCGCCTTTGCCCACATTGCCCGGGTTGATGCGGTACTTGCTCAAAGCCGCCGCCATGGCCGGGAACTCGCTCAGCAGACGGTGGCCGTTGTAGTGGAAGTCGCCGACCAAGGGCACGTCGATGCCCATGCGGTCCAGTTGCTCGCGAATATGCGGCACGGCCTCGGCGGCCTCGGGCGTGTTGACGGTGATGCGCACCAGCTCCGAGCCGGCAATCGCCAGCTCCTTGACCTGGATGGCGGTGCCGATGACATCCACCGTGTCGGTGTTCGTCATCGACTGGATGCGCACCGGCGCGTCACCGCCGATCGTCACCAGGCGATCGGCCCACCTCACGCGCGCTTGCAGGCTGCGCCGGGCGGGAATGGGAAGGCCGAGGATGGCCTCAGAAGGGTGCTGCGGATTCATGACGCTCAGTTCAAGGTCAGGCGGGCCACGCGCACGGCGTGGAAGGGCGCCAAATCCTGGCTCTGGCCGCGCCAGTTCAGTTCGGCGCCCGGCGCGTTGCCCAGCACGACACGCAGGGGCGCTGCAGGCGCCTCAAATTGCAGCCGCTCACCAGCCGTCAGCACGCGTGCGACGAGGCTGGCACCACGGGCGTCGGAGATGCTGACCCAGGTTTCTTCGCGCGCCACCACCGTGAGCAGGGCCGCTTCGTTTGTCGCAACGGGCGCAGGCACCGGACTGACACCCTGCGCAACCGGCACCGACGCCGCCACTGCCACCGACGCCGAGCTGGGCTGCACAGGCGCGGTAACTGGCACCGGGGGAGGCGCAGAGGCGGCAGTGCCCCCCTGAGCGACCGAGGCGGATGGCCGGGGCGATTGCGAGGCCGCTTGGCTGGCGGGCGCGGTCACGGGGAGCGGAACCGACGGAGCCTCCACCATCCGTACCGGCTCGGCATCGGCTTCAGGTACCTGGCTGGCAAAAGACCACGGCAAGCTACGCCCTTGTGGCCAGAGGGCCACCCCTGCAGCTACGGCCAGCAACAACAGCAACAGCAGGAGCAAGGGACCGGATGCCTGCAGACGCTGCCGGGGGTGCAACTGCAGCGGGCGGTTGATGCCCTCGGCCACCTTCTCCAGCGCCACCGGAGCCGCGCCCGGCATCAGCTGCAGCACTTCCTTGGGGTCCAGGCCCAGTGCCCGGCAGAACGAAGTGGCCAGGCCACGGGCGTAGGGGCCGTCGGGCAATTCGGACCAACGTTCAGCCTCCAGTGCGGCCAGGCGGGTCTCAGGCACCTTCAACTGGGCGGCCAGGCTGGCCAGGCTCAGGCCGCGTGTCTTGCGGGCCGCGGCCAGCCAGGCGCCCGCGCCGGCAGCAGATCGTTGCTCGCTCATTCGAAGCGTCCGTCGCGGTAAAGCTGGGCTTCTGCGGCCTGCGGGTACTCCCGCAGCAGGCGCTGCCCCCACTCGGCGGTGCCCGGGCGGTTGCCCAGGCGCTGCTCAATGCGCGCAGCCAGCCACAGGCTTTGGGCATTGGCGGCACTGGCGTTCACGCGGGCGGCATAGAAGCGCGCCCGCTCCAGCTGGTTGGTGCGGAGCAGCAGATCGGCCAGCGTGAAATTGATGTTCGGGTTGGCCGGGTCAAGTTCGAAGGCCCGCATCAGGCTGCGCTCGCCCACCTCCAGGCGTTCGGCCCGCAGCTCGCACACGCCCTTGGCCAGCCAACTGCGCGCAGGCGCACGGTAGCTGGGCTGCTTGAGCGCCTCCTCAAAGCGGCTGAAGGCCTGCTCCCATTGCCGCTGCTGGCAGGCCATCCAGGCCATGTTGTGCAGGGTATCGGGGTCATTCGGGTAGAGGGTGAGGATGCGACGGAAGCCCTCCTCGGCCGCACCGGTCTCGCCCATGGCCGCCAAGATCAACGCGCGCAGGTTCAAGCCTTCGCGGGTGTCCGGACGCAGCGCCAAGGCCTGCTTGACCTCGTCCAGCGCCACGTTGTACTGGCCACGGGCCAAGTAGCCACCGGCCAGTTCGATGCGCATCGCCGCGCGGCGTTCCACCTCGTTGGCGTCCACCTCGGTGCGGGGCTCGCGTGGAGCCTGCTGCTGAGCGCAGGCGGCTAGAACGGTCAGACAACTGGCAGCTAGTAGCGCACGCAGCATGGGCAGCCTTCGCAGTGGACTGGGATCGCGATTCTTCAGGGGCTCGGCCGGCGGTGCACCACCACCGGGGCGCGCGTCATGCGCTGCTCGGCGCGGGTGCGGTCCTGCACCTCGCCAGCAAGCTGGCCGCAGGCCGCGTCGATGTCATCCCCCCGGGTCTTGCGGACCGTAGTCACGATGCCGGCTCGGATCAACACCTCGGCAAAGGCCAACACGCGTTCACGCCCGCTGCGCTTCAGGCCGGAGGCCGGGAAGGGATTGAAGGGAATGAGATTGAGCTTGCAGGGCACCTTGCTCTTCAAGAGCTTGACCAGCTGTTCAGCCTGTTCCGGCGCATCGTTGACGCCGTCGAGCATGCAGTACTCGAAGGTGATGAAGTCGCGCGGAGCCGACTCCAGGTAGCGCTTGCAGGCATCGAGCAGCTCGGCAATCGGGTACTTCTTGTTCAGCGGCACCAGCTGGTCGCGCAGCGCGTCGTCGGGCGCGTGCAGAGACACTGCCAGCGCCACCGGGCAGTCCTCGCGCAAGCGGTCGATCATCGGCACGACGCCGGAGGTCGAGACCGTCACGCGACGGCGCGACAGGCCGTAGCCGTGGTCATCCAGAAAGGTGCGCAGCGCCGGCACCAGGGCCGCGTAGTTCTGCAGCGGCTCGCCCATGCCCATCATGACGATGTTGCTGATCACGCGGCCACTCTGGTCGCGTGCCTTGCCCTCGCCGCGCAGCAGGTGCTCGACGAACCACAGTTGCGCCACGATCTCGGCCGTGCTGAGGTTGCGGCTGAAGCCCTGGTGGCCGGTGGAGCAGAAGCGGCAGCCGACCGCGCAGCCGGCTTGGGAAGAGATGCACAGCGTGGCGCGGTCGTCCTCGGGGATGTAGACGGACTCGACCGCGTCGCCATTGCCGACGTCAAACAGCCACTTGATCGTGCCGTCGGCCGAGCGCTGCTCCGACAGCACGCGCAGCGCGCTGACTTCGGCGTTCTGGGCCAGCTTGTCCCGCAGGGACTTGGCCAGATCGCTCATCTGCGCGAAGTCAGCGACCCCGCGCTGGTGAATCCAGCGAAAGAGCTGGACGGCGCGGAAGCGCTTTTCGCCCAGCCCCTCGCAATAGGCAACCAAGCCCTCCAGGTCAAACCCGAGCAGATTGGTTGCCGTCATGGCCATTAACGGCTGTAGACGTTCATGCCCGGGAAGAAGAAGCCCACTTCCACGGCAGCGGTCTCGGCGGCGTCGGAGCCATGCACGGCATTGGCGTCGATGCTGTCGGCGAAGTCGGCGCGGATGGTGCCCTTCTCAGCCTTCTTCGGGTCGGTGGCGCCCATCAGGTCGCGGTTCTTCAGGATCGCGCCTTCGCCTTCCAGCACCTGGATCATCACCGGGCCGGAGATCATGAAGTTCACCAGGTCGTTGAAGAAGGGGCGGGCCTTGTGCACGGCGTAGAAGGCCTCGGCCTCGGCGCGCGACAGGTGCACCATCTTGGCGGCGACGATCTTCAGGCCGGCGCCTTCGAAGCGGGCCAGGATTTGACCGATGACGTTCTTGGCGACGGCATCGGGCTTGATGATGGACAGGGTACGTTCGATGGCCATGGGGTTTCTCCTTTTACTGGCAATTCGGCAAAGCCCGCGATTGTAGGTGCAGGGCCATGACCCCCGTCAGCTACCTGAGCTGCGCGGGAGCAGGCTGATTGAAAGCGACAACTCAGCGACGGCGCTTGCCCCCGCCACCACCGCCCTTGCCACCGCCACCGCCGCCACTGCGGCGATGGAAGCTGTCGGCACCGATATAGCCCACCGAGGTGCGCATCGGGTCGGGCTCGCCACCCGGACCGCGACCGCGCGGCGCTTGGCCGTGATCCGGCGCGCTCCCGCCATGCCCAAAACCCTGCGGGAAGCCGCGCTTGCTCTTCGCGAAGCGCCGATCGAAGGTCTGCTCCAACGGGTTGATGTCGCGCGGCATGTAGTCGTCGTCGTCCTCGGGGCGCGGGCGCGGTTCGGCACGCGGTGGACGCTCGGCAAAGGGCGCTTCGGCACGTGGGGGGCGTTCGGCGCGCGGGTTGTCGCGCGGGCCCTTGCCCTTGTCACCCCGCGGTGCACCGCGGCCGCCGTCGGGGCGGCGCTCCTCGCCCCCGCCCGGCTGGGCCAGCCGGCGGATGGACTTGACGTCGAAGCCATTCAGCTCCACCCAGACACCGCGCTTCAGCCCCAGCGGCAGCACCACGCTGCCGTAGCGCACCCGGATCAGGCGACTGACCGTCAGACCCACGGCATCAAACAGTTTGCGCACCTCACGGTTGCGCCCCTCGGTGATGACGACGCGATACCAGCGGTTGGCACCGTCGCCACCGGCGTTCTCGATGCTCTTGAACGCCGCCGTCTGCCCGTCGACCTCCACCCCTTCGAGCAGCCGCGCCTTAGCTTCATCGTCCAGCTGGCCCAGCACGCGCACCGCGTACTCCCGCTCCACACCGAAGCGCGGGTGCATCAGCTGATTGGCCAGATCGCCGGAGTTGGTGAACAGCAACAGACCTTCGGTGTTGATGTCCAGTCGGCCGACCGACAGCCACTTGCCCATCTGCAGCTTGGGCAGGGAGCGGAACACCGTGGGACGACCCTCGGGGTCGTTGAATGTGACGATCTCGCCCACCGGCTTGTGATAAGCCAGCACCCGCGGCAGGGGCGGCTGGATGCGGATCTTGACCGGCTTGCCGTTGACGCTGACCCGGTCGCCCCAGGAAATACGCTGGCCGATGTGGGCCGGCTCGCCATTGACCTCAATCTTGCCCTCGGCAATCCAGGACTCGATGTCGCGACGCGAGCCAACACCGGACTGCGCCAGCACCTTTTGCAGCTTGGGCGCATCAGCCTCCGGAGCGAGCACACGCTTTTCCGCTTCGGCGGGCGCCAGCTCGGCCGCAGCCGGCTCGGGCACAGCGTCACCCTCGGCCAGCAGGGCATTCAGCCGCTCAGAGAGTGCGGCCTCGACCTGCTCGTCCTGCAGCACCAGACTGGCCGTGG
>JBDHSJ010000056.1:0-20231 GCA_039808065.1 Burkholderiaceae bacterium | reverse complement strand
CCACGATGGCCAGGCCCAGGCCGGTGCCGCCGGGGCTACGCGAGGCAAAGGGTTCGAACACGCGTTCGCCCAGATCGGCCGGCACGCCGGGGCCGTCGTCGCAGATGCGCAGGCGCAGGCTGTGCTCGTCCCAATCGGCATCGATCTCGACCCGCTCGGCCAGGGCATAGGCGTTGTCGAGCAGATTGGTCAGCGCCTGCTCGACGCGGCGCGGGTCCCAGTCCAGCGCGGGGGCCTGGGCCAGGCCCGGGCCGAATGCCAGCTTGGGCCAGCGCGGCGTCAGCGTCTGCAAGAGCGCGGCGGGCTCGCTGCGCTCGCGCTGCAGCTTCCAGGGCTTGGCGTAGTCCAGCAGGTCGCGTGTCAGGTGCGCAATGCGCTCGACCTGCGTGCCCACTTCCTGGCGGGTTTCGGCCGGTGCCAGGGCCACGGCCATGGAAATGATGTTGAGCGGGTTGCGGATGTCATGCGCCACCGTGGCGGCCAGCGCGCCCAGCTCGGCCAGGCGGGCCTGCAGCTGCTGCTCGCGTTCGCGCGCGGCCAGCTGCTGGGCGCGCTCCACCTGGGCCGCGGCCTCGGCCACCAGGCTGCCGAAGATTTCGGCGAGGTGGCGCGGGCCCGGCGGGGCGGCCTCCCAGCCCTTCAGCGTCAGCTCCCAGCCCTGCGCGCCGCGCCGCCCGTCCAGCCAGGGTTGACCGGCAGGTTCGGGCTGGCTGGGGTCCAGGCGCAGGGCCACGGGCATGGCCAGGCGCAGGCTCAGCAGGGCGGCGGCGCGCGGCGCCAAGGACTCCAGGCTTTCGGCCCCGGCCAGTTCGCGCCGCCAGGCCGCAAGGTCTTCGGCACTCACCGTGCCGCCGGGGTAGATCAGGCGCTGCACGAAGCCGCGCACCGGGCCCACCAGCGCCAGGCAGACGGCGGCCACCGCCAGCCCATTGAGCCAGCGCGAATCGAAGGGCAGCAGCAGGGGCATCAGCGCCACCACACCCAGGCCGATGCCCAGCAGCAGGGTCCACACCAGCGCCCGCCCCGCCCAGGCATTGGCGGCGAACACGCCATAGCGCAGCACGCCATAGACCAGGATCAGCGGGTACAGCGGCAGGCCCAGCAGGGGCCAGGGGTAGAGCGGCAGATCGGCCAGGGCGATGCCGTAGCCCGCCAGGCAAAACAGGCTCCACAGGCTGGAGGCGGCCACGGCCAGGATCTGCTGGCGCACCGGCGCCTGGGTGCGCAACAGGGCTTGCAGGAGCACCGCCAGGCCGGCGCTGCCGAGCAGCACCCAGGCCGCGCTCGCAATCACGCCGGGCGTCTTCACCACCGCCAACCAGCCTACGTGTTCGCGCCATACCAGCGCGGCCGGTTCGCTCAACCAGGCCAGCAGGCTGCCGCCTACGCCCAGCGCATAGGCCAGGGCCACGGCCGCGGGGCGCAGATCCAGGCGGCAGAACACCGCGCAGAAGTGAAAGAACAGGGCCGAAATGGCAGGCGCCAGGGACATCAGCTTGAAGGCTGCGGGCCCGATTTCGGGGCCGAACCAGTTCGGCAGCTCGTTGCCGGCCATCCAGAGCGCGATGCCGCACAAAAAGGTCGCCAGCAGCCGCCCGCCCGCCACCCGCCCGGCCCAGGCCCACAGTACGCCCGCCAGCACCAGGGATTCAAAGATCGCCAAGCCGAGAGCGATACGGATGGGCATGGGTGTTAACAAAGTAATCAATTGGGTGGCGCAAGACTGTATCCGAGGTGTGCAGTTGGTATTGAAAATCGTAATGAAATCAATGATTTAAGACGCTTCAGCGCCTTGGCATGGTTCCCGCAATAGCCGGGTGTGACGCCCCATGCCGTGCCTGCTCTGCTCTCCGCTACTCCGGCCTCGTTGGACTTGGCCGCCCTACTCGGCCCTGTCGCTTGGGCCCGCCTCCCCGCTGCGGTGCGGCGCCGCTTTGCCGCGGGTCACGCCGAAGCCCATTACCGCGGTGAGCTGAGCCTGCACTGTTCCCGCATCGGCCGGCTGTTCGCCTGGGCGAGCCGCTGCTTCAAGGGGCCGCTGACCACGCTGCGGGCCAGCCACTTGCCTGCCACCGTGCGCGTGGTGCCGGACGGGCAGGGTGGGGTGGTGTGGGAGCGCTGGATCGGCAGCGGCTCAGACGCCACCTGCGTCTGCTCGACCAAAGAGCTGGGCCCGGACGGCGGCCTGGTGGAGCGGACCGTCGGCGGCCTGGGCATGGCGCTGGAGGTGTTTGAGGAGCAGGGCGTCCTGGTGTTCCAGAGCCGCCGCTACTTCCTGGCCTGGCGCGGCTTACGCCTGCCCTTGCCCACCTGGGCCAGCCCGGGCGTTTGCCGGGTCAGCCACCAGGACCTGGGCGCGGGGCGCTTCCGTTTCAGCCTGTCCATGACGCACCCGCTCTGGGGCGAGACCTTTCACCAAACCGGCGTGTTCGCCGACCCCGAGGAGGCTTGAATGAACACCGTCTTTGCATTGCTCAGCTTTCAGGCCCTGCTGGGCGCCTTTGACAACCTCTGGCACCACGAATGGGAAGCCAAGCTGCCGCAGCGCGTCTCGGCACGGCGCGAGCTGCGTCTGCACGCGGCGCGCGAAGCGCTCTATGCCCTGCTGTTCATCGGCCTGGCCTGGTTTGAATGGCACGGGCTGTTCGCTGGCCTGCTGGCCGGCGTGCTGGGGGCCGAGCTCTGCATCACGCTGGCGGACTTTCTGGAGGAAGACCGCACGCGCCGCCTGCCGCCCTTCGAGCGCTGGCTGCACACGGTGCTGACGGTGAGCTACGGGCTCTTCATCGGCCTGTTCGCGCCGATTGCCTGGGCCTGGTGGCAGCAGCCCAGCGCACTGGTCTTCCATTCGCATGGCTGGGTCTCGGCCCTGTTCACGCTCTACGGCCTGGGCGTTGGGGCCTGGAGCCTGCGCAACGCGCGGGCGGTGCGCCGCCTGGGTGCCATGGCGGCAGCTGAATTGCCCCAACCCGACCTCCTGGCCCCGGCCGTGCTGGTGGCCGGCGCCACGGGCTTCGTCGGCCAGGCCCTGGTGGCCGCTTTGCGCCACGAGGGCCGGCGCGTGATTGCGCTGAGCCGCGACGGCCGTCAGGCCCGCGCGCTGTTTGACCGCGGCGTCTGGGTGGTGGAACGGCTGGATGACATTCCTGCAGAGACTCGCATCGAGGCCGTCGTCAACCTGGCCGGCGCGCGCGTGCTCGGCCTGCCCTGGACGGCCGCGCGCCGGCGCGAGTTGCTGTGGAGCCGGGCCCGGATTGCGGCTGACCTCTTGATGCTGATGCGTCGCTTGCAGCAGGCGCCCAAGGTGCTGGTGGCGGCCTCGGCGGTGGGCTACTACGGCGCCTGCAATGACGGCGCGCCGCAGCATGAAGACGCCGAGCCGCGCGTCGATGAGTTCCAGGCCGAGCTCTGCGCCGCCGTCGAGCACGAGGCCCGCCGTGCCGAGGGCCTGGGCCTGCGGGTGGTGCGGCTGCGCTTGGGCGTGGTGCTGGGCCGGGGCGATGGCGCCTACCCACCGCAGGCCCTGGCGGCCCGTCTCGGCCTGGGCGCGGTGCTGGGGACCGGCAGCCAGCCGGCGCCCTGGATCCACCTGGACGACGCCGTGGGCCTGATCCGCTTCGCACTGAACGAGCCGAAGCTGGAAGGGGCCGTCAATGCCTGCGCGCCCCAGGCGGCGGATCAGGCCGGCTTTGCCCGTGCCCTGGCCGCCTCCTTCGGCCGCCAGGTGCGGCTGCGCATGCCGGGCGCGCCCTTGCGTAGGCTGGCAGGCGAAATGAGCACCCTGCTGCTGGACGGCCAGCATGCGCCACCCTGCAAGGCTCTGGCGGCGGGCTACCGCTTCCGCCATGCCAGCCTGGACTCGGCCTTGGTCGATCTGGCTCGTTGAACCGCCCCGGGGACAATCCCGCCCCATGGCCCTGCTGTCTCTTACAAATGCCCACCTCGCCTTCGGGCACTGGCCGCTGCTGGATGCGGCGGAGTTTTCACTGGAAGCCGGCGAGCGCGTCGGCCTGATTGGCCGCAATGGCAGCGGCAAGAGCTCGCTCCTGAAGATCCTGGCCGGGCTGGAGAAGCTCGATGACGGCCTGCTGCAGCGCTCGCTCGAAACCCGCGTCGTCTACGTGCCGCAGGAGCCCGAGTTCGCGCCGGGCGCCACGGTGTTCGAGGCCGTCAGCGAGGGCGTGGCCGAGGCGCGCGACCTGCGTGCCCGTTTCGAGGCCCATGCCGAGGGCGAGGACCTGGATGCGCTGCAGACCCGGCTGGAAGCCCTGGGCGGTTGGACCTGGGAGCAGCGCGTCACGGAAAGCCTGCAGCGTCTCGGGCTGGACGGCACGCGCCGGGTGGAGGAGCTGAGCGGCGGCTTGAAGAAGCGCGTGGCGCTGGCGCGCGCCCTGGTGGCGCAGCCCGATGTGCTGCTGCTCGACGAACCCACCAACCACCTGGACTTGGACGCCATCCTTTGGCTCGAAGGCCTGCTGCGCGAGTTCCCTGGCAGCCTGCTGGTCATCACGCACGACCGTGCCTTCCTGGATGCCGTCTGCACCCGCATCGTCGAGCTGGACCGCGGCCAGCTGCACGGCTACCCGGGCAACTTTGCCGCCTTCGAAGCGGCCAAGCAGCGCGAGCTGGAGGCCGAGGCCCTGGCCAATGCGCGCTTCGACAAGCTGCTGGCGCAGGAAGAGGTGTGGATCCGCAAGGGCGTGGAAGCGCGCCGCACCCGCTCGGTGGCGCGGGTGGCGCGCCTGGTCAAGCTGCGCGAAGAGCATGCGCAGCGCCGCAATGTGCAGGGCAAGGCCCAGCTCAAGGTGGATGCGGGCGAAAGCAGCGGCAAGCTGGTGGCCGAGCTGGTGGACGTCACCAAGGGCTTTGCCGGTGCGCCGCCGGTGGTCAGGAACCTCTCGGCCGTGTTCATGCGCGGCGACAAGGTCGGCCTGGTGGGCCCGAACGGCGCCGGCAAGACCACCTTGCTGA
The DNA here is from genome assembly GCA_039808065.1 of Burkholderiaceae bacterium. Classification (GTDB taxonomy): domain Bacteria; phylum Pseudomonadota; class Gammaproteobacteria; order Burkholderiales; family Burkholderiaceae_C; genus Inhella. The sequence goes on along the minus strand of JBDHSJ010000056.1, from coordinate 15,260 downwards.
AGCTCATCCTGGGCGAGCTGCAGCCCGACAGCGGCACGGTGCGCACTGGCACCAAGATCCAGGTGGCGCATTTCGACCAGATGCGTGCCGGCCTGAACCTCGATGCCACGCTGGCCGACACCATCAGCCCCGGCTCGGAGTGGATCGAGATCGGCGAGCAGCGCCAGCATGTGATGACCTATCTGCAGAACTTCCTGTTCGCGCCGCAGCGCGCCAACAGCCCGGTGCGCACGCTCTCTGGCGGCGAGCGCAACCGCCTGCTGCTGGCACGCCTGTTCGCGCGCCCGGCCAATGTGCTGGTGCTGGACGAACCGACCAATGACCTCGACGTCGAAACGCTCGACCTGCTGGAAGAGCTGCTGATCGACTACCCCGGCACGGTCTTCCTGGTCAGCCACGACCGCCGCTTCCTCGACCGCGTGGTCACCAGCACCCTGGTGGCCGAGGGCCAGGGCCTGTGGCGCGAGTACGAAGGCGGGGTGGAGGACTGGCTGGCGCAAAGCCAGCGTGCCCGGGCGGCGGCCCAGGCGGCGGCCGGCCCCAAGGCGGAGGCCGCCAAGCCCGCCCCGGCGCCGCGCAGCGACGGCCCGGCGCTGAAGCGCAAGCTCAGCTACAAGGAACAGCGCGAGCTGGAGGCCCTGCCGGCGCAGATCGAAGCCCTGGAAAAGGAGCAGGCCGAGCTGAACGCCCTGATGAACGGCAGCGAGCTCTACACCCAGGGGGCCGAGCGCATCAGCCAGGTGACGGCGCGCGCCGCCGCCATCGACGAGGAGCTGATGCACTTGCTGGAGCGCTGGACCGCGCTCAGCGACTGACCTTGTCCGCCGGCACGAAGCCGGCCACGCCCTCCAGCTGCAGCACTTGCTCGCCGTGGCGGATCACCACGGCGGCCACCTTGCGCCGTTGCCCGCCATGCTGCACCTGCTCGCCGGGTTTGATGGGTTTGGGCAGGGGCATGGGCGGCAGCTCAATGCGGCGGCCGGCGCGGGCATCCAGCCGGCCTTGGCTCTGCTGGGCCAGGCGTGCCGCCAGCTCGGGGCGCTCGCGCGCCATCCAGTCCAGGCTGGCTTGCAAGGTGTCGCGCAGCTGCTCGGGGCTGAAGGGCTTGGCCAGCACGAACTGGGCGTTCAGCGCCTGGGCGCGGGCCTTCAGCTCCGGGCTGAGCTCGAAGCCCGTCAGCCCCAGCCGGCAATGCGGGTGGCGGGCGCGCAACTGGGCGTACAGCTCCAGTCCGTCCGGGGTCTGCTTCGCAAAGGCGTCGGTGAACAGGAAATCCGGTGTCCAGCCCTCGGCCTGCTGCAGGGCCTCGGCCGGCGTGGCGGCCACGCGCAGCTGCTCGGGGGCGATGCCAAAGCCGCCGAGCAGGCGCTGTGCGAACTGGCGTACGCCTTGAAGCGGGTCGACGACAAGAAAGCGCAGGGCAGGGGCGGCCATGGTGGGAACTCCGATCTCCGTCCATTATTCGAAGCGACGGCTTGGATCTGCTTTGCGTTGGGCCAAGTCCGAGTCGCTTGGCCGGGATTCCTTCATGCCAGTGCCGCGCGCGTGCGTGCCAGCGCGGCCCAGAACTTGGCGTCCTGCGAGCAGGCGAAGTTCACGCGGATGTGCGGGCCGCTGCGCCGGCTCGGGCTGAACAGCAGTTCGGGCGCGCAGGCAAAGCCTTCCAGCAGCATGCGCTGGGTCAGGCGCTCGCTGTCCACGCCGGTGTCCAGCCAGCCGAACAGGCCCTGGGGCGGGGCGGCAAAGGCGAAGCCGTGCTGGCCGGCCAGACGGGCGCAGCGGGCGCGGGCAGCTTCCAGGCGCTGCTGAACACGCTCGACCTGGCGGCGCAGCGCGCCGCGTGCCAGCACGCCGGCCAGGGCGCGCTCCAGCAGGGCGCTGGTGCAAAGCTCATGCACCAGCTTGCGCTCCCCCAGGCGGGCAATCAGGTCGGGCCGGCCGGTCACATAGCCCACGCGCAAGCCCGCGCCCAGCACCTTGGCAAAGCCGCTCACATAGAGCGTGCGGCGCAGCCCATCCAGCGCGGCCAGGCGCGGGCTGTGTGCGGGCGCGAAGGCGGCGTAGGTGTCGTCCTCGACGATCAGCACCTCGCCCCCTTCGCACAGGCGCAGCACTTCGTAGGCCTGGGCCAGGTTCAGGCAATGGCCGGTCGGGTTGTGCAGCACGGAAACGGTGACGTAGAGCCGCGGCTTGTGCTCGCGGATCAACTGCGCCATTTGCTCCAGGTCCGGCCCCTGGGCGCCGCGGCGCACCGGCAGCAGGCGCAGGCCGGCTTGCACCAGACGGGCGTACTCGATCGGCCAGCCGGGTTCGTCCACCAGCACGGCGTCGCCCGGCTGGGTCAGCTCGTGCGCGATCAGATCGAGCGCCTGGGTCGCGCCCACGGTGGTGAGGATCTGTTCGGTGTCGCCGCTGATGCCGATCTCGGCCAGGCGTTGCGCCAGCACGCCGCGCAGCTCCGGGTCGCCGGCCGGATCGGCATAGCGCAGCAGCAGGCCTTCCTGGCCGGGGACGAGGGCTGCACGCAGGGCTTGGCGGAGCGGCGTCGCATCCAACCAGCTCTGCGGCAAGGTGCCGTGGGCGGGCGAGTCCTGGTGTTCGGAGCGCAACAGGTTTCGGATCAGGGTCATGGCGTCGAAGGGCGCCGGACCGCTGGCGGCGCGCTGAGGTGCCGGCCGTGGCGCGGGCTTGGCCTCGCGCACGTAGAAGCCGCGCTGTCGCCGCGCCTCCACCAGGCCCTGGGCCTGCAGGCGGTCGTAGGCGGCCACCACGGTGTAGGGACTGAGCCCATGCAGGCGCGCGGCTTCGCGCACCGAGGGCAAGCGCGCGCCCGGCAGCAGCAGGCGCTGGTCAATGCGCTGGGCCAGGTCCGCCGCCAGGCCTTCGGCCAAGCCGACTGTGTTGGTCATGATCCCGATACAGATTGGCTGTGTGTGGCACAAAGTGTATTGGTACTGTGCTGGTTTGTCCGCCCAGAATCAGGTCCCACCCCGCTCCCGCCCCGGCGCAGAAAGCACGACGCGATGACCATGGAAATCCTGCTGGCCTTTGCCCTGTTCGCCGGGGTGTCCTCGATCACCCCCGGGCCGAACAACCTGATGCTCCTCAGCTCGGGCCTGAACTTCGGCTTTCGCGCCTCGATTCCCCATGTGCTGGGCATCTCGATCGGTTTCGCCTTCATGCTGGTGGCCGTGGGTCTGGGCCTGGCACTGGCGTTCGAGCGCTGGCCCCTGCTGTACCAGCTGCTGAAGATCGCCGGCGTGGCTTATCTGCTCTGGCTGGCCTGGGGTCTGGCCAGCGCGGGCAGTCTGTCGCTCGACCGGCGCGCGGGCGCGCCCAAGCCGATGGGCTTCTGGGCCGCCGCGGCCTTCCAATGGGTCAACCCCAAGGCCTGGGTGATGGGGGTGTCGGCCTTCGCCACCTACATGCCGGCGAAAGGCCTCACATCCGTGTTGCTGACGGCCACGCTGTTTGCGCTCATCAACCTGCCCTCGGTGGCGGCCTGGGCGCTGTGTGGCAGCCAGCTGCGCCACTGGCTGGCGGAACCTGCGCGCCAGCGCCTGTTCAATCGCGTGATGGCGGCCCTGCTGGTGGCCAGCCTGCTGCCGCTGCTGTTCGAAGGGAAGGGCGCATGAGTCCGCGGATGCTCGGCATGCTGGGTGGCATGAGCTGGGTCTCCAGCGCCCAGCTCTACACGCAGATCAACCAGGGCGTGGCGGCGCGCCGGGGTGGCTTGCACAGTGCCGCCCTGCTGCTGCACAGCGTGGACTTCGCGCCCCTGGCGGTGGCGCAAGCGGCCGGAGATTGGGCCGCCATCGCCCGCCAGCTGGGTGAAGCCGGTGCCGGCCTGCGCCGCGCCGGCGCCAGCGCGCTGCTGCTGGCCACCAACACCATGCATGCGGTGGCGGATGAGATCGAGCAGCGCGCCGAGCTGCCGCTGCTGCACCTGGTGGACATCACGGCGGCTGCGCTGCTTCAGCACGGCGTGCGCACGGTCGGCCTGCTGGGTACGCGCTTCACCATGGAGCTGCCCTTTTACGCCGAGCGGCTGGCGCGCCATGGCATCGCGTTGCGCGTGCCGAACGAGGCGGGCCGCACCGCCGTGCACCGCTGCATTTACGAGGAGCTGTGCCAGGACCGCGTGACGCCCGCTGCCACGGCCCTGCTGCAGGCGCAGGTGCAGGCCCTGGCCGGGGCGGGCGCGCAGGCGGTGGTGCTGGGCTGCACGGAACTGAGCCTGGCCCTGCCGGCCTCGGCACCGGTGGCCCTGCCCCTGTTCGACAGCACCGCCCTGCAGGCCGCTGCCGCCGTCGAATGGCTCTGTGGCGGCCACCCGACCGAGCGGTCGGCTGCTGCCGGCGCCATCGCACAATCCACCCCTTGCCTTACCAACCGGCCCCTGACATGAGCAATCCCTGGACCCTGGCGCACCGCGCGGCGCGCATGAACCCTTCGATCATTCGCGAGATCCTCAAGGTCACCGAGAAGCCCGGCATCCTGTCGATGGCCGGCGGCCTGCCGTCCAGCGACACCTTTCCGGTCGAGGAGATCAAGGCGGCCTGCGCCAAGGTGCTGACGGACAACCCGCGCGAATCCCTGCAGTACGCCGCCAGCGAGGGCTTTGCGCCCCTGCGTGAATGGGCCGCTGCGCGCGTGAACGCCGAACTGGGCATGGACGTGTCGCCTGATCAGGTGCTGGTCACCAGCGGCTCGCAGCAGGGCCTGGATCTGGTGGGCAAGATCCTGTGCGACCAGGGCGCGCCGGTGGCGGTGGAAACGCCCACCTACCTGGGCGCGCTGCAGGCCTTCACGCCCTACGAGCCGCTGTTCCACAGCCTGGCCAGCGACCTGAACGGCCCGCTGCCCGAGGCGATTGCCGAGCTGCCGCGCACGGCGCCGGGCACGCGCTTCATGTACCTGCTGCCGAACTTCCAGAACCCGACCGGACGCGTGATGCCGGCCGAGCGCCGCGACGCCGTGATGGCCGCCGCACAAGCCGCCGGCGTGCCGGTGGTGGAAGACAACCCCTACGGCGACCTGTGGTTCGACGAGCACCCGGGCGCCTCGCTGTCCAGCCGCTGGGCCGAGGGCAGCATCTACCTGGGCAGCTTCTCCAAGATCCTGACCCCGGGCTTCCGTCTCGGCTACGCCATCGCCCCGAAGGCGCTGTACCCCAAGCTGCTGCAGGCCAAGCAGGCCGCCGACCTGCACACCCCGGGCTTCAACCAGCGTGTCGTCTACGAGGTCATCAAGGACGGCTTCCTGGACCGCCACATCCCCAGCATCCGCGCCCGCTACAAGGCGAATCGCGATGCCATGGCCAAGGCCATCAAGGAGCATCTGCCGGCCGGCTGCGAGTACGCCGAACCCAAGGGCGGCATGTTCTTCTGGATCCGTCTGCCCGAGGGCCTGAACGCGATCGAGCTGCTCTCGCTGGCGGTGGATGCCGGCATCGCCTTCGTGCCCGGCGCGGCCTTCTATGCCCAGAACCCCGACCCGCGCGCGCTGCGCCTGAGCTTCGTGACGCTGACCCCCGATCAGATCGAGAAGGGTGTGGCGATCCTGGGCAAGGTGCTGCACGACGCGCTCAACAGCACCCACGCGATCCCGACCCCCTGATGCAGCAGCTTGAGCGCGGCGGTCGCCGCTATTCCTTGAGCTGCGACCCGGCCGCGCTCGACGTCGACGCGGTGCACGCCATGCTCAGCCGCGCCTACTGGTGCGAGGGCATTCCGCGTGACACGGTGGCCAAGGCGATGGCCCACTCGCTGGCCTTCTCGCTCTGGTGCGAAGAGGCGCCGCGGCGCCAGGTCGGCATCGCCCGCTGGGTGACCGACCGCGCCACGTTCGCCTACCTGTGTGATGTGTTCCTGCACGAAGACCATCGCGGCCTGGGCCTGGGAGATTGGATGGTGAGCCAGGGGCTTCAGCACCCCGACCTGCAAGGCCTGCGCCGGCAGGTGCTGTTCACCGCCGACATGCACGCGCTCTACGCCCGGCACGGCTTCACGCCGTTGAAGACGCCCGAGCGCGGCATGGAGATCGTCCGCCCCAACCTCTACAAGCGAAACGCATGACGAGCCGCCGCTACACCGTGGTCGATGTCTTCACCGCCACGCCCCTGAAGGGCAACCCGCTGGCCGTGGTGGTGGACGCCGAAGGCCTGAGCGATGAGCAAATGCAGGCCTTCGCGCGCTGGACCAACCTGAGTGAGACCAGCTTCCTGCTGCCGCCCACGCAGGCGGGCGCGGACTACCGCGTGCGCATCTTCACGCCGCAGCGTGAGCTGCCGTTTGCTGGCCACCCGACGCTGGGCAGCTGCCAGGCTTGGTTGAACCAGGGCGGGGCGGCGCGTGGCGATGAAGTGGTCCAAGAATGTGCGGTGGGCTTGGTACGCGTGCGCCGCCAGCAGGGCCGGCTGGCTTTTGCCGCGCCGCCGCTCTTGCGCAGTGGGCCGCTGGACGAGGGCGTGCTGACGCAGATTCGCGCGGCTCTTCATCTGCAACCCGCAGACATCGTGGCCCACCAATGGGTGGACAACGGCCCCGGCTGGTGTGCGGTGATGTTGCGCTCGGCCGAGCAGGTGCTGGCCCTGCAACCCGACTTCGCGGCCCTGCGGCCGCTGGAGCTGGGTGTCGTCGGCCCGCATCTGCAGAAGGTCGGCGTGCTGGCGCCGCAGCAGGGCGAGGCGCAGTTCGAGGTGCGCGCCTTCATCTCGACCCTGGGTGTTTCCGAAGACCCGGTCACGGGCAGCTTGAACGCCGGCCTGGCGCAATGGCTGATCGGCAGCGGCCAGGCACCCGATCACTATGTGGCTGCGCAGGGCACGGCCCTGGGGCGGTCTGGGCGCGTGCATGTGGCGCGCGAGGGTGCCACCCTCTGGGTGGGCGGCGAAGTGCAGACCTTGGTGCAAGGTGCGGTGAATCTATGAATCCGACGGAAGAACTGTTCCGTGAAGACGCCCAGCTGCTGCGCTGCGAGGCGGTGGTGCTGGGCCAGGAGGAGGGCGGTGGCCTGATCCTCGACCGCACGGTGGCCTACCCGCTCGGCGGTGGCCAGGCCGGCGACAGCGGCGTCATCCGTGCCGGTGCGCAGAGCTGGCGCTTTGCCGACACGCGCAAGAGCAAGCAGCATCCGGGCGCCATCTTGCATGTCATCGAAGGCGAGGCGCCGCCTGTTGGGACGCCCGTGGTGGTCGAGATTGACGCCGCGCGGCGCGACAAACACCGCCGCTTTCACACCAGCACCCACCTGTTGTGTGCGCTCCTGCCCTACCCGGTGGACGGCTGCTCGATCACGGAGGCTTACGCGCGCCTGGATTTCCACACCGACGAAGCCTTCGACAAGGAAGCCCTCCAGGCCGGTTTGGACCGCCTGGTGGCCGAGGCTCGGGCGGTGCGGCATCGCTGGATCAGTGAAGAAGAGTTGGACGCCAATCCGGGCCTGGTGCGCAGCATGAGCGTGCAGCCGCCACGCGGGCTCGGGCGCATCCGTGTGATCGAAGTTGAAGGTGTCGACCTGCAGCCCTGCGGGGGCACCCATGTGTCGAACACGGCAGAGATCGGCGCCGTGCGCGTGACGAAGATTGAAAAGAAGGCGGCGAAGACCCGCAGGGTCGTGCTCGGCTTTGCCGAGCCGGGCGAAGCATGAGCCCCGACTTCTTTCGCCGTAGGCAGAAGCAGGCGGCGAAGACCCGCCGGGTCGTGCTTGGCTTCGACGGCTGAGCCGCTGCGGCTTTTCATTGCCCTGTGGCCTGACGAGACCACGGCGCAAGCACTGAAGGCTTGGGCCGATGGACTTGACTGGCCTGCTGGCGCGCGCCGCCACCCCGCCGCCCATTTGCACCTGACCCTGCACTTCCTTGGCGCCACCGCGCCTGAACGGGTGGCCGAAATCATTGAGACGCTTCCGACGCGCATCGAGCCCATCGAGCTGCGCTGGGGCCGGCTGCAGGACTGGGGCCAGGGCCTGCAGGTGCTGCGGCCGCTCGACCCGCCCGCTGCCTTGTTCGATCTGCAGCAGGAGTTGGGGCGGCGACTGCAGGCGCTGGGTTTGGCGGTGGAGGAGCGCCGCTACCGCCCGCACCTGACCCTGGCGCGCAAAGCGCCAGGCCTGCGGGCCGCCCACGCACTGGAGCTGCGCTGGCGTGCCTCGCGCCTGGTGCTGGCCCAGTCGCTGCGCGGTTACCACGCGCTGTGGAGCAGTGCTGACTAAACTCCGGCGCTCACCATCATGAGTGCCCCTGATCTGAGTCTGATCACCCCGGCCGACGCCGCGCTCTGGGATGCCGCGCGCCTGATCGTGCGCGAGTACGCCGAGCAACTCGGGGTCGATCTCTGCTTCCAGCAGTTCGATGCCGAGCTCGCCGCCATGCCCGAGCACTACGGCGAACCCCATGGCCTGTTCCTGCTGGCTCTGGTGGATGGCGAAGTGGCCGGTTGCGGTGGCTTTCGGCCCCTGCCGGATGTGGACTACCCCAATGCCTGCGAGATGAAGCGCCTGTTCGTGCGCCCCGCCTTCCGGCGCTTCGGACTTGGGCGGCTGATCGCGCAGGGCCTGATCGATCGTGCGCTCGAAGCCGGTTACTCGACGATGTTGCTCGACACCCTGGACGACATGGAGGCCGCGCGCGGGCTCTATGAAACCCTGGGTTTCGAAGAGGTGCCGCCCTACTACTACAACCCCATTCCGGGCGCGCATTACCTCAAGGTCGACCTGACCGCGCCACGCAGCTCGTATTTCGGCTAGTTACGGGCCTAGAGTGCTCGGATGACTGAAACCCGCATCCAAGCCCTCGGCAGCCACCGCTGCGAACTCGGCGAATCGCCGCTCTGGCACCCGGCCGAACAGGCGCTGTATGCGGTGGACATCGCGCGCCGGCAGATCCTGCGCTGGCGCAGCGGCCAGACCGAACCGGATATCTGGCCACAGGATTTCGAGCCCAGCTGCCTGGCGCTGCGCGCCAGCGGGGGTCTGCTGGTGGCGCGCCGCGATGGTCTGTTTGCATTCGATCCTGCGAACGGGCAGAGCACGCAGCTCCAGCCCCCGCCCTTCGACCCCGCACGTCAGCGCTACAACGACGGTAAGGTAGACGCGGCCGGGCGGCTCTGGGTCGGCACCATCGACGACGCGCGCGCTCCGGAGGCTGCGCTGTATCGACTGAACCCGGATGGCGCGCAGCGCATGGCGGGTGGCATCACAACCTCGAACGGTCTGGCCTGGAGCCCTGACGGGCGCTGGCTGTACTGGGCCGACACCAAGGCTCATACCGTCTTTCGCCTGGGCTTTGATGGCAGGCAGGGTGAGTTGGGTGAGGCCGAAGCCTGGGTGCGCTTCCCCGCCCGCGACCCGCAACAGGCTTTGGATGCCTATGGCGGCCGCCCGGACGGCGCCGCGGTGGATGCCGAGGGTGCGTACTGGGTGGCGATGTTCGAGGGCCAGCGCCTGCTGCGACTGGGCCCTGACGGCCAGCTGCTGCAGAGCGTGGCGCTGCCGGTGCGCTGCCCCACCATGCCTTGCTTTGGCGGGCCCGATCTGCGCACGCTCTACCTCACCACGGCGCGTGAGAAGCGCCCGGCGGATGAGCTGGCGGCGCAGCCGCTGGCGGGCGCCGTGCTCTCGCTGCGCGTGGCCGTGCCAGGCTTGCCCACGGTCGGCTGCACCCTGTAACTGAACCCAGGCTTGCACAGGCTTGCGAAGCTAGTAAGGTCTCCCGGGCAAAAGTCATAGGCAGCCACCAAAGGTTTCCACCTATACTCCCGTGGTTTTGCCGACCGGTGTGAGCCGGTCGCGCCGTTTCTGGAAGGCCTGCATGTCAGAACCCAAACCCTCTGCCGCAGACCGCTGGGACGACGCGATCGAGTCCGTGCCCGTCGCTCCCTGGACAGCAGAGCAGGTGCGCGCGCTGGAACAACAGCAGCCGCCCCTGTCGATGTGGCGGGTGGTGATGGTGCAGGCGCTGGTGGGCGTGGTGCTGGCGGGTCTGTGGGCTGTCTTTGGCTCGCAACCGCGCGCGCAGGCGGTCTCCGCCCTGTGCGGTGGCGCGGCGGTGGTGCTGCCTTCGGCTGCTATGGCCTGGGGCTTGCGTCGCCGCAGCGCGCAGCCAGCCGCCGCACTCCTGGGCTTTCTGGTCTGGGAGCTGGTGAAGATTGGTTTGACGATCGCCATCCTGGTGGCGGTGGTCAAGACGCTGCCCGAACTGAGCTGGCCGGCCCTGCTGGTGAGCCTGATCGGGTGTCTGAAGGTGCATGTGTGGGGCCTCTGGGCCTTGCGCAGAACTAACTAACGAACAGAGCGAACGACGATGAGCAGCGAACAGCACGCGCCCAGCGCCGGTGAGTACATCCAGCACCACCTGCAGCACCTCCAGAAGGATTTCTCCTTCAACAGCGTCAAGCAGACGGACATCGTCGATTTCAGTCTGTTCAATTTCGACTCGCTGTTCTTCTCGGTCACTCTGGGCATGCTGGTGCTGTTCCTGATGTGGCGCGGCGCGCGCAAGGCCAGTTCGGGCGTGCCCGGTCGCGGTCAGGCCTTTGTCGAGATGCTGGTCGAGCTGGTCGACGGCCAGGCCAAGGGTGTGATCCATAACGAAGGCAGCCGCCGTTTCGTCGGCCCGGTCGCCCTGACCGTGTTCGTCTGGATCTTTGCCATGAACTTCATGGACATGCTGCCGGTCGACTTCCTGCCGCTGATCTGGCACAGCGCCGGTCCGGCCCTGGGCTTCAAGGACTATCTGCGCGTCGTGCCCTCGGCCGACCTGAGCACCACGCTCGGCATGTCGACCATGGTGCTGCTGCTGTGCATCTACTACAACATCAAGATCAAGGGTCTGAGTGGCTGGGGCCATGAGCTGATCTCGGCGCCCTTCGGCTCCCACCCGGTGCTGTGGCCTTTCAACTTCCTCATGCAGATGATCGAGTTCGTCGCCAAGACGGTCTCTCATGGCATGCGACTGTTCGGCAACATGTTTGCCGGCGAACTGGTGTTCATGCTGATCGCCCTGATGGGCGGCGCGTGGGCGCTCAATGCCACCGGCATCAGCCTGGCATTGGGTCATGTGGTGGCTGGCACGATCTGGACGCTGTTCCACATCCTCGTGATCGTGCTGCAAGCCTTCATCTTCATGATGCTGACGCTGATCTACATCGGCCAGGCTCACGACGCCCACTGAGCGTCTTCTCTTTCCCGTCCCTTTCTTTCCCTTACCCCTCTAGGAGCTCTCAAATGGAAAACATCCTCGGCCTCGTTGCTCTGGCTTGCGGCATCATCGTTGGTCTGGGCGCTATCGGTGCCTCGATCGGTATCGCGCTGATGGGTGGCAAGTTCCTGGAGTCGTCGGCTCGCCAGCCCGAGCTGATGAACCAGCTGCAAACCAAGATGTTCATCTTGGCCGGTCTGATCGACGCCGCCTTCCTGATCGGTGTCGCCATCGCCCTGCTGTTTGCCTTCGCGAACCCGTTCGTCCTGCGCTAATCACTGCTCCCTTTCACGCTTGAAAGGAGTTAAGCCGTGAACATCAACGCAACCCTGTTCATTCAGTGGATTCCGTTCCTCGTTCTGGCTTGGTTTACGGCGCGCTTCATTTGGCCGCCAATCACCAAGGCCCTGGACGAACGTGCGGCCAAGATCGCTGACGGACTGGCGGCTGCCGACAAGGCCAAGGCCGCGCAGGCGGACGCCAACAAGGCGGCCGACGCCCTGCTGGCGCAGACCCGTGTCGAGACGACCAAGCAGATCGGTGATGCCGAGAAGCGCGCTGCCGCGCTGATCGAGGAAGCCAAGCGCCGTGCCGAAGAGGAAGGCGCCAAGATCCTCGCGCAAGCCAAGGCGGACGCTGACCAGCAGGTCATCCGTGCCCGCGAAGCTCTGCGCGACCAGGTCGCCGTGCTGGCCGTCAAAGGTGCCGAGCAGATCCTGCAGCGCGAGGTCAACGCCGGCGTGCACGCCGAGCTGCTGAACCGCCTGAAGACGGAGCTGTAAGCATGGCCGAACTCGCCACCATCGCCCGTCCGTACGCGGAGGCGCTGTTCCAGGTCGCCGTCAAGGGCGACCTGAACGGCTGGCAGACGCAGCTCGACGCTCTTGCCCTGGTGGCGGGGGACGAAGGCCTGCGCCAGTTCGCCGCGCATCCGAAGACTTCGAGCAGCCAGGTCTTTGACTTGGTGGTCGAGGCCGCCAAGCTGCCCCTGGCCGATGGCATGCGCAATTTCCTGCGCACTGTCATCGAGAACGGCCGTCTGGATGCGCTGCCCGCTGTGGCCGCGCAGTTCCACGCCCTGGCCAGCCAGGCGCAGGGTGTGGCCGACGCGGTGGTCGAGAGCGCCTTTCCCATGGACGCCGCCCAGCTCGCCGAGCTGAGCGCCGTGCTGGAAAAGCGCTTCGGCCGCAAGCTCAAGCCCGAAGTCAAGCTCGAGCCCAGCCTGATCGGTGGCGTGCGCGTCACCGTCGGCGACGAAGTGCTCGACACCTCGGTGCGTGCCCGCCTTGAGCGCATGAAGACCCAGCTGACCGCCTAAGCAGCCTCAACATCCAACGCCCGGGGCTGGCCCCCGGGCGGGAGAAGCAAGATGCAACTGAACCCTGCAGAAATTTCCGAACTGATCAAGAGCCGCATCGAGGGCCTGGCCCCGAGCGCGGATGTGCGCAATCAGGGCACCGTCGTCTCGGTGTCCGACGGCATCGTCCGCATTCACGGCCTGTCGGATGTGATGCAGGGCGAAATGCTGGAGTTCGCCGCTGACGCCAGCGGCCAGCCCAGCTTCGGCCTGGCCCTGAACCTCGAGCGCGACTCCGTCGGCGCCGTGGTGCTGGGTGCCTACGAGCACATCTCCGAAGGCCAGACCGTCAAGTGCACCGGCCGCATTCTGGAAGTGCCGGTCGGCCCCGAGCTGGTGGGCCGCGTAGTCAACGCCCTCGGTCAGCCGATCGACGGCAAGGGCCCGATCAACGCCAAGATGACGGACGTGATCGAGAAGGTCGCCCCGGGCGTGATCGCGCGCAAGTCGGTGGACCAGCCCGTCCAAACCGGCCTGAAGTGTATTGACACCATGGTGCCCGTCGGCCGTGGTCAGCGCGAGCTGATCATTGGCGACCGCCAGACTGGTAAGACCGCTGTCGCCATCGACACGATCATCAACCAGAAGGGCCAGAACATGGTCTGCGTCTACGTCGCCATCGGCCAGAAGGCGTCGTCGATCAAGAACGTGGTGCGTGCCCTGGAAGCCAACGGCGCGATGGAATACACCATCGTCGTCGCTGCCTCGGCCTCTGAATCGGCCGCCATGCAGTACGTGTCGGCCTACTCGGGCTGCACGATGGGCGAGTACTTCCGCGACCGCGGCCAAGACGCCCTGATCATTTACGACGATCTGTCGAAGCAGGCCGTGGCCTACCGCCAGGTTTCGCTGCTGCTGCGCCGCCCGCCGGGCCGCGAAGCCTTCCCTGGCGACGTGTTCTATCTCCACAGCCGCCTGCTGGAGCGTGCCGCCCGTGTGAACGCCGACTACGTCGAAGCCTTCACCAAGGGTGAGGTCAAGGGCAAGACCGGTTCACTGACGGCCCTGCCGATCATCGAAACCCAAGCCGGTGACGTGTCGGCCTTCGTGCCGACCAACGTGATCTCGATCACCGACGGCCAGATCTTCCTGGAAACCAACCTGTTCAACGCCGGCATCCGTCCCGCGATCAACGCCGGTATCTCGGTGTCGCGCGTCGGTGGCGCGGCCCAGACCAAGCTGATCAAGAACCTGTCCGGCGGTATCCGTACCGACCTGGCGCAGTACCGTGAACTGGCCGCCTTCGCGCAGTTCGCCTCGGACCTGGACGCCGCCACCCGCAAGCAGCTGGACCGCGGTGCCCGCGTGACCGAGCTGCTGAAGCAGGCCCAGTACCAGCCGCTGCCGATCAGCTTGATGGCCGCCTCGATCTTTGCCGCCAACAAGGGCTTCCTGGACGACATCGACGTCAAGAAGGTGTTGCCCTTCGAGCATGGCCTGCACCAGTTCCTGAAGACCAGCCATGGCGCCCTGCTGGCCAAGCTGGAGCAGGACAAGGCCATGGACAAGGAGGCGGAAGGCCAGCTGAACGACGCGATTGCGGCGTTCAAGAAGTCCTTCGCTTGAACTGACCACCAGACGCGGGGCTGAAGAGCCCCGCGCTCCAACGAGGAGAAGACATGGCGGCAGGCAAGGAAATCCGCACCAAGATCAAGTCGGTCGAGAACACCAAGAAGATCACCAAGGCCATGGAAATGGTCGCGGCGGCCAAGATGCGCAAGGCGCAGGACCGCATGCGCACCGCCCGTCCCTACAGTGAGAAGGTGGCCACGATCGCCGGGCATCTGTCGATGGCCAACCCCGAGTATGTGCATCCCTTCATGGTGTCCAACGACGCCAAGAAGCCGGTCGGCATCGTGCTCGTGACCACCGACAAGGGCCTGTGCGGCGGCTTGAACACCAACATGCTGCGCGCGGTCACGCAAAAGCTGCGCGAGGTCGAACAGGCCGGCGGCAAGTCCGAAGTGGTGGCGATCGGCAACAAGGGCTTGGGTTTCATGAACCGCATCGGCGCGACCGTGGTGGCCCATGCAACCCAGCTCGGCGATACGCCGCATCTGGACAAGCTGATCGGCCCGGTCAAGGTGCTGCTGGACAAGTACGCGGCCGGCGAGCTGAGCGCCGTCTATCTGTGCTTCACCCGCTTCATCAACACGATGAAGCAGGAGCCGGTGCTGCAGCAGCTGCTGCCGCTGTCGGCCGAAAGCCTGAAGGACAAGGCCAAGGCCTCGCACGCCTGGGACTACCTGTACGAGCCCGACGCAGCGACCGTCATCGACGAGCTGCTGCTGCGCTACACCGAGTCGCTCGTCTACCAGGCCGTGGCCGAGAACATGGCTTCGGAACAGAGCGCCCGCATGGTGGCCATGAAGGCTGCCACCGACAACGCCGGCACCCTGATCAAGGAGCTGAAGCTGGTCTACAACAAGACCCGCCAGGCCGCGATCACGAAGGAACTGTCGGAAATCGTCTCGGGTGCCGCCGCCATCGGTGGCTGATGAACTGAATACAGCAAGACAAGGAAATGAACATGGCTAATGCTCAAGGCAAGATCGTTCAGTGCATCGGCGCCGTGGTGGACGTGGAGTTCCCGCGCGACCAGATGCCCAAGGTGTACGACGCCCTCAAGATGGAAGGCTCGGCCCTGACCCTGGAAGTCCAGCAGCAGCTGGGCGACGGCGTGGTTCGCACCATCGCCCTGGG
>JBDHSJ010000055.1:0-20329 GCA_039808065.1 Burkholderiaceae bacterium | reverse complement strand
ACGTGTCGATCACCGTCAAGCTGATCGCCCCGATCGCCATGGAGCAAGGCCTGCGCTTCGCCATCCGCGAGGGTGGCCGCACCGTCGGTTCGGGCGTCGTGGCGACCATCATCGAGTAATCATTCCCTTGAGGCGCGCCAGCTCCGGCTGGTGCGCACGGAAGGCAAACCATGCAAAAGCAAAAGATCCGCATCCGCCTCAAGGCCTTCGATTACAAGTTGATCGATCAATCCGCCCTGGAAATCGTTGACACCGCCAAGCGCACCGGCGCCATCGTCAAGGGCCCCGTGCCCCTGCCGACCCGCCTGGAGCGTTTCGACATCCTGCGCTCGCCGCACGTCAACAAGACCAGCCGCGATCAGTTCGAAATTCGCACCCACCAGCGCTTGATGGACATCGTCGATCCCACCGACAAGACCGTTGACGCGCTGATGAAGCTCGATCTGCCGGCTGGTGTGGACGTCGAAATCAAGCTGCAGTAATCCCTGCGCGTTCGAAGAAGAGGCGACCCATTGGGGTCGCCTTTTTCTTTGTGCTGAACAAATTCCGCTTTGCAGTGGCGCTGCTCTGCGCATAGAATCGCGGGCTTTCCCGGGCGCAATGCGCCTTGGGAGAATTGCTGCGCGCGCGGCCCGCAAGGGCGGTGGGTGTAGTTCCAGGCGCCCGGCCAATCGCTGTCGGGTGTGTCAAACAAGGGCCTCGCAGCCATTGCGGGGCTGGAGAAAGCAATGAGTCTTAGCAATCGCCTCGGATTGCTGGGCCGCAAGGTGGGCATGATGCGCATCTTCACGGACGATGGTGACACCATCCCCGTGACGGTGCTGGACGTGTCCAACAACCGCGTGGTCCAGGTCAAGACCCAGGAAGCTGACGGGTACAGCGCCGTGCAAGTGGCGTTCGGTGCTCGCAAGGCCTCCCGTGTCAGCAAGCCCGAAGCCGGTCACTTCGCCAAGGCGGGTGTGGAAGCCGGTGAAGTGCTGAAGGAATTCCGCGTGCCGGCCGAAGTGGCTGCCGAATACAAGGCTGGCGCCGCCGTGCCTGTGACCCTGTTTGCCGCTGGCCAGAAGGTCGACGTGCAGGGTACCTCGATCGGTAAGGGCTACGCCGGCACCATCAAGCGCCACAACTTCAGCTCGCAGCGCGCGTCGCACGGCAACAGCCGTTCGCACAACGTGCCGGGCTCGATCTCGATGGCGCAGGACCCGGGCCGCGTGTTCCCGGGCAAGAAGATGACCGGTCACATGGGCGACGAAACCGTCACCACGCAGAACCTGGACATCGTGCGCATTGACGAAGCCCGCCAGCTGCTGCTGGTCAAGGGTGCCGTTCCGGGTAGCAAGAACGGCCATGTGGTCGTGCGCCCGGCCGTCAAGGCCAAGAGCAAAGGAGCCCAGTGATGCAACTCGAGCTCCTGAACGAGCAGGGCCAGGCTGCCGGCAAGGTTGACGCCGCCGACACCGTCTTCGCCCGTGAATACAACGAAGCCCTGGTCCACCAGGTCGTGGTGGCCTATCAGGCCAATGCCCGTCAAGGCACCCGCGCCCAGAAGGATCGTGGCGAGGTCAAGCACTCGACCAAGAAGCCCTTCCGTCAGAAAGGCACTGGCAACGCCCGTGCTGGTATGACGTCCTCGCCGTTGTGGCGTGGAGGCGGTCGGATCTTCCCGAATCGCCCGGACGAGAACTTCAGCCACAAGCTGAACAAGAAGATGTATCGCGCCGGCATGGCGTCGATCCTGTCGCAGCTGGCCCGCGAAGGCCGCATGGCGGTGGTGGATTCGCTCAAGATCGAAGCCCCCAAGACCAAGCTGCTGGCCGCCAAGTTCAAGGCCATGGGCCTGCAGTCGGTGCTGCTGATTGCCGACGAGGTCGATGACAACCTGTTCCTGGCTTCGCGCAACCTGCACAACGTGCTGGTGATCGAGCCGCGTCACGCCGACCCGCTGTCGCTGGTGCACTTCAAGAAGGTGCTGGTGACCAAGGCCGCCCTGGAGCAGCTCAAGGAGATGTTCGAATGAGCGCGCCCAAGTTCGATGAAGGCCGTCTGGCCCAGGTGCTGCTGGCCCCGATCGTGAGCGAGAAGGCCACGACTGTCGGTGAGAAGCACAACCAAGTGCTGTTCAAGGTGATGCGCGATGCCACCAAGCCTGAAATCAAGGCTGCCGTGGAGCTGATGTTCAAGGTCGAAGTGGCCTCCGTCAGCGTCGTGAACATCAAGGGCAAGACCAAGCGCTTTGGTGGCCGTGTCGGCCGCCGTGACCATGTGAAGAAGGCTTATGTGAGCCTGAAGCCGGGTCAAGAGCTGCAATTCGGGGAGGCTGCGTAATGGCCGTCGTCAAAGTCAAGCCGACCTCGCCCGGCCGCCGTGCCGTGGTCAAGGTGGTGCACAAGCACCTGCACAAGGGCGAAGGCCATGCGCCGCTGCTCGAGCCGCAAAAGCAGAAGTCGGGCCGTAACAACAACGGTCACATCACGATGCGCCACAAGGGCGGTGGTCACAAGCACCACTACCGTGTGGTCGACTTCCGTCGCACCAAGGATGGCATCCCAGCCAAGGTCGAGCGCATCGAGTACGACCCCAACCGTACCGCCCACATTGCGCTGATCTGCTACGCCGATGGCGAGCGTCGCTACATCATTGCCCCGCGCAATTTGGAAATTGGCGCCACGCTCCTGAGCGGTGCCGAGGCCCCGATCAAGCCGGGCAACACCTTGCCGATCCGCAATATCCCCATCGGTTCGACCATTCACTGCGTCGAGCTGCTGCCGGGCAAGGGCGCACAGATCGCCCGTTCGGCTGGTACCTCGGTGACCCTGATGGCCCGTGACGGCGCCTACGCGCAGATCCGCCTGCGTTCGGGCGAAGTGCGCAAGGTCCACATCGATTGCCGCGCCACCCTGGGTGAAGTCAGCAACGAAGAGCACAACCTGCGCCAGTACGGCAAGGCCGGTGCCAAGCGTTGGCTGGGCATCCGTCCGACCGTCCGTGGTACCGCCATGAATCCGGTGGATCACCCGCACGGTGGTGGCGAAGGCCGCACCGGCGAAGGCCAGGTCCCTGTGTCGCCGTGGAACACGATGACCAAGGGCTTCCGCACCCGTTCCAACAAGCGCACGCAGACCTTCATCGTCTCGCGTCGCAAGAAATAAGGGGCCGCCATGAGTCGTTCTCTTAAGAAGGGCCCGTTCGTCGACGCCCATCTGATGGCCAAGGTCGAAAAGGCCAGCGCCAACAAGGACAAGAAGCCGATCAAGACCTGGTCGCGCCGTTCGACCATCCTGCCCGAGTTCATCGGTCTGACCATTGCCGTGCACAACGGCCGTCAGCACGTGCCCGTGTATGTGAGCGACCAGATGGTCGGCCACAAGCTGGGTGAATTCGCGCTGACCCGCACCTTCAAGGGTCACCCGGCCGACAAGAAGGCTGGCAAGAAGTAAGGATGACCACCATGCAAACCAAAGCATCTGTGCGTGGCGTTCGCCTCTCCTGCGACAAGGGCCGCCTGGTGGCGGACATGATCCGCGGCAAGAAGGTGGACCAGGCGCTGAACATCCTGACCTTCACCCAGAAGAAGGCCGCCGGCATCATCAAGAAGGCTCTGGAGTCGGCAATCGCCAACGCCGAGCACAACGATGGCGCCGACATCGACGCCCTGAAGGTGACCTCGATCTACGTCGAGCAAGGCACCACGCTGAAGCGCTTCACCGCGCGCGCCAAGGGCCGTGGCAACCGCATCAGCAAGCCCACCTGTCACATCTATGTGACGGTCGGCAACTGAGGGTAGGAAGACTATGGGACAAAAAATCCATCCGGTTGGCTTCCGCCTTCCTGTTACCCGCAACTGGTCTTCGCGCTGGTACGCGTCGAGCCGCAACTTCGCCGGCATGCTGGCCGAAGACCTGCAGGTTCGTGAATTCCTGAAGACCAAGCTGAAGAATGCTGCCGTTTCGCGCATCCTGATCGAGCGCCCCGCCAAGAACGCCCGCATCACCATTTTCTCGGCACGTCCGGGCGTGGTGATCGGCAAGAAGGGTGAGGACATCGAGAACCTGAAGGCTGAACTGGCCAAGCGTCTGGGCGTGCCCGTCGCGGTCAACATCGAAGAGGTGCGCAAGCCCGAAGTCGATGCCCAGCTGATCTCGGAGTCGATCACCCAGCAGCTCGAGAAGCGCATCATGTTCCGCCGCGCCATGAAGCGCGCGATGCAGAACGCCATGCGTCTGGGTGCCCAGGGCATCAAGATCATGAGTGCCGGTCGTCTGAACGGCATCGAAATCGCCCGTACCGAGTGGTACCGCGAAGGCCGTGTGCCTCTGCACACCCTGAAGGCGGACATCGACTACGGCTTCAGCGAGGCCAAGACCACTTATGGCGTCATCGGCGTCAAGGTCTGGGTCTACCGCGGTGACCGTCTGGCCAATGGCGAGGCTCCCGTGCTGAAGAGCGTGGAAGGCGAAGACGATCGTCGTAGCCGCCGCCCGGGCCGCCCTGGTCCTGGTCGCGGTCGTGATGGCAAGCCGGGCGAAGGCGGAGCGGGTGACCGTCCGCGTGGCCGTGTGGTGCGCAAGCCTGACGGCGGCGCTCCTGGCGCCGGCGCCTAAGGAGAAAAGAACATGCTGCAACCAGCACGTCGCAAATTCCGCAAGGAGCAGAAGGGTCGCAACACCGGTGTCGCCACGCGTGGCGCCGATGTCTCCTTCGGCGAATTCGGTCTCAAGGCCACCGAGCGTGGTCGCATCACGGCCCGTCAAATCGAAGCCGCCCGTCGTGCCATTTCGCGCCATATCAAGCGCGGTGGCCGCATCTTCATCCGCATCTTCCCGGACAAGCCGATCAGCAAGAAGCCGGCCGAAGTGCGGATGGGTAACGGTAAGGGCAACCCGGAGTACTACGTGGCCGAAATCGTGCCCGGCAAGGTGCTCTATGAACTCAATGGCGTTCCCGAGCAGCTGGCTCGCGAAGCGTTCACTCTGGCCGCTGCCAAGCTGCCGCTGAAGTGCACCTTCGTCGAGCGCCGCATCGGCGCCTAAGAGAGGACACCATGAAGGCATCTGAACTGCGCGCCAAAGACGTGGCCGCGCTGGAAACCGAAGTCAAAGAGCTGCTCAAGGCCCATTTCGGCCTGCGTATGCAGAAGGCCACCCAGCAACTGTCCAACCACACGATGCTCGGCAAGACTCGCCGCGACATCGCTCGTGCGAAGACCGTGCTGGCCCAGAAGAAGAAGGAGGCCGCCAAATGAGTAACGTCGGTACGCAAGCCGCTGCCAAGGTGCGTCGCACCCTGGTCGGTCGTGTCGTGAGCGACAAGCGCGCCAAGACCATCACGGTCTTGGTCGAGCGTCGCACCAAGCACGCCCTGTACGGCAAGATCGTTGCCACCTCGCGCAAGTACCACGCCCACGATGAAAAGGGCGAGTACAAGATGGGCGATGTGGTTGAGATCGCCGAGAGCCGCCCGATGTCCAAGACCAAGAGCTGGGTCGTGACCCGACTGGTCGAGAAGGCCGAAGCCGTTTAAGGCTTTTGCCCTCAGGCATCCTGGCCGCACGCCGCGCTCGCGCCGTGCGGCCATTTTTTTGCCGCCCTCAAACACAAAGGAGACATCGTCATGATCGAAGCCGGCCAGATCCTTCCTCAGGTCACCTTGTACGAATACCACGAGGTTGAGAGCGAGGGTTGCTCGATCGGCCCAAATCCCGTTGATACCGCCCGGGCGGCCGCCGGGAAAACCGTCTTGCTGGTTGCCCTGCCTGGCGCCTTCACGCCCACCTGCTCAGCCCAACACCTGCCGGGGTATGTTCAGCAGGCCGAAGCCCTGCGCGCCAAGGGCGTCGATGAGATCTGGTGCGTGTCGGTGAATGACGCCTTTGTGATGCATGCCTGGGGCAAGGCCAGCCAGGTGGGTGGGGCCGTGCGCATGCTGGCCGACGGCAGCGCCGACCTGGCCAAGGCCCTGGGTCTGACTCTGGACCTGACCGCCAAGGGCATGGGCGTGCGCTCTCAACGCTTCGCCATGCTGTTGAAGGACGGCAAGGTCGTCGATCTGCAAGTGGAGGCGCCTGGCAAGTTCGAGGTCAGCAAGGCCGAGGCCATGCTTGCCCGCCTCTGATGGCTGCGGCTGGCAAAAGAGTCGCGGTCAATCTGCTTGACGCCCAGCATCCGCATCGCGCATAATGCTAGGCTTCGCCGGACTAACTCTTTGCGAACTCTCGCAGAGGGTCTTCGGTATCTGCCCTCAACCGCTGCGGTGGCCAATCGGTCGCCTAGGCACACGGGCCCAAGACTGACCGGGTGGCGACAGCCGGGAAAAGTTGGGAA
Organism: Burkholderiaceae bacterium; assembly: GCA_039808065.1. GTDB lineage: Bacteria > Pseudomonadota > Gammaproteobacteria > Burkholderiales > Burkholderiaceae_C > Inhella. The sequence continues at coordinate 14,009 of JBDHSJ010000055.1, read as the reverse complement.
TTGACATGATCCAAATGCAATCGCGACTCGAGGTCGCGGACAACACGGGCGCGAAGTCCGTCATGTGCATCAAGGTGCTGGGTGGCTCCAAGCGTCGCTATGCCGGCATCGGCGACGTCATCAAAGTCAGCATCAAGGAAGCCGCGCCGCGTGGCCGCGTCAAGAAGGGCGAGGTCTACAACGCTGTGGTGGTGCGTACCGCCAAGGGCGTGCGTCGCCAGGATGGCTCGCTGGTGAAGTTCGACGGCAATGCTGCTGTGCTGCTGAATGCCAAGCTGGAGCCGATTGGCACCCGCATCTTTGGCCCGGTCACTCGTGAACTGCGCAGCGAGCGCTTCATGAAGATCGTGTCGCTGGCGCCGGAAGTGCTGTAAAGCGCGGCGAAAGGACAGAGATGAACAAGATTCGTAAAGGCGACCAGGTCATCGTGTTGACCGGTCGCGACAAGGGCAAGCGTGGCACCGTCTCGGCGCGCGTTGATGCCGATCACCTGATCGTGGAGGGCGTGAACGTTGCCAAGAAGCACGTCAAGCCGAACCCCATGAAGGGCACGACGGGTGGCGTGGTCGATAAGACCATGCCGATCCACCAATCCAACGTCGCCATCTTCAATGCGGAAACCGGCAAGGCCGACCGCGTGGGGATCAAGCAGCTCGATGACGGCAAGAAAGTGCGCGTCTTCAAGAGCAGCGGCGCCGAAATCAAGGCTTGAGGTCGATATGGCTCGTTTGCAAGCTCATTACCGCGAAAAGATCGTGCCAGCGCTGGTCGAGAAGTTCGGCTTCAAGACCACGATGGAAGTGCCACGCATCACCAAGATCACCCTGAACATGGGCGTGAGCGAGGCGGTGGCCGACAAGAAGGTCATGGACCACGCGGTCGGCGATCTGACCAAGATCGCTGGACAGAAGCCCGTGATCACCAAGTCGAAGAAGGCCATAGCTGGTTTCAAGATTCGCGAGAACGTGCCCATCGGCTGCATGGTCACCCTGCGCGGTGCGCAGATGTATGAATTCCTCGATCGCTTCGTGACGATCGCGCTGCCCCGTGTGCGCGACTTCCGCGGCATCTCGGGTCGCTCCTTCGATGGCCGTGGCAACTACAACATCGGCGTCAAAGAACAGATCATCTTCCCCGAGATCGAGTACGACAAGGTGGATGCTCTGCGTGGTCTGAACATCAGCATCACGACAACCGCCAAGAACGACGAAGAAGCCAAGGCGCTGCTGCAGGCTTTCAAGTTCCCGTTCAAGAACTGAGGCACCGACATGGCAAAGCTTTCGATCATGCAGCGCGAGCAAAAGCGCGAGAAGTTGGTGGCCAAGTTCGCCAAGAAGTACGCCGAACTCAAGGCCATCATCGACGACGCGAAGCGCAGCGATGAAGAGCGTTATGCCGCTCGTCTTGAGCTGCAGAAGCTGCCCCGCAACGCCAACCCGACTCGCCTGCGCAATCGCTGCGAGCTGACGGGTCGCGCCCGCGGCACCTTCCGCACTTTCGGCCTGGGCCGCAGCAAGATCCGTGAACTGGCGTTCAAGGGTGACATCCCCGGTGTCATCAAGGCCAGCTGGTAATCGGCAGGATTTGGAGAGAACCCCATGAGCATGAGTGATCCGATCGCCGACATGCTGACTCGCATTCGCAATGCGCAGTCGGTTGAAAAGTCGAGCGTCAACATGCCCTCCTCCAAACTCAAGGTGGCGATTGCCAAGGTCTTGAAGGATGAGGGTTACATCGAGAACTTCGTGGTGCGCGGCGACGCCGCCCGTCCGGAGCTCGAAATAGAACTGAAGTACTACGCCGGTCGTCCCGTGATTGAGCGTATCGAGCGCGTGAGCCGTCCCGGCCTGCGTATCTACAAGGGCCGTCACGACATTCCGTCGGTGATGAATGGCCTGGGTGTCGCCATCATCACCACCCCGATGGGTGTGATGACCGATCGCAAAGCGCGCGCTGCCGGTATCGGCGGCGAAGTGCTCTGCTACGTCGCCTAAGCGCTGGAGGTATCGCAATGTCCCGCGTTGGAAAAATGCCGGTCGCGATCCCGCAAGGCGTGGATGTGACCCTGAACAATGAGCAGATCAGCATCAAGGGCGCCCTCGGCACCCTGGTGCGCCCGCAGCATGCTTTGGTCAAGGTGGCCAACGATGCTGGCAAGCTGACCTTCACCCCGGTTGATGAGACGGCCGCGGCGAATGCAATGAGCGGCACCGTGCGCGCCCTGGTGGCCAACATGGTGCAAGGCGTCAGCAAGGGCTTCGAGCGCAAGCTGACCCTGGTGGGCGTGGGCTTTCGTGCCCAGGCTCAGGGTCAGAAGCTGAACCTGCAGATTGGTTTCTCCCACCCGGTGGTCAAGGACATGCCGGCTGGTATCAAGGTTGAAACGCCGAGCCAGACCGAGATCCTGATCAAGGGCGCCGACCGTCAGGTCGTCGGCCAGATCGCCGCTGAGGTGCGTGCCTTCCGTCCGCCCGAGCCTTACAAGGGCAAGGGCATCCGCTATGCGGACGAGAAGGTCTCCCTCAAAGAGACCAAGAAGAAGTAAGGAGCCGCACGATGCTGAACAAGAAAGAACAGCGCCTGCGCCGTGCGCGTCAGACCCGTGTGCGCATCGCGCTGCAGGTCAAGGCCCGCCTGACGGTCTTCCGCTCGAACCTGCATATCTACGCCAATCTGATTTCCGAAGATGGCGCGAAAGTGCTGGCCACCGCTTCGACGGCCGAAAAAGAACTGCGCGACGCGCTGAAGGGCAATGGCGGCAACGTCGCCGCGGCCCAGCTGGTGGGCAAGCTCATCGCCGAAAAGGCCAAGGCTGCTGGCGTCGAGGCGGTTGCCTTCGACCGTGCGGGCTATGCCTACCACGGCCGCATCAAGGCTCTGGCAGACGCTGCTCGCGAAGCCGGCCTGAAGTTCTAAGCACACGGAGCAATAGCAATGGCGAAGTTTCAACCCCGCGTGCAGGACGAAGGTCGCGACGACGGTCTGCGCGAGAAGATGATCGCGGTGAACCGCGTCACCAAAGTGGTGAAGGGCGGTCGCATCCTCGGTTTCGCAGCGCTGACTGTGGTTGGTGATGGCGATGGCCGCATCGGCATGGGCAAGGGCAAGGCACGTGAAGTGCCGGTAGCGGTTCAGAAGGCCATGGAAGCGGCGCGCCGCAACATGTTCAAGGTCAGTCTGCGCAACGGCTCGGTCCACCACAACGTGATCGGTGAGCACGGTGCGTCGCGCGTCATGCTGGCCCCGGCACCCACCGGTACCGGCGTGATCGCTGGCGGCCCGATGCGCGCCGTGTTCGAAGTGATGGGCGTGACCGATATCGTGAGCAAGAGCCACGGTTCGACCAACCCTTACAACATGGTCCGTGCGACGCTGGATGCGCTGAAGCGCTCGAGCACGCCGGCCGAGGTCGCCGCCAAGCGCGGTAAGACCGTCGAAGAGCTGTTCAGCTGAACGGCATCGGAGGACGTATGTCTGAAAAGAAAACGCTGACGGTCAAGCTGGTGCGCAGCATTGCTGGCACCCGCGAAAGCCACCGCGCCACGGTGCGCGGCCTGGGTCTGCGCAAGCTGAACAGCCAAAGCACCCTGGAAGACACCCCCGCCGTGCGCGGCATGATCACCAAGGTCCAGTACCTGGTGCAGGTGCTCTGAGGAACCGACCATGGAACTCAATACCATCAAGCCAGCCGCTGGCGCCAAGCATGCCAAGCGCCGCGTCGGTCGTGGCATTGGCTCGGGCCTGGGCAAGACGGCCGGTCGCGGCCACAAGGGTCAGAAGTCGCGAGCTGGCGGTTTCCACAAGGTCGGCTTTGAAGGCGGCCAGATGCCGCTGCAGCGCCGCTTGCCTAAGCGTGGCTTCAAGTCGGCTGCCCTGAAGTTTGCCGCCGAGGTCACCCTGGCCGAGCTGCAACGCATCGGTGCCGACGAGATCGATCTGGTCGTGCTGAAGGCGGCTGGCCTGGTTGGCGAACTGGCCAAGAACGTCAAGGTGATCAAGTCGGGTGAACTGTCGCGCAAGCTGGTGCTGAAGGGCATCGGTGCGACGGCGGGTGCCAAGGCGGCCATCGAGGCTGCTGGCGGCCAAGTCGCCTAATCGATCAGCTGAACGCGAGGATTCGTGGCTTCCAACGCTCAAACGCTTGCGCGCAGCGGTCGCTTCGGTGATCTGCAGCGCCGGCTGGTGTTCCTGGTCCTGGCCCTGGTGGTGTACCGCATTGGTGCGCACATCCCGGTGCCTGGCATCGACCCTGCGCAGCTGCAGCAGCTGTTCAAGGGTCAGCAGGGCGGCATCCTGAGCCTGTTCAACATGTTCTCAGGTGGTGCGTTGTCGCGCTTCACCGTGTTCGCGTTGGGCATCATGCCGTACATCTCGGCCTCCATCGTCATCCAGCTGATGACGCATGTGGTGCCGAGCTTGGAGGCATTGAAGAAGGAAGGCGAAGCTGGTCGTCGCAAGATTACCCAGTACACCCGCTACGCCACTTTGGGGCTGGCACTTTTCCAAGCCACCAGCATTGCGTTGGCGCTTGAAAGTTCGCCTGGACTCGTTCTGGTCCCTGGCTTCGGTTTCCGCCTCACCGCGGTGACCAGCCTGGTGGCGGGCACGATGTTCCTGATGTGGTTGGGTGAACAGATCACCGAGCGCGGCTTGGGCAACGGCATCTCGATCCTGATCTTTGCCGGCATCGCAGCCGGCCTTCCAGGGGCCATCGGCGGCCTGATGGAGATGGTTCGCACGGGTGCGATCGCGATCTTCTCGGCCATCTTGATCGTCGCGCTGGTGTTGCTGGTGACCTGGGGCGTCGTGTTTGTGGAGCGTGGTCAGCGCAAGATCCTGGTGAACTACGCCAAGCGTCAGGTGGGCAACAAGGTGTATGGAGGACAGTCCTCGCACCTGCCGCTCAAGCTGAACATGAGTGGCGTGATCCCGCCGATCTTCGCGTCGTCGATCATCCTGCTGCCGGCGACCGTGGTGAGCTGGTTTGCCACGGGTGACAGCCTGCGTTGGTTGAAGGACATGGCAGACGCGCTGCGTCCGGGTCAGCCGATCTACGTGCTGCTCTATGCAGCGGCGATTGTGTTTTTCTGTTTTTTCTACACGGCGCTGGTGTTCAACAGCCGAGAAACTGCGGATAACTTGAAGAAGAGCGGCGCGTTCGTTCCGGGCATCCGGCCCGGTGATCAGACAGCCAAGCACATCGACAAGATCCTGGGTCGTCTGACTCTGGCGGGTGCTGTCTACATCACTGCGGTGTGTCTGTTGCCGGAGTTCCTGACGCTGCGCTACAACGTGCCGTTCTACTTCGGTGGTACGAGTTTGCTGATCATCGTTGTGGTCACCATGGACTTCTGGGCTCAGGTTCAGTCGTATGTGATGAGCCAGCAGTACGAATCTTTGCTGAAGAAGGCGAACTTCAAAGCTGGCTGATACTGGAGCACTTCGGCACTAGTTTTGTGAAGGCATGGCCAAAGACGACGTGATTCAGATGCAGGGTGAGGTCGTGGAGAACTTGCCCAACGCGACCTTTCGCGTGAAGCTGGAAAACGGACATGTCGTCCTTGGTCATATCTCCGGAAAGATGCGGATGCACTACATCCGTATCCTTCCTGGTGACAAGGTCACCGTTGAATTGACACCGTACGACTTGAGTCGTGCTCGCATCGTATTCCGGGCGAAGTGAGCGAAAACCAAACCCGGGATGACGCTGTCAGAAGCGCATAAGAGAAGGTCTAGGAGCAGAACATGAAAGTTTCGGCATCGGTCAAGAAGATGTGCCGCAATTGCAAGATCATCCGTCGCAAGGGCGTGGTGCGCGTGATCTGCACGGATCCGCGTCACAAGCAGCGTCAGGGCTGATTGCAGGCCCTACGGTAGAGAACTAGAGGTATCCCATGGCACGTATTGCTGGTATCAACATCCCGCCCCAGAAGCACACCGAAATCGGTCTGACTTCGATCTATGGCATCGGCCGCACCACCGCGCAGAAGATCTGCACGGCCTGCGGTGTCCCGTTCGACAAGAAGGTCAAAGACCTGAATGACGGCGAACTGGAAAAGCTCCGCGAGGAGATCGGCAAGCTGACGATCGAGGGCGATCTGCGCCGCGAGATGTCGATCAACATCAAGCGCCTGATGGATCTGGGTTGCTACCGTGGCTTCCGTCACCGCCGCGGCCTGCCGCTGCGTGGCCAGCGCACCCGCACCAACGCACGCACCCGTAAGGGGCCGCGCCGCGCCATCGCTGGCAAGAAGTGATCGCGCTGTAAAGGAATAAGGAAACACCATGGCCAAGGCTCCGAGCAACAACGCCGCCCAGCGCGTCCGCAAGAAGGTCCGCAAGAACGTGGCTGACGGCATTGCGCACGTTCACGCGTCGTTCAACAACACCATCATCACCATCACAGACCGTCAAGGTGGCGCCCTGAGCTGGGCTTCGTCGGGTGGTCAGGGCTTCAAGGGTTCGCGCAAGTCGACCCCTTATGCAGCCCAGGTGGCGGCCGATGTGGCCGGCCGCGCAGCGCAAGAGCAAGGCATCAAGAACCTCGATGTCAAGATCAAGGGCCCTGGCCCCGGTCGCGAGTCGTCGGTGCGCGCCCTTGCCGCACTCGGCATTCGTATCACCTCGATTTCCGATGTGACGCCGGTGCCGCACAACGGCTGCCGCCCCCAGAAGCGTCGTCGCATCTAAGGCACGACTTCTACCTTTGCGGAGAAGCTTGCCAGATAATGGCAGGCTTTCCATGGCCGGCGGCCGCCTGTTGGCGGCGCCGGCGCTTTTCGTTGGTCCGACTTGTTCTGCATTCGGACCCAAGACCACCGTCTGAGCGCATTTCATAACACCCGCCAGACTCGCGTCGCCTCATCAGTGACGTCAGATTGATCAAGGACTCAAAGTGGCACGTTACCTCGGCCCGAAGGCCAAACTCTCCCGCCGCGAAGGCACCGACCTGTTTCTGAAGAGCGCCCGTCGCGCCATCAGCGACAAGGCCAAGTTCGACAGCAAGCCGGGTCAGCACGGCCGTACCTCCGGCCAGCGCACCAGCGACTTCGGTCTGCAACTGCGTGAAAAGCAGAAGGTCAAGCGCATGTATGGCGTTCTCGAGCGCCAGTTCCGCCGCTACTTTGCCGAGGCTGAGCGCCGCAAGGGTTCGACTGGCGTGAACCTCCTGACGCTGCTGGAGTCGCGCCTCGACAACGTCGTCTACCGCATGGGTTTCGGTTCCACGCGCGCTGAAGCCCGCCAGTTGGTCTCGCACAAGAGCATCACCGTGAACGGCGAAAGCGTGAACATTGCCTCGTACCTGGTCAAAGTGGGTGACGTGGTGGCCGTGCGCGAAAAGTCGAAGAAGCAATTGCGCATCGCTGACAGCCTGAAGCTGGCGGAGTCGATCGGCTTCCCGGCTTGGGTGCAAGTTGATACCGCCAAGATGGAAGGCGTCTTTAAGAAGACGCCGGACCGCGATGAGTTTGGCGCCGACATCAACGAATCGCTGATCGTCGAGTTGTACTCGCGTTGATCGCCCGCTGGCGGCCGGTCGCGTGGCAGACGTGCTGCGCGAGAGCCGCCGACGTCCCTGCCGCGCGGTGGCACGCCGCCCGGTCGGTCCATCAGCTCCCGGCGGTGCACCCGGGAGCATGAAAGAAAGAGCCCATGCAAACGAATTTGCTCAAACCCAAGTCGATCAACGTCGAGCCCCTGGGCGGCCATCGCGCCAAGGTGACTTTGGAGCCTTTCGAGCGTGGCTACGGGCACACGCTGGGCAACGCGCTGCGGCGTGTTCTGTTGTCGTCGATGGTGGGTTATGCGCCGACGGAGGTGACCATCGCCGGCGTGCTGCATGAGTACTCCACGGTCGACGGTGTGCAAGAAGACGTGGTCGGCATCATGCTGAACCTGAAGGGTGTGACCTTCCGTCTGCACAATCGCGAAGAAGTCACCCTGATCCTGCGTAAAGAGGGCGAAGGCCCGGTGACCGCTGCCGATATCCAAACACCGCACGATGTCGAGATCATCAACCCCGAACAGGTGATCTGTCACCTGGCCCAAGGGGGCAAGATCGACATGCAGATCAAGGTCGAAAAGGGCCGCGGCTATGTGCCAGGCAACCTGCGCCGGTTTGGCGATGAGCCGACCAAGGCCATCGGCCGTATCGTCCTGGATGCCTCGTTCTCGCCGGTCAAGCGTGTTAGCTACGCAGTTGAAAATGCCCGCGTTGAGCAGCGGACCGACCTTGACAAGTTGGTGATGGAGATCGAAACCAATGGCGCGATCTCCCCGGAGGAGGCAATCCGTGCATCGGCCAAGATCCTGGTGGAACAGCTTGCCGCTTTTGCTCAGCTTCAAGGCACCGATCTGGTTGATGCGTTTGATCAGCCGGCCCAGCGCGCAGCTTCGTTCGATCCGATCCTGCTGCGTCCGGTCGACGAACTCGAACTCACCGTGCGCTCTGCCAATTGCCTGAAGGCCGAGAACATTTACTACATCGGCGATCTGATCCAGCGTACCGAGACTGAGTTGCTGAAGACGCCGAACCTGGGTCGCAAGTCGCTGAATGAAATCAAGGAAGTCCTGGCATCGCGCGGCCTCACCCTTGGCTCGCGCCTTGAAAACTGGCCTCCGGTAGGCCTGGACAAGCGCTAAAAAGTCTCGGGGCTAAGCCCCAAGGTGCAGCCCCCAGTACCTGATCCGGCTGGGGGTCTTAAACAGATAGGAAAGGACAAGCACCATGCGTCACCGTAACGGTCTCCGTAAACTCAACCGCACCAGCGAACACCGCGCCGCCATGCTGCGCAATATGTGCGTCTCGCTGCTGCGTCACGAAGCAATCAAGACCACCGTGCCGAAGGCCAAAGAACTGCGCCGCGTCGTCGAGCCGCTGATCACCTTGGCCAAGGAGGCTAGCGTTGCCAATCGCCGTCTGGCCTTTGCCCGTCTGCGCGATCGCGACATCGTGAGCAAGCTCTTCAACGAACTCGGCCCGCGTTACCAGACCCGCCCGGGCGGCTACACGCGCATCTTGAAGATGGGGTTCCGTGTTGGCGACAACGCACCGATGGCTTTTGTTGAGCTTGTGGACCGCCCTGAAGCGGCGACCGAAGCACCTGCGGCTGAGTAAAGCGGCGGAGCAATTTAGTTAAGAAGGGGCCAGCGTTGCTGGCCCTTTTTTGTTTCCTACTGGCCTCGGCTGTATTGCCCCGGTGAATTCCTGCTCAGGTGTTAATGTCGAAAGGAAGACGACCTGAGCACCCTGATATAAGACGAGATCGAGCGATGGACGGCCAAGCGCAAGACGGCGCTGGTGCTGGAGATCATTCAAGGCAAGACCTCCGTGGCTGAAGCCAGCCGCGCCTTTGACCTGCCGCCTTCCGAGGGCTTGGCCTGGGTCGAAGAGGGCAAGCGTGGCATGGAGAACGCGCTGCGCACCAAGCCGCTGGAGGGCAAGGAACAGAAATAGCGCCAGTTGCGCGAGCTGCAGGATGCCTACGGCGAAGCAATGCTGGAGCGGCGTGCCAGAAAATGCTGGCGTCCCTGCTAGGCAACGTAAGCGTCCGGCCAACTCACCTTGAAGCAGCGGCGCTCGCCGGCAAGGATTGTGTCCACGTAACTTAGGTGGACACGATGGCAAGCGACAAGACGCTGACGAGGCGGCGGTACAGCGAGATCGAGAAGGCGCAGGTGCTCGCCGAATGCGCGCAGCCGGGTGCCACGGTGGCCAAGGTGGCGCTGGCCCACGGCATCAATGCCAACGTCGTGCACCGTTGGCGCCAACTTGCCCGCAAGGGCGCACCCGATGGGTGAGCGTCCAGCCGCCTCATCTTGACGGCCTGGAGTAATCGTCAGGCGGGCTGCCAGCGATGCGGCAACAGCTCCTCGATACGGCTGTTGAGCTGCGTCGGCAGCCGCTGCAGCACATCGCGCAGATAGGCCAGGGGTTCGTGGCCGCACATGCGTGCCGACTGAACCAGGCTCGTCACCGCGGCCGCTCGTTGTCCCGCCAGTTCGCTGCCCACGAACATCCAGGCCTTGCGCCCCATCGCCCAGGGCTTGATCTGCCGCTCCAGGTGGTTGTTGTCGATGGGCACGGCCCCGTCTTCCAGGTGCTGCGTCAGCGCCGCCCAGTGGTTCAGGCTGTAGTCGATGGCTGCGGCCGTCGAGCCGCCGTCGGCCACGCGGCAGCGTTCCAGCTTGAGCCAGGCACCGAGTTGTTCCCACAGCGGCCGGGCCAGCGCCTGGCGCTTGCTGCGCCGCTCGTCATCGCTCAGCTCCGGCAGTGCGCGCTCGATCGCATAGATCCCTGCGAAGCGCCGAATCGCTTCCTCACCGACGCTACTCGTGCCGGCCTTGGCCAACTCGTCGAACTTGCGCCGGGCGTGTGCGACGCAAGCCGCCGCAGTGCGAGCCGGCTGCAGGCGCGCATCCAGCACCGTGTCGTAGGCGCTGTAGCGGTCGGTCAGCAGCACGCCTTGCCAGGATGGCCGCTCGTCATCCTCATGGCCCGCAAGAAACGCCAGCGGGTACTGCGCGCCGCGCCCACGGGCGAAGTCGTAGACCACGCCGGGGGTCGGGTCGTGGTGGCTGCGCGCGTAAGCCCAAACGTAGGCCCGACGCGTCTTGCCGGCCCCTGGGTCCAGCAGGGCCACCGGCGTCTCGTCAGCGTGCAGCACGCGACAAGAGAGCACGAAGCGCCGCTGCGCATCGACCAGCGGTTGCAGGGCCGCACCAGCCTGGCCGGCCCAGGCCGCCAGCGTGGAGCGCGGTGTGTGCACGCCGGATCTAGCGTTGATCGCCTCCTGGCGGAAGTACGGCAGGTGATCCGCAAAGCGGCTGATGAGGGTGTGCGCCAGCAGACCGCTGGCGGCTATGCCGCCGTCGATGATCTCGGGCACGGCCGGCTGCTGCACAAGGCTCTGGCAGCAGCAGCAAGCCCACTTGCCGTAGATGTGCCGGTGCACGAAGAACTCGGCCGGCACGATGTCCAGCCGCTCGCTCACGTCCTCGCCGATGCGCATCATGGGGCGACCGCAGCCCTCGGTGGGGCATGCAGTGCTCCCGGGCTCGTGGCGATGCTCGACGCGGCGCAGGTGCTCGGGCAGGGCCTAGCGGCGAGGGCGGCGCTGGATCTTGGGCGGTTGGTCCTGGCTGGGCGCGGCTTCCTTGCGCAGCGCATCGAGCTGGGCCCGCAACCCAGCCTCGTCCTCGGCCAGGGTCTCCTCGAACAAACGCCGCTGCTCGGCGCTCATGGTCTCGGTCTTGGCGCCGAACTTCCAGCGCTTCAGGCGCCCCAGCTCGAAGCTGATCTTCTCGATCTTGGCGTCGCGCAACCCGATCTCGCGCTCCTTGCGCTGCAGCAGGCTGTGCTGCTCGGCCAGTTGCTGCGCCTGCAACTGCACGCGCTCTTGCAACTGAGCCAACTGCGCCAGCAAGGCGGCCGTCTCGCCAGGCGGGGCCTGGGTCGCGGTGGAGGCAACGCCTTGCGGTTGGAGCATGGCGGGATCGTGCCCGAGCACGCTGCCTCAGCGCATCGGCACATGCGCTGTCAACGGCAAGGGATCAGGCCCGGGTGATCGAGCGCATCTCAGGCAGGCGCTGCCAGGGCAGGCCCAGCGCCAGCGCGTCGAACTGCTCGGGCGTGAGGGACAGCGAGGGCGGCGTGGCCGAGCCGGCAGCGAGCCATTCAAAGCGGCCGGCGTGCAGCCGACGCGCAGCGCACCAGATGCCGAAGCCGTCGTGCACCAGCAGCTTGATGCGCGTGCCGCGCGCGTTGGCGAACAAGTAGCCGTGGTGGGCCTGCGCGCGGCCAAAGACCTGCACCACGCGCGAGAGCAGCCGGTCGGCGCCAGCGCGCATGTCCACCGGCTGCGCGGCCAGCCACATGGCGTCGATGCGGATCACCGCAGCAGCTCGCGCATCCAGGTGCTGAGCTCGGCCGCGGCGGACAGCGGCCAATGGATCCGCACGCTCAGCGGGCCGCGGCACAGTTCGATGTCGATGCATGCCGCAGAGGAGCGGTCGGCGGGCAAGCGATCCGGGGCGGACGCGGGCGCTGGCGCCTCGATCCGCACTGGCAAGAACGCCGGTACCGCAGCGACCGGGTGTGCGGCCTCGCGGGCCAGCTTGCGCCAACCATGCACGATGTTGGCGTTGATGCCGTGCGCCATGGCGACCTGGGCCACCGAGGCGCCAGGGGCAGCGCACTCGGCCAAGACTTGCGCCTTGAGGGCCGAGCTGTGACTGCGCCGCACCCGCTTCTTGTCCGTAACCATCGTGCCCAGGATGAACTGATCGTGGGCAGCATCGTTGGCGACTCACCACCTCCGTTCAAGATGGGATGGCTGGTCGCTCACCCCGATGGCGCGAGCCAGCGGGCTGAGTTCATCGCACTGCCGCTTCCCGCGCCGGTGGCTCCGTGCTCGTCGGCGGCTCCAGCACTATCAGCCGACTGAACCGCCCCGGGTATCGCGGAGGCTCAACACTCTGAGAGGATTGAGCCAAGAGCAAGTCGAACAAGGTCTCGCCCGAAGTGCGTGAGCGCGCGGTGAGGATGGTGCAGGAGCACCGAGGTGAGTACCCGTCGCTGTGGGCGGCCATCGAGTCCATCGCACCCAAGATCGGCTGTGTGCCGCAGACGCTGAACGAATGGGTCAAGCGCGCAGAGGTTGATGCTGGTGTGCGCGAAGGCGTGACGACGAGCGAGGCCCAGCGCGTGAAGGACTCCGAATGTGAGGTGCGCGAGTTGCGCAAGGCCAACGAGATCCTCAAGCTGGCCAGCGCGCTTTTCGCCCATGCGGAACTCGACCGCCGCATCAAGTCCTGAAGGCCTTCGTCGACCAGCATCGCCAGCAGTTCGGGGTCGAGTCGATCTGTCGCGTCATGCAGATCGCCCGTCGGCGTACTGGCGCCATGCCGCTCGCCAACGCGATCCGGCGCTGTGCTCGCTTCGCGCCCAGCGTGACGCGAGCCTGGTGCCGCAGGTTCAGCGCGTGTGGCAAGCCAACCTACAGGTCTATGGCGCCGACAAGGTCTGGCGGCAGCTCAATCGTGAAGGCGTGGCAGTGGCTCGCTGCACCGTCGAGCGGTTGATGCGTCAACAGGGCCTTCAAGGCGTGCGACGAGGCAAGACCGTGCGCACCACCGTCCCAGACCCCAAGGCGCCCTGCCCGCTGGACCGGGTCAACCGGCGATTCCGTGCCGAGCGACCCAACCAGCTCTGGGTCTCGGACTTCACCTACGTCTCAACCTGGCAAGGCTGGGTCTACGTGGCGTTCGTGGTGGACGTGTTCAGCCGGCGCATCGCAGGCTGGCGCCAGAGCAGTTCGATGCACACCGATTTTGTACTGGATGCGCTCGAGCAGGCGCTGTACGACCGCAAACCGTCTGACGCCGGCACCCAGACGCATCACTCCGACAGGGGTTCGCAGTACCTGTCCATTCGCTACAGCGAGCGCTTGGCCGAGGCCGGCATCGAGCCCTCAGTGGGCTCCAAGAGAGACAGCCACGACAACACATTGGCCGAGACCATTAACGGGCTCCACAAGGCCGAGGTAATCCACTGGCGCGGGCCGTGGAAGACCAAGCAGGCGGTGGAACTGGCGACGCTGGAATGGGGTCGCTTGGTTCCACCATCACCGAATGATGGAGCCACTGGGCTACGTCCCGCCGGCCGAATTCGAGGCCAACCACCATCGACAACGCGCTGGTCAGGCCACGACCGTCTGACTTCAACCAACGGGCCTTCGCGACACCCGGGGTGGTTCAACGCGCCCTTCATTGCAAGATGACAAAGAAAACGGCGCATGCATTGCAAAACCAAATAAGCATGCTATAGTAGCGGTCTTCCTGGCGCGGGGTGGAGCAGTCCGGTAGCTCGTTGGGCTCATAACCCAAAGGTCGTAGGTTCAAATCCTGCCCCCGCAACCAAACGAAGCGGTCGCCTGCGATGCAAAAATTTCTTCGCAAAGTGTTGACAAGCAGAACGAATTGCTGCAACAATCTCGCTTCTGCGCTGC
>JBDHSJ010000054.1:0-20791 GCA_039808065.1 Burkholderiaceae bacterium | reverse complement strand
GGCCGTCAGCGCCGTACCCGCGCTGCAGCCCGTGAAGGCCGCACCCTACGGCGTGCACGCGCTCTTCAGCGCGCCTGAGACCGTACTGGCCCTGCCCGCCCCGCCGGCCGAGCTGGTGCTGCTGCAAGCCATGCACCGCCATGCCCGCACGCTGGCGCTGGCCCGGCTGGGCCGGCTGGACGAGGCCCAGCAGGAGGCCGAGGCCTTGGCCAAACTGGAGCGCGAGGCCGACTTCAAGCCCTTCGAGCCCTGGGGCGTGCCGGCGCTGGCGGTGGTGCAGACGGCGCGCTGGGTGAGCGCCGCGCGGCTGGCCGAAGCACGCGGCGAACTGGACGCCGCCGCCCAGGCCTATGAGGCCGCGATCGCCGTCGAAGACAGCCTGGCCTATATGGAGCCACCCTACTGGTACTACCCGGTGCGGCAGTCGCTCGGCGCACTGCGCCTGCGCCAAGGCCGCTTGGATGAAGCGGAGGCCGCGCTGCGCGCGGCCCTGCAGCGGGTGCGCCACAACGGCTGGGCCCTGGCCGGCCTGCGCGAGGTGTACGAGCGCAAGGGCGATGCCGCCAGCGCGCGCAGCACCCGCGCGGCGCTGCAGCGTGCCTGGTTTGGGCCGGCGGCGGGGCCGGAGCTGGCGCGGCTGTGATGGATCGCTGCCAACCCGCTGGCACAGGCGCTTCCTAGACTCCGGCCATGCCCGACTTCAACGCCTGCTTTCAAGCCTTCTGGGCGCGGCTGACGGCCGCCGGCTTGCGGAGCCCCCGGGAGCAGGGCTTTGTCTGAGCTGCGCTGCGTTCCCGCCGGCGCAGCGCCCTGGTCCGATCTGGAGGCCCTGTTCGGCGCACGCGGCGCCTGCGGGGGCTGCTGGTGCATGGTGTGGCGGCGCAGCCGCAAGGACTACGAGGCCGGCAAGGGGGCGGGCAACCGCGCCGAGCTGCAGCGGCTCTGGTTGGCCGGCGAACCCATCGGCCTGCTGGGCTACCGGGGCGACACCCCGGTGGGCTGGGTGTCGGTGGCGCCGCGCGCGCAGTTCAGTTACTTCAAGACCTCGCGCGTGCTGCGGCCCGTGCCCGGCGAAGCCGGGGTCTGGTGCATCAGCTGCCTGTTCGTGGCGCCGGCCCTGCGCCGCCAGGGCCTGGCCGCGCAGCTGATCGCCGCCGCGCGCGACTGGGCCTTGGCGCAGGGGGCACTGCGGGTGGAGGGCTACCCGGTGCAGCCGCGCAGCGCCCAGGCCGCGCCGGTGTTCCTGTGGCCGGGCACGCCCGCGCCCTTCGAAGCGGCCGGCTTCACGCGCCAGCCCAACCCGCACGGCGAGCGGCCCATCTACGCCAGCCCCTGATGCAGGCGCCGGTTGCGCTCGATCGCCTGCTCGGCCTGGTGCTGGCGCTGGACGAGGACAAGCCCATCAGCGCGCCGACGCTGGCGCAGCGCCTGGGCGTGTCGCTGCGCACCGTCTACCGCGATGTGCGCCGCCTGCAGGACGCCGGCGTGCCCGTGGTCAGCGAGCCCGGCCGCGGCGGTGGCCTGCGCCTGATGCCGGGCTTTCGCATGGCGCCGCTGGCGCTCACGCGCAGCGAGACCCTGGCGCTGACGCTCGCCATCGAGCAGCTGCGCGCCCTGCCCACCCAGCCCTTCGCGGCGGCGCTGGACACGGCGGCGCGCAAGATTGCCAACGCCGCCCGCGTGGCCCGGCCCGAGCTGCTGCAGCAGCCGCAGCGCTGGCTGCGCGTCGAGCCCCTGGCGCAGGACTGCTTTCACCCCGAGCGCCCCTCGCCCGCGCCGGCCGGCCAGGCCGGCCCCGCGGTACAGGCCTTCGTCGAAGCCCTGCTGGAGGGGCGGCGCCTGCGCATCGACTACCACTCGCCCTACCGGGGTGCCGCCGAGGCACGCGAATACGACCCCGCCGGCCTGCTGCTGGACCGCGGGCTCTGGTATCTGGTGGCCTACCCCAGCGGCCAGCTGGAGCGGCCGCGCCATCTGCGCGCCGACCGCGTGCTGCGCTGCCAGCCGGGCCAGCGTCTGGCACTGGACCGACTGCCGCCCTGGCGCCCGGAAGCGCCGCGACCCTGGCTGCGCGAGGCCATGCAGCGCTGGATCGAAAGTTCCCCCGTGCGCCTGCGCGTGAGCGCCCCCCAGGCCGCGCGCCTGAGCCAGGACTGGTTCTTCGGCAGCGGCGAACTGCACCCGCAACCCGACGGCCACTTCGAGTTCTGCTGGGGCGAGAACGAATTCGAACGCGTGCGCGAACTGCTGGCCTGGCTGGGCGCGCCGGCGCGCCTGCTGGCGCCGGCGGATTGGATCGCACCCATGCGCCAGGCCTTGCTCGAACAAGCGCGACTGCACCTCACTGAGCAGGCTGCGGACTGATCAAGTGCCGCCGCGGAACCGGCTTTGCCGGGCCGCTGGCGGCGCCCCCTGGGGGGAGGCGCCGCAGGCGCTTCGGGGGGGTCAACAACAAACCGCTTCGATGTTGTTGCCGTCGGCGTCGATCAGGAAGGCGGCGTAATAGCTGTCGCTGTAGTCCGGCCGCGGCCCGGGGGCGCCGTTGCAGCGTGCGCCGTTCGCCAGGCCACGGGCATGAAACTCGTGCACCGACTGGCGGTTCGGCGCCTTGAAGGCGACATGCGCCTCGGTCACGGCGCCCTGCGGCTGGGCGTAGAGCCAAAGCGCGGGGGCGCCGGCCGGCCCGAAGCCGGCATAGCCCTCGCCCTCGGATTGCAGGCCGTAGCCCAGCGGCGCCAGCGTCTCGGCATAGAAGGCGGTGGCACGGCCCAGATCGCGCACGCGCAGGCCCAGATGGTCAAACATGGTGGCTTCCTTGATCGGTGAAGAAGAGGGGCTCAATCTAGGCAGGGGGTCTGCCAGCGGGCTGGCAGCTTTTGTGCGCCGCCGCCCATCGCACCCCTGCGCGTTTCGCCCCCGCGCCGTTGCCACTCACCCCTCCAAAGCCGCAGCTCGTCTCACGTCACAGACAGCGCACGGGCCGCGCAGCACCATTGGCTGACCAGGAGGCACAGCCCCTCGCCGTGCCCGTTGACAAAGAAGAAGAAGCATGGACATCGAACACTGGACCCTGGCCCTGATCACCCGGCGCTGCCGCCGCCTGCTGGAGGCTCACCAGCAGCCCCTGCTGGAGCAGGCCCTGCAAAGGGCGGCGCAGCGCAGCGCCTGCACCCTGCACCGTGTGCGGGTGGAGCCCGACTGCCTGTGGGTCTGGGTCAGCTGTCGCCCGCGCGGCATCCGCCGCTTTGCCGATCTGGCCAAGGTCGAGTGCGGCAGGCTGTTGCTCAGCAGCCTGCCGCCCGCCACCGTGCGCATGCTGCAAGAACGCGTGTGGGACTGGCCGCCCGTGCTGCGCCAGGCCCAGCCCGATTACGAAGTCCAGTGCGAAGTCGACCGCCGCCGCGCCAGCCACCGCGAGTCGCGGCTGACCTACTTGCAGACGGTGGCAGACAACCCGGTGTCGCGGCCGGGGGAGCTGGAGAGCCCGCTTCCCTGATCAGAGCGCGGTCTCCACCCCATCCCGCCGCAACTTCTTCGTGAAGCCCGGCAAGCCCGCCAGCAACTGCCGCCCGAACGGCGTGCTGGCCAGCCGGCCGTCGTAGCAGACGATGTGGGCATGGTCCCGCTCGCTGCGGATGCCGCGGCCGGCCCATTGGTTCAGGCGCACGCCGGTGGCGGGCACCACCAGTTCGTTGAAGCTGCTGCGGCCCTTGGCCTCCAGCCACTCGGCGCGCGCTTCCTGCACCGGGTCATCGGGCGTCAGGAAGGGCAGCTTGGGCATGAAGACCCATTCGCATTGCGCGCCGGGCAGGTCCAGGCCCTCGCCGAAGCTCTGCAGGCCCACCAGGATGCTGCGCTCGCCGCGCTCCACCGCGGCGCGGTGTTCGCGCAGCAGCTGCTCGCGCGCCGATTCGCCCTGCACATGCAGCTGGCGGCGCAGGCCGGCCGGCAGCGCCGCCACGATGGCATGCAGCTGCACCCAGCTGGAACACAGCACCAGCGCGCCATGCTCCACGGCCTTCAGGTCCTGCGCCAGCAACTTCGCCACTTCCGCCGTGTGCTCGGTGGCCTGCTTGGGGCTGGCCCGGGTCTGCACCACCGTGAACTCGCCCTGGGTGGCGTAGTCGAAAGGGCTG
This sequence comes from Burkholderiaceae bacterium, assembly GCA_039808065.1. Lineage (GTDB taxonomy): Bacteria > Pseudomonadota > Gammaproteobacteria > Burkholderiales > Burkholderiaceae_C > Inhella. Next base: position 16,655 of record JBDHSJ010000054.1, on the reverse strand, counting down.
GCCACTTCCAGGGCCTGCACGTTCGGCAAGCCGGCCAGGCCGCTGTCTTTCAGGAAGAAGTCGAAGCGGCCGAGCGCGCGCAGGGTGGCGGAAGTGATGACGGCGCCGCGCAGCAGCGGCCACAGATGGCGGCGCAGCACACCGCTGGCGAACAGCGGGCAGGCGCGCGCCACCACGCGCAGGGAGCCGCCGCCGACGCCGAAATCCAGCCACTTCGCGGCCGGCGGCTCGCCCAGGTCCAGCATCAGCTCGGCGGTTTCCAGCAGGTCGTTCAGGCGCTTGAAGGGCGCGCCGATCTCGCTCACATGCTGGGCGATCAGCGGCGCCAGTTCCTCGTCCTCGGCGCGCTCCTGCTTGAGCCAGGCGCTGAACTCGGTGGCTTTGGCGTGCAGGCGGTGCGCCTGCTCGCCCACGGCCTGCCAGAGCGGCAGCAGCTCGGGCGGCAGCTCGCCGCGCTCAAAACGGATGCGGGTGCTGGGGCCGCCGCCGCTGCCGGGCGTGCGGTCCTCGGCGGCCTCATGCAGCTGGCCGATGGCCTCGTTGCCCAGGCTTTGCATCACGCCGCGCAGCAGGTCGTCCAGGGCCTGGTTCAGCAGGCTGGTGCAGCCCTCCAGGTTCAACGGGTAGCTGAGCGAACGCGCGGCCTGGTCCAGGGCCTTGTCCAGGCGCTGCAGCCAGCGCCGTTCGCTCAAGGAGGCTTCGCAGGCAAAGTGCGAGAGCGCCGTAGCCGGCAGGTGGTGGCCCTCGTCAAAGATGTAGATGGCGCGCTCGCCGCTGGGCAGGCTGCTCAGGTCCGAACGCAGGCTGGCCAGCACCAGGTCGTGGTTGGCCACCAGGATGTCGGCCTTGCTGGCGGCGCGCTTGGCGTTGAAGTAGGGGCAGTCGTGGAACTGCGGGCAGTGGCGGCTGGTGCAGGCGTGGCGGTCGGCGGCCAGATAGCCCCAGAGCGCCAGGTCGTCCGGGCCCAGGCTGTCACGCTCGCCATTCCAGGTGCCGCTGCCCCAGCGCTTTTTCAGCGCCTCGAAGCGTTCCAGCGGGGCCTGCTGCACGGCGGCGGACTCGCCGGGCTCCTCCAAGGCCATCGGGGTCTGTTCACCATTGCAGGCCAGGTCCAGCTTGACGGGGCAGAGGTAGCGCCCGCGGCCCTTCAGCAGGGCCACCACGGGCGGCACCTCCATGGCCTTGGCCAGCTCGGGCAGGTCCTTGCCCATCACCTGTTCCTGCAGGGCGATGGTGGAGGTGCTGACCACCACCTTCACGCCCGCGCGCCGCGCCAGGGTGATGGCGGCGGCCAGGTAGGCGCGCGTCTTGCCCACGCCGGTGCCGGCCTCCACCACGCAGATGCGCGCGGGCTGATCGGGCTCGAAGCGGGCCTCGGCCAGCTGCGCGCCAATCGCATGCAGCATCTCGCGCTGGCCGGCACGCGCCACCGAGCCCGGGCTGCTGTCCAGCAGGGCCTGGTACAGGGCTTCGAGTTCGTCGTGGAGGTCGGTGGTGCGCATGGGGGCGCGGATTGTCCGCGCTGCGATAGTCGCGCCCTGCCCTGGAGTGCCCATGACCCGAATTGCCGCCCTGTTGTTGTCCGCGCTGTTCAGCATCGCCAGCCTGGCCGAGGAGCGCCCGGCCCTGCCCGCGCTCAAGGCCCAGGGGCCGGCCTCGGTGTCCGGCGTCTCCTCGGGCGCCTACATGGCGGTGCAGCTGTGGCTGGCACAGGCGCCCCAGTTCGAAGGCGGCCTGGCCACCGTGGCCGGCGGGCCCTACGCCTGCGCCAGCTCGGTGTTCGAGGCACTCGGGCCCTGCCTGGGCCGCAGCACGCTGGATGACGCTGCCCTGCTGGCGCGTGCCCAGGCCGCCTTGAAGGCCGGCGCCCTGCCCGCGCAGCCGCGCGGCGGCCGGGCCTATCTGTTTGCGGGCGCGCGCGATGCCATCGTCGCCCCCGCCACCACGGCGGCCCTGGCCGCGCAGTTGCAGGCCCTGCGGCCGGAGTTGGCGCTGCAGCAGGAAACCAGCGTGCCCGCCGCGCACGGCTGGCCGACGCTGGACCAGGGCAGCGCCTGCGATCAGATGCAGGCCCCCTACCTGCTGGCCTGCGGCTTCGACCTGGCCGGCGCGCTGCTCAGCCACCTGCACGGCCCGCTGCAAGCGCGCGGCGAAGCCAGCGCCGGCCGCCTGCTGGCCTTTGACCAGCGCCCCTTCCACGCCGGGCCCGATCTGGCCGACACCGGGTACGTCTTCATCCCCCAGGCCTGCGAGTCTGGCGGCTGCCGCGTGCATGTGGCCCTGCATGGCTGCCGCATGAATGGCGCGGCGGTGGGCGAGGCCTTTGCGCGCCACAGCGGCCTGAACGAATGGGCGGCCAGCAACCGCCTGGTGGTGCTGTACCCGCAGACCGGCGCGGCCGCCACCAATGCCTGCTGGGACTGGTGGGGCTACGCCGACGCCGGCTTTGCCGGCCGCCAGGGCGCGCAGCAGCGCGCCATCGTGGCGATGCTGGCGCGGCTGGCCTCCGCGCCCTGACCTGTGGCCGGCGCGGGCCAGTCTTTTACGATGCCGCCCATGCGCCGCACCAGCACCCCCCGACGCGGACGGCTTTGGGCCGTCCTGCTGTCGTGCGTGCTGCTGGCGCAGTGGCTGGCGCTGGCGCACTCGGTCGTCCACCCGGGCGGCCGGCAAGTGCAGCTCCATGCGCCCGCGCTGGGTTCGGTCCTGCAGCAGCTGGATTCGGACCATGCGGCCGGCTCCGCCGACTGTCTGGCGCTGGACCAGCTGTGCCATGGCGCCCCGGGTGCCGCCGTGGCGGCCCCACCCCTGCTGCAGGTGCTGGCACAGCCGGCACCGGTGGCACCGCGCTCCGCCACGCTGCCCACGCCCTGGCGGCGCCAGCAGGCCCGCGCCCCGCCCGTCCTCGCCTGAACCCCGCTTCTTCTCAGCGCCCGCCCTGCAGGCGGCGCTGGGCAACGCCGTTTTCAGACCGCCTGCGCACCTAGGCGCGGGCGAGGACCGCTCCCATGACCCGAATCTCCTCTCGCGCGCCGCTCGGCGCGCTGTCTGCCGTCGCCTTGCTGGCCAGCACCGGGGCCCTGGCCCAGAACGCCGCCCTGCAGCCCGTCGTCGTCACCGGCAACCCTTTGCGCAGCGAGCAATTCGCCGCGCCCGCCAGCAGCCTGACCGGCACCGAGCTGGCGCTGCGCCGCGGCAGCTCGCTGGGCGAAACGCTGGAAGGCCTGCCCGGCCTGGCCGCCACCTACTTCGGCCCCAATGCCAACCGGCCCGTCATCCGCGGCCAGGACGGCGACCGCATCCGCGTGCTCAGCAACGCCGGCGCCTCGCTGGACGCCTCCAGCCTGAGCTTCGACCATGCGGTGCCGATCGACCCGCTGGTGGTCGAGCGCATCGAGGTGCTGCGCGGCCCGGCCGCCCTGCTCTATGGCGGCAGCGCCGTGGGCGGCGTCGTCAACGCCATCGACAACCGCATCCCGCGCGCCCCGCTGGCCGGCACCACGGGCACGGCCGAGGCCCGCTGGGGCGGTGCGGCCGCCGAGCGCGGGATCTCCGCCCTGCTGGAAACCGGCAGCCCCGGCCTGGCCCTGCATGCCGACGCCTTCTGGCGCCGCACCGATGACCTGCGCGTGCCCAGCTTCGAGCCGCCCGCGGAGGACGGCGCCAGCGAGCGCCCGGAACGCCGCACGCGCGTGCGCAACTCCGCCAGCGCGGCCGAGGGCGGCGCGCTCGGCGGCTCCCTGCTGTGGAACCACGGCTTTCTGGGCGCCAGCCTGAACAGCTACCGAAACGACTACGGCATCGTGGCCGAGGAGGATGTGCGCATCCGCATGCAGCGCGACCAGCTGGCCCTGGCCGGCGAAGTGCGCGGGCTGGATGGCTTCATCAGCACCCTGCGCGCCCAGGCCAGCCTGAGCGACTACCGGCACGAGGAAGTGGAAGGCAGCGGCGCCGTCGGCACCACCTTCAAGAACCGCGGGGGCGATCTGCGCCTTGAGGCCGTGCACGCCCGCCAGCCGCTGGGCGCCGGCCAGCTGGAAGGCGTGCTCGGCTTCCAGGCCGAACGCGCGCGCTTCGAGGCCCTGGGCGAGGAGGCTTTCGTGCCCAGCACGCGCAGCCGTACGGCCGCGGTGTTCCTGCACGAGCAATGGCAGCTGGGCGCGCCGCTGATGCTGAGCGGCGGCCTGCGCGTCGAGCGGGCCGCGCAAGACTCGGCCGGTGACGCCAACCCGGCTGAGCCCCGCTTCGGCCCCGCCCTGCAGCGCCGCTTCACTCCGCGCAGCGCCTCGGTCGGCGCGGTCTGGAACCTGGATGCGCAATGGCAGCTCAGCAGCAGTGCGGCCTACACCGAACGCGCGCCCACCAGCTACGAACTGTTCGCCAATGGCGTGCATGCGGCCACTGGCAGCTACGAGCAGGGCGACCCCGAGCAGGCCAAGGAACGCGGCCGCAACCTCGACCTGGCGCTGCAGTGGAAGCAAGGCCATGGCCTGCTCAAGCTCGGCGCCTTCTGGAGCCGCTTCGCCAACTACATCGCCCTGGTGCATGCCGGCCAGCCCGAGTTCGTGGACGACGCGGGCGACAGGCTGCCGGTGTACGTCTTCCAGGGCGTGCCCGCACGGCTCTATGGCTGGGAACTGGAGGGCCGCCAGCGCCTGTGGAGCGGCCCCGGCAGCCTGGACCTCGAAGCCCGCCTCGACCAGGTGCGCGGTGACAACCTGGCCCGCGGCGAGCCGCTGCCGCGCCTGGCCCCGCTGCGCGCCACGCTGGCCCTGCACTGGCAGCAGCAGGCCTGGAGCCTGAAAGCCGAGCTGCAGCACGCCACCCGGCAAAGCCGTGTGCCCGGCGACGACCAGCCCACCCCCGCCTGGACCCAGCTGCACCTGGCCGCCAGCTACTCGCTGCGCCTGGGCGGCGCCGACGGCCTGGCCTTCGTCAAGCTGAACAACCTGGGCAACCAGCTGGCCTACAACGCCGGCACGGTGGGCACGCTGCGGCCGCTCACCCCGCTGCCGGGCCGGGCGGTGATGGCGGGCCTGCGGCTGAGCCTCTGAGCGCTAGGGCGCGCCGCACCCGCGCCGCTCGTACTCGGCCTGCGCGTGCTCGAAACGGCGCTGCAGCGAACTCGAAGGCCGGCGTGCCGCATCCAAGGCGGCGCGCGCCTTCGCCACCTGGTCGGCCAGCCCCGGGCAGTAGCGCTGGCGCAGCTGCTCGCGGGCATCTTCCGCCCGCTCCTTGCGCTGCTCGCTCATGCGCTCGATCTTCTCGGCCGTCGTCGCAGGCTTGGGCGCCAGCGACAGCACCGCCGCCTTCGCCGCCGTGCGGGTGGTCGGGCAGGCAGCCAGCGCATCACGCGTGGCCAGCGGGCCGAGGCGGCCGGCCGGGTCGGCCGCCAGCAGCGCGTCGATCTCGGCCGGCGCGCTGCCCAGCCAGAAGCGGTGCAGCGCGTACAGCGGCTGGCCGTTGTCGTGAATCGCATAGGGGCCGTAGGTGCAGCGCAGCACGCCCTGCTTGGCCTTCCACAGGCCGCCCAGCAGCCCGTCCAGCTCGGCCGACATCCGTGCCGCCGACACCACGTCGTCGCGCGGGTCGAACACGCCCTGCTCGCTGCCGCTCAGCGCCTCGCGGCCGGCCGGCGTCAGTGCCGCGCGCTGCGCCGCCACGCGCAACTGCAGCGCATGCGCCTCGTGCTCGTGCTGGTCGCGCCGCGCGGCATAGCGCTCGTACGCCGCCATGTTGTCGCGCAGCGCGCGCTCCAGCTCGCGCTGGGGCGGCGCAATCACCAGGTGGTCGGGCGAGCGCACGCCCATGCTGGCGCGCACGCCATCCACCCAGGCGATGAAATCGCCGCGCAGTGCCGCCGGAATGCCGCCGTCGAGTGCGCCGCCCATCAGGGTCTGCATGCCATTCACATGACGCTGTCCGCGCTCGCCGGTGCCCTGTGTCAGCAGATGGGAGAAGAAGTACTGGTCCTTGGCCAGCAGCAGCTCGGCGAACTGGTGGCCGATCTGCGCGCGCTCGCGCGAGCCCGGCGCGGACGCGAAGTAGGCCTGGCGTGTGCCGGCAATCAGCGCATTGACATCGCGCTGCTCCTGCCGCGCCGTGGCCAGGGATTGCAGGGCGTCGACGACCTGCCTGGCCTGGTACTCGCCGATGCGCAGGCGCTGCGTCACCGCCACTCCGGGTGGCTCCGGCTGGGCGCCACCAGGCTGCGCCAGCGCACCCAGGGCGCCCAACAGCGCGGCCAGCACGAACCGCCCCGGCCCGGGGCGTACGGAAAGCATCTGCGGGCACTCGTGCATCGCGCGGCTCCTGTCAGGGCGGCGGCCAGGATACGACCTGATCCCTCAGCCCCTGCCGCGTTACTCGTCTTCCCAGTGAAAGGTATGCAGCAGGCGGTGGATCAGGGGCGTCAAGATGATGGCCAGCACGACCAAGAACACCAGGCCGGCATACAGCGCATACAGCCCTGCAAAGAGCTTGCCGCCGCCCGACTGCGGGCTGTTCACCGGCCCCATGCCGCCCAGCAGCATGGCCGCGTTCAGGAAGGCATCGCGCCAGGGCAGATGCTCGAAGTAGCCATACCCGGCCATGCCGGCCCCCAGCGAGACCGTCAGCAGACCTGCAGCCACCAGAAAGTGGCCCAACAGACGGCGCACGAAATGCGCCCTGGGAATCGGCTTGTGCCGCCTGGATTCATACATGGGTTGGCTCCGATCCGGCCCGGCACCATGGCCCTGCCGCTCAGGGAATGGGCTGCGCAGCTGTGGGCGACCGCCCCCGGCCGTGCAAGCGCGCTTCAACGACTCAGACCGTTGGCGCCGGGAAGTCCGGGGCGGCAGAGTAAAGCAGCGCTGAACGATAGCGAGATTGCCGTCAGGCCACCATGTCCGCCGCCTGCCGCCGTGGCCGCGGCTTGCGGAACACCAGCACATTGCCCGCCATCACCAGCCCGAGACCCAGCAAGGCCGGCAGGGTCCATTGGTAGCCCTCGGCCCAGGCGGACACATTCAGGGCCACCACCGGGAACAGCACCGTGGCGTAGGCCGCGCGCTCCGGGCCCAAGCGCCCCACCAGGGTCAGGTAGGCGGTAAAGCCGATCACCGAACCCGGAATCGCCAGGTACAGCAGGGCCGCGCTGTAGCGCCAGCCACTTTCATAAGTGAAGGGCACGCCGGCCAGCAGGCAGTAGCCCAGCAGCACCGCGGTGCCCACGGCCATGCCCCAGGCGTTGGTTTGCGCGGGCTTGAGGCCCTGGGCCTGCAGCGCGGCCGAGAGCAGGTTGCCGGTGGAAAAGCACAGCGTGCCGCCCAGCGCCCAGGCCAGGCCGGTCAGGCTGGCGCTGCTGGTGCGGGCAATCTCCGGCCAGAACAAGGCCAGCAGCCCGGCCAGGCCCAGCGCGCCGCCGGCCAGCACCTGCGGCGCCAGCTGGCGCCCATGCACCACCCGCGCCAGCAAGGCGTTCCACAGCGTGGCGCTGGAAAACACCACCGCCACCAGGCCGCTCGGCAACGTCTGGCTGGCCTTCAGGAAACACACGAAGTTCAGGCAGAACAGGCACAGGCCCTGCCCCAGCACCCACAGTGCGGCGCGCCCGCGTGGCGGCTGCAGGCGCTTCTGCCAGGCCAGCCAGGCGAACAGGATGAGCGCAGCGAGCGCGAAGCGGTAGGCGATGGAGAGCGGAATCGCCACCGTGCCGAGCTGCCACTTCAGCGCGATCCAGGTGGTGCCCCAGATCAGCACCACCCCGGTGTAGAGCCATGTCGTCATGGGCCGCAGCATCGGAGGCGGAGCCGGCCGGAACTTGCATCAGCCTGCGCTTTGTGGGGGCGGGCTGAGGGCGAAGAAGCACCGGCTGACTAGCATCCGCACCATGTCGCAGGCCTTCGAACGCGTGGATCAGGTGCTGGGCCGCTCACGCGCGCGCCAGGAGCGCCGCGCCGCGCTGGGTGATGGGCTGGCGCTGGTGCAGTGGTCCAACGCACACGACAACCCCAGCTATCGCCAGCCCGGGCATCACACTCTGTCCGTCTACCTGGAAGGCGGCTACGGCACCCGGGCCCGGGGCGTGGCGGGCGAAGGCTCGCCCGGCTGCCACTGCATCCTGCCGGCCGAGCATGAATCCGATTGGGTGGTGGGCTCGGGCCAGCGCTTCGTGCACCTGTACTGGAGCCCGCTGGCCTGGAGCGAACGGGGGGTGCGCCTGCTGGACGCCGAACCGCGCGCCCTCACCCTGCCCACGCGGCTGTTCGGCCAGGACCCCGCGCTGGCGGCCTGGGCCCAGCAGCTGCGTGTACTGGATTGGGACGAGCCTGCGCAGCGCCTGCTGGCCCAGGCCGCCAGCCACGCGGCGCTGGACCGCCTGTTGCTTCAAGCCGCTACGCCGGCCCAGCGTCAGGGCGCGCTGCGCGCGAAGGGCGGCCTCTCCGGCGTGGCGCGCCGCCGCGTGCTGGCCTACATCGATGCCCACCTCGACGCCCCGAGCGACGCCCTCAGTCTGGCCTCATTGGCGGCCTTGGTGAACCTCTCCGAGTTCCACTTCGCGCGCATGTTCCGCGTCTCGATGGCCTGCTCGCCGCACGAATGGATTGCGCAGCAGCGCCTGCGCCGCGCGGTGGCGGGCCTGCAGCAGAGCCAGCTGCCGCTGGCCGAGCTGGCCGCGCGCTGCGGCTATGCCAGCCCCAGCCACCTGAGCCACGCCGTGCGGCGCGCCCATGGGCTCACGCCGCGCGAGCTGCGGCGCCTGCTGAGCGAAGCGACGCGGCCAGGCGCTTGCGCCTGAACCGCGGCTGGGTGCGCCCCCCTCAGGCCCGCAGCCGCTCCGGCTCCCCGGCGCGGAATGCCGCAAGGCTTGCCGCATAGGGATCCAGCGCATCCGCGGGCCTGCCCAGGCTCAGCCCGGTCACCGCCGCAAAGCGGGCCGGCGTCACCTGGCCCTGTTCCATCAGTTCGTCCACCAGGGCCAGCAGCGCGCCGCGATGGTTCTCGATCAGCTGCGTGGCACGTGCATGCTCGGCTTGCAGCAGGGCCTCGATCGGCGCGTTGCTGGCCTCCACATCGGTGCAAAGGTTGTCCTCGGCGCCAGCGGACACATCGATGCGGCCGATGCGGTCGCCCTGACCGAGGTGCCGCCCCATGCGCGCCGCCGTTTCGGTGGCCTTGCGCAGGTCGCTCTCGGCCCCGCTGCTGCTCAGTTCGGGCCCGAACACCAGCAGCTCGGCGGCGCGGCCGGCCAGGCTGGTGCAGATCGAATCGAGCAGGTTGCGGCGCGACCAGACCTTGCGCCCGCTGTAGGCGTTGTAGCCGCCCTCGAAGCTCGCGACGTGAATCTTGATCTCCTGGGGCGCCCGTCCAAACAGCAGCGCGTGCACCAGGCCGTGGCCGGCCTCGTGCACCGCCAGCAGGGCGCGGAAATCGGCATTGCTGCGCTGGCGCAAGCGGCTGATCTCGAAGGGCGCGGCGATGGCCTGCGCCTGCCCGCGCCAATGCGCGATCAGGCTGCGGCCATCGGCCGTCAGGCCCACGGTTTCGCCGGCCGCGGCGCCACGCTCGATCGCCCAGAGCGCCGCCTTGGCCAGGCCGCTGCCCAGGATGGCGTGCAGCGACGAGAACAAGGGCCTGGTGCCCTGCGCCGGGAACACCGCATTGGCATAGATCTGTTCGCGCACGCTGGCGGCCAGTTCGAACTGCAGACCGCAGCACGCCGAGGTCTCGCCGGCATAGCGCGCGCAGCCCTGGGCGATCAGCTGCTCATAGGCGCGGCGCGAGAGCGAGGGGTAGACCACATGCTCGTTCCCCAGCCGCGCCACCTGCTCGGGCTTGAAGCGCTTGTTCAGCGCCTGCTTGACGTCGATGACGCTGAGCTTGCCGGTCAGCGCATGGAAGATGTCGGCATCGCTGTCGCAATCGTCCACGCTGGTGGCGAGGTCCTCATACATCTCGTCGAGGTTGCCGCACACGAAGATCAGCAGGCGGCTGTAGTCGGTCTCCCATTGCGCCTGCGCGCTCTCGCGGAAGTCGCGCAGGCGCTCTTGGATCTGCTCGGGTGTCCAGGCCATGATCTCCAGCAGGGGCTCCCCCAGCTTCAGCGTGCGCTGCAGCTCCTGGGCCTCCCAGCTGCGCAGCTTGAAGCGCAGCTTGGCGTCGTCGGCATCGACGCGCTCGGCGTCATAGGCGGCCTCGGCGATCGACTGCTCGATATCCCCCAGCATCGAGAGGGCCGGCGGCAGCTTGCCGTCGGACAGCAGGGCCCAGACATCCTGGTAGCGCTCGACGCGCAACTCGGCGCGCTTGTCGTTGATGGTGCGAAAGCGCTGGAACTCGTCCAGCGCCAGGATGCCGGGTTCGCCCTCGCGCACGCCGCTCTGCGCCAGCATGCCCGAGATGCTCTGCGCGCCGCGCCAGCCCGCGCCGTTCGAGAAGCCGTCCATCTGCACTTCCACATAACGGTCGTAGAAGCCCAGCAGTTGCGTGAGCCGCCGCACCAGCTGGGTCTTGCCGGTGCCGGTCAGGCCCCAGAGGCAGACGATGACGGGCCGTGTCACCAGCTCGGGCAACAGGTACCAGGCGCGCACCGAGTCGATCACGCGGTCGATGATGGGGTCGATGCCGAACAGCTCGGTCTTGAGCTGGGCGGCGATGGCCTGCAGCTGCTGGTTCTTCTGCGCCAGCTGCTCACGCAGGTCTTGTTGGGGATCACTCATCCCATTCCTCCCTTCGCAGCAGCGCTTGCAGCGCCATGCGGTCGGCGCGGCGCTGGGCGCCGCGGCTTTGGATGTGTTCGCCTGCGCCGCGCAGGCCACGCTGGGCCAATGCGCGAGCGACGGGGTCGCGCGCGCTGGGGTTGGCTTCGAGCAGCAGCGACATCGGCTGCTTCATGCGGCGCAGGGCCTTGACCCGGCCTTCAGCTAAGGCACGGGCACGGAGTTGTGCACTCATTCGGATTCCGAAAAACAAATGCCCCGGCATCGGCGGGGCATTTGTTTGCCGCGCTGGCCGTATCTGGGAACAGACACGGTTCAGCCGGGGCTCGGGAACCGTGTTCAGTCGATCGTCGAGATGAACAGGGAGGACATAGCAGGGATCTCCGTCAGGCGGGCGCTGTCGTGGGCGCCTTCAACCAAGGGCGCGAATGATGCAAAGGTCAGGGCGACTGCGCAAGCCGGCGCCTGCGGGGGCGTTGTGGCCAGCCAACGTCGAGGCCCACGCGGGTTAGGCCGGCAGCGCGAACACCACCACCCGGTTGCGGCCCTGGTGCTTGGCCGCGTACAGCGCCTCATCGGCTTGCTTCAGCAGGACCGTTTCGCTCGGCGGTTCGCCCAGCTGGGTGTCGGCCACGCCGATGCTGATCGTCACCTGGCAGCTCAGCTCGCCCAGCTGAACCACCGACTGGGCCACCGCGGCGCGCAGGGATTCGGCCAACACCGCGGCGGCCGCCGCGGCGGTGCCTGGCAGCAGCACCGCAAACTCTTCACCGCCGTAGCGGGCCATCACATCGTTGCGCCGGATCTTGCCGCCCAGCAACTGCGCGGTGTGGCGCAACACCGCATCGCCCACCAGGTGGCCGTGGCGGTCGTTGAAGGACTTGAAGCCGTCGATGTCCAGCAGCAGACAGCTCAAGGGGTGGCCCAGGCGCTGGCTGTTGGCAAATTCGCGGCCCAGCTGTTCCATCAGGTAGGCGCGGTTGTGCAGGCCGGTCAGCTGGTCCGTCGTGGCCGCCTTGTGCAGCGCCTGCTTCTGCTGGTCCAGCATGGCGTTCTGCTGGCTCAGCAACTCGTTCTGCAGGGCCAGCGCGTGCTGCTTGGCCTGCAGCTCGCGGTACAGCGTCGAGAGCTGCAGCATCGAGCGGGTGCGGGCGCACAGCTCGATCGGATCCACCGGCTTGCGCAGGTAGTCCACCGCGCCGGCCTGCAGCGCGGCGTCCAGGTTCGCGGACGAGGTCATCTTGCCGGTGCACATGATCACCGGGATGTCGCGCGTCATCGCCTGGCCCTTGAGCTGGCGGATCAGCTCGAGGCCCGAGAGGCCCGGCATGTCCCAGTCGGTGATGACCAGATCCGGCTGGGCGCGTTCCGCAATGGCCAGCGCGCGTTCGGGCTGGCTGGTGCGCAGCACCTGGTACGACGCAGCCTGCAGCAGCTCGCACAGCGCATTCAGGTGCTCGATCTCATCGTCAACCACAAGAATCTGCTGCATCGCCGTGCCACAACCGCCAGGTAGAAGGTGCGCTCCATCGCCCGCGTTCGGTCTGGCGCGGCGCGATGGTACGACGGCGCTCAGCCGCTTGCGGCGTGCACCACCACCCGGTTGCGGCCCTGGCGCTTGGCCGCGTACAGCGCCTCGTCGGCCTGCCGCAGCAGCGCCGTCTCGTCGGCGCACGGGCCCGCGCGGTTGTCGGCCACGCCAATGCTGATCGTGAGCGGCAGGCTCAGATCGCCCTGCACCCAGGGGGCCTGGGCCACACTGGCGCGCAGGCTCTCGGCCAGCGCCGCCGCGCGGGCGGCCGGGGTGCCAGGCAGCAGCAGCACGAACTCTTCGCCACCGTAGCGCGCCAGCACGTCGCCGCGGCGCAGCTGGCGGCTCAGCAGCTGCGCGGTGTGGCGCAGCACGGCGTCGCCCACCAGATGGCCGTGGCGGTCGTTGACCGACTTGAAGTGGTCCATGTCCAGCAGCAGGCAACTCAGCGGGTGGCCCAGGCGCTGGCTGTTGGCGAACTCGCGGCCCAACTGGTCCATCAGGTAGGCGCGGTTGTGCAGGCCCGTCAGCCGGTCGGTGGTGGCCGCGATGTGCAGCTCCTGCTTCTGCAGGTTCAGCAGCTCGTTCTGCCGTGCCAGTTCCTGCTCGTTGGCCTTGAGCTGCCGCACCGAGGCCGCGAGCTGCAGCATCGAGCGGGTGCGCGCACGCAGCTCGATCGGCTCCACCGGCTTGCGCACATAGTCCACCGCGCCGGCGTCCAGCGCGGTTTCCAAGTGCGCCGCCGAGGTCATGCTGCCGGTGCACATGATCACCGGGATGTCGCGCGTGGCGGGCTGCGCTTTGAGCTGGCGGATCAGCTCGATGCCCGAGAGGCCCGGCATGTCCCAGTCCGTGATGACCAGGTCAGGCCGCTGACTCTCGGCAATGGCCAGGGCCCGCTCGGGCCGGCTGGTGCGCAGCACCTGATAGCCGCCCCCCTGCAGCAACTCGCAGAGGGCGTTCAGGTGCTCGAGTTCGTCGTCGACGACCAGGATCTGCTGCATGAGCTGTCTGCGCACAGGAGAGGGGGGGTCGCTGCGCTGCCCCGGCCCGCTGGTCAGCTTGCGTGTCCCAACATGCCCATTACCGAGGCGGCTCGTTGACGACCAGCGGGTCTGGGCTGGTGTACACGTGGCCGTGCGCATCCTTGACCTTGAGAGCGAAGTTCAACTGCTCCTGCGTCGTCGCGGTCGCCGTGTCACGGATGACCACGCTGCTGCCCTGAGTGCTGATGTTCATGTCCGAGGGAACGGCGCCAGTGACCACGTAGCCGCAGACCGTCCAGCCGGCCACGCCCGAGCTGTAGGTGACGGTAGCGGAGCCGCGCCCCTCCACTTCGGCGACATTGCCGTTGTTGTTGGCGGGCGAGTTGGTGCCAGTCGAATAGGTCAGGTTCACCGACTGGCTGTTGACCACCGTGACGCTGACGATGCTGACGTTGGTATTGCTATTGCTCATGGACTTCTTCCTGTTGAATGGCCGCCCGATCACCCCCCTTTGAGATGGCGGAGAAGCGGCGCGCGAGAGTAGGCCCAAGCTGCCGCGCGCCCACCCGGCAATAACGCCGATCTCTTGATGCGCAGGGGGCGAGTACGCTCGCGCGCCCCACAAGGCTGTTGCGATGACAGCCTGAGCCCCCCCGCACGGAACCCTGGCATGCGCTCCCCCTTGTTCTTGCTCGGCAGCGGCTGGCGCACGCTGCTTTTCAGCGCGGTGCTGGCCGCTTTCAGTGCCACCAACGCCACGCCGGCAGTCACCGCCTCGCCCCCACTGGAATCAGGCACTCCCCTGCTGCGCAGCTTCCGGCCCAGCGACTACGGGGCAGACGGGCAGAACTGGGCCTTGGCCCAGGGCGCCGACGGCACGCTGTACGTGGGCAACAACCGTGGCGTGTTGCACTTTGACGGCCAGCGCTGGCGCCTGACGCCGGTCGCCAATCAGTCAACCGTGCGCTCCTTGGCGGTCGATGCCAAAGGCCGGGTGTACGTGGGAGCGGTGGGAGAGATCGGATACCTGGCCCCCTCGCCGGATGGCCAGCAACGCTATGTCTCTCTGATGGATCAGTTGCCGCCCGAGGGGCGCGGTTTCACAGATGTCTGGCACACGGTGGTGACGGGCGATGGTGTGGTGTTCTCCAGCCCCCAGCGGCTTTTGCTGTGGCGCGATGGCCGCTTCAGCCACTGGGCGCCGGCAAAGCACTTTGGCGTGGCCCAAGGCGGAGCACAAGGGATCTTTGTCGTCGAGGCAGGACGCGGCTTGTTGCAACTGCGCGAAGGTCGCCTGGTTGCGCTGCCAGGCTGCGAGGCCTTTGATCAGGTAATGCCCACCGGCCTGCTGTCTTTGCCCGGCGGCAGTGCGAAGGAACCGGCCCTGCTGATCTACAGCCGAGATCGTGGCTTCGTCCGCTACGAGCAAGGCCGTCTCACGCCTTGGCCCACCGAGGTGGATGCTGGATTTCTGGCGGAGGGCGTTCAGGAGAAAGGCCTATTGCGCCTGGCCGATGGTCGTGTGGTGGTGGGCACGCAAAAGGGTGGCGTGTACCTTCTGGATCCGGGTGGCCGCCTGCTCGCCCGCTGGAGCAGGCCCGAAGGTTTGGACGACAGAAGCGTGGCCGCCAGCCTGCAGGACCGCGATGGCGGGTTGTGGCTGGCCCTGGGCAATGGCCTGGCGCGTTTGGCCCTGACAGCACCCCTGAGCCGACTGGACGCCCGCCATGACGTGGATCACCCTGTCAGCGCGCTTCACCGCCACTTGGGTCAGGTGCAACTCGGCACCACGCAAGGGGCCTTTGGCCTCCTGCCCGGCGCGCAACCGCGCCTGCTGCCGCTGCCCCAGCTCGAAAAACAAACCTGGGCCCTGCTCACAGCGAATCAGAGCCTGCTGGCCGCCGGCGTGTACGGCGTGCATGCCCTGGACGGCGACCGCAGCACCCCCGTCCTCGATGCCTACAACGCCCAAGCCCTGCTCGCCCCGCGCCAGCACCCCGGCTGGGTGGTGGTCGGCCTGGGGGACGGCCTGGCCCTGCTGCACTTTGACGGCCAGCGCTGGCGCGACGCCGGGCGGGTGCCGGGGCTGAAGGACTCGGTGCGCACGCTGGTCGAGGACGGCGAGGGCCGACTCTGGGCGGGCACCTACAACAGCGGCATCCTGCGCCTGGACCTGAGCGGCCTGGGCCGCGACGGCAGCCTGGGCGAGCTGCCGTTCACGCGCTTTGGCACCGAACACGGCCTGCCCAGCCTCAACTTCAACCTGAGCTTCCCGGTGGGCGGCCAGCCCGCCTTTGCCACCAGCGCCGGCATCTACCGCTTCGAGGCCACGGCGGCGGGCGGCGGCCGCTTCGCGCCCGACCCGCGCTACGCCCAGCTGTTCGCGCAGCCCCGCACCGTGTACGTGTTGCACGAGGACCCGGCCAATGGCCTGTGGGCCTACACCGAAGACCCGGCCAGCGGCCTGAAGGAAACCGGCCTGATCCGCCCCGACGGCAAGGGCGGCCACCGCTGGGACGCGCGCATGCTGCGGCCGCTCACCGGGCAGGAGACCTTCAGCATCCATGCCGATGGCGACGGCGTGGCCTGGTTCGGCATGGGCGACGGCGTGTTCCGCTACGACGGCCGGCTGGACAAGGCCGAACCCCAGCCCTTCAACACCCTGCTGAGTCGCGTGACCGGCGCCAAGGGCCATGTGCACTTTGGCGGCCAGGGCACGCCCGCCGCGCTGGAACTGCCCTACGCCGAAAACGCCCTGCGCTTTGAGTACGGCGCGCCCAGCTTTGATGGCGAGGGCGCCCTGCGCTACCAGGTGATGCTGGAGGGCAGCGACAAGGGCTGGTCTGACTGGAGCGCCGAGAGCTACAAGGACTACAACAACCTGCTCGAAGGCCGCTACGTGTTCCGCGTGCGCGCCAAGAACCTTTACGACACGGTGGGTGGCGAGGCGCGCTACGCCTTTGTGGTGCAGCCCCCCTGGTACCGCAGCCCCTGGGCCTACCTGGGCTATGCGCTGCTGCTGGCCGCGCTGGGCTGGGCCCTGCTGCGCTGGCGCCTGCAGCGCCTGCTGGCGCAAAAGGCCGCGCTGGAGGCCACGGTGGCCGAGCGCACCGAGGAACTGCGCAGCGCCAACGAACGCCTGGTGGCGCTGGACCAATTCAAGCGCGGAATGATGGGCATGATCGTCCACGACCTGAAGAACCCGCTGGGCGCCATCCTGAGCACGCTGGACTCGCCCTCGCTGCTGTCGCGCCTGGCGCAGCTGAAGCAGTCCTCGCGCCAGATGCTGACGATGGTGCTGAACATCCTGGACGTGCAGAAGTTCGAGGACACCCGGGTGGTGCTGGACACGCACGCCCTGCCCCTGGCCCCGCTGGCGGCCCAGGCGGTGGAGCAGGTGCGCTTTCTGGTGGAGCGCAAGAACCTCACGCTGGA
>JBDHSJ010000053.1:0-20820 GCA_039808065.1 Burkholderiaceae bacterium | reverse complement strand
GCGCGCACCCGCTCCGAGCCCAGGGCCTGCGTGCTCATGGTTTGGTGAGCTTCCAGTGCGTCCATGATGGCGTCCATCAGCGCGCCATTCAGGTCCGGTGAGGAGGCGAACTGCTCCTTGCTGTTGCTGGCCGCCTGCTGTTGCAGGGTCTCGTTCTCAAGCAGCTTGCCCTTGAGCACGCCGTTCACGTAGACGAGCTGATCGTCATCGGTCAGCTCGCCCTCGAACAGGCCGTTCACTTTCTCGATGATCTCGGCCAGGTAGGCCACCTGCCTTTCCTGCACCGAGCCTGTGCCCACCGCATCCAGCGGCGGCAGCTTGTAGATCACATTCCCATTCAGCCCGAGGGGCTGGCGGCCACGATCCTTCAGCGTGTGGTGGGTCAACACCACTTTGGACAAGTCCACCGTGTCGCGCTCGCGGCCGAAGTCCAGCAGCGGCAGCAGGCGCTTGAAGAACAGGAAACGCTTCTCGATGGCCGTGTTGCCGTAGTCAAAGATCTGACTTAGGAAGGCGTAGAGCCGCACATAGGCCGCCATGTCGCCCTTGAACAGCACCAGGGCGTCCAGCTGATCTTTCGCGGCTTTGGCCGCTGCGTCGTCTTGCTGCTCCTCGGCCGTGGCCTTGGACTGCTGGGCTGCCTTGTAGCGCTTGAGCAGCCGGTCGGCCACCGGGGCAATGGCGGCGTCGAGTTGCTTCTGTGTGCCATTGGGGTCCAGGTCCACCGCCGCCACGCGGTCCACCTCGAACTCGTCGTAGTGGCCGGCGCCATCCAGCTTGGCGCGCAGCTCGTAAACCAAGTGCGGGTCGGTCGTGGCCTCCAGCTCGGCGGTCTCGTAATAGGTCTTGAAGGCCTTGAGGATTTCCGCCGGCTCGTTGACGAAGTCCAGGATGTAGGTGGTGTCCTTGCCCGGGTGCGCGCGGTTCAGGCGCGAGAGCGTTTGCACCGCCTGGATCCCGCCCAGCATCTTGTCCACGTACATGCCGCACAGCAGGGGTTGGTCAAAGCCAGTCTGGAACTTGTTGGCCACCAGCAGCAGGTGGTAATCGGGCTGCTTGAACACCTCACGGATGTCACGCCCGCGCAGGGCTGGGTTCAGCGCCTCGCTGGTCTCGGTCACCGCCTCGGGGTAGCTCTCGGCATCGTTCACCTCGCCCGAGAACGCCACCAGCACCCCCAGGGGGTAGTTCTGGCGCTGGATGTACTCGCGGATCGCCTTCTGCCAGCGCACCGCCTCCTTGCGTGAACCCACCACCACCATGGCCTTGGCACGGCCAGCCAGCAGCGGCTGCACGTTCTCGCGGTAATGCTCCACCACGATCTGCACCTTGCTGGCGATGTTGTAGGGGTGCAGGCGCACCCACTGCATCAGGCCCTTCATGGCCGTGCTGCGCTCGACCGTCTTCTCGTCCCACTCTTGGCCATCGTTGGCGAGCTTGAACGCCAGCTTGTAGCTGGTGTAGTTCTTCAGCACGTCGAGGATGAAGCCCTCCTCGATGGCCTGGCGCATCGAGTAGACGTGGAAGGGCTGCGGCAGCCCATCGGCCCCAAGGTGGCCAAACAGCTCCAGCGTCTTGGCCTTGGGCGTGGCGGTGAAGGCCACATAGGTCAGGCCCTTCACGTTGGCTCGCGCTCCCATCTGCGCGGCCAGCAAGGCTTCGGTGTCCACCTCGCCGCCGTCCTGCAAATCGGCCCACTCTTGCGCCGAGAGCAACTGCTTGAGCTTGGCCGCGGCCTCGCCCGTTTGCGAGCTGTGCGCCTCGTCGGCAATCACCGCAAAGCGCTTGCCCTCGGTGGCGGCCAGCTCCTGCACCGTTTGCAAGGCGAAGGGGAAGGTCTGGATCGTGCAGACGATGATCTTCTTGCCCTCCTTCAGCGCCTGGCCCAGCTGCGCACTCTTGCTGCCATGCTCGCCTGTCACGCTGGCCACCACGCCGGTGGTGCGCTCGAAGTCGAAGATCGCCTCTTGCAGCTGTGCGTCCAGCACCGTGCGGTCGCTCACCACCAGCACGCTGTCAAAAAGCTTGCGGTGCTGGTCGTCGTGCAGGTCGGCCAGGAAGTGCGCCGTCCAGGCAATCGAGTTGGTCTTGCCCGAGCCCGCCGAGTGCTGGATCAGGTAGCGCTGCCCTGCGCCATGCTCCAGCACATCGGCCACCAGCTTGCGCGTGGCGTCGAGCTGGTGGTAGCGCGGAAAGATCAGCGCCTGCAGCTGCTTCTTGTCGTCGCGCTGGCCAATCAGGTAGCGGTGCAGGATGTCCAGCCAGCTCTCACGCGCCCACACCTCTTTCCACAGGTAGGCGGTAGCAAAGCCCTGCGGGTTGGGCGCGTTGCCGGCGCCGCCCCCGTTGCCGCGGTTGAAGGGCAGGAAGCGCGTGGCCGGCCCGGCCAGGCGGGTGGTCATCATGACTTCGTTCTGACTGACGGCAAAGTGCACCAACGCCCCGCCGGGGAAGCTCAGCAACGGCTCCGCCACGCCGCCTTTCGGGTGGGGGTGGCGGTCAAAGCGGTACTGGTCCACCGCATCGTGCACGCTCTGCGTGAAGTCGCTCTTCAGCTCGGCCGTGGCCACGGCAATGCCGTTCAGGAACAGCACCAGGTCCAGTGCGTCGTTCGGCACATTGGGCGAGTGCTTGACCTGCCGCACCACGCGCAGCCGGTTGGCTGCATAGCGAGCCTGGATGGCCGGGTTCAGCGCCAACGCCGGCTTGAACTGCGCCAGCTCCAGCGGTGCCGTCAGGCCCAGCAGCTCCACCCCTCGGCGCAGCAGCTCCAACGTGCCGCGCTCGTTCAGGCTCTTGCGCACCCGTTCGGCCAGCACCTGCGGCAGGGCGGCGCCATGGGTCTTGCCCAGGCGCTGCCAGGCGTCTGGCTGGGTGGCCTCCACCCAGGCCAGCAAATCGGGCAGGAACAGGCCCGAGGCGCGGTCGAACTGTGCCGCGTCGCCCTCGGCGTAGAGCCAGTCGTGCTGGCTCAGGTGGGCACAGATCTCGTTTTCAAAGTGGATTTCTTTGTGCAATGCCACGCAGCCTCCCTGCCGGCCTGGCCCCTTACAAGCGGCCCGACTTCATCGCTTGGTTTAACTAACGCACTCGCTAAAGTAAGGCAAACGCGTTTTCCTTAACTTACGAAGAGCTTGAGGTAACGCTCGAAGACGTACACCCGGCCCTTTTGTCGCCCGGTGTTCTCCCGCAGGATGCCCAGACGCTCGAACTCACGAATCAAGGCATTGGCCGTCGGCGTGCTGATGGCCAAGGCCGACACCAGCTGGCCCGCGGTCACGATGGGCTTGCTGTACAGCAGATGCAAGGCCTCGCGCGCGGTGGCGCTGCGCTTGCCCAGGGTCATCACCTGCTGCTCCACCTCGGTCCGAAGCTGCAGGACCCCACGGAACACGTCGCGCCCCTTGCGGGCCGTTTCCGCCACGCCGTTCAGGAAGAAGCGCATCCAGTGGATCAGGTCGTTGCTGGTCCGCACCCGCATCAGCGCGTCGTAGTAGCTCGCCCGGTTGCGCTCAAAGAAGTCGGACAAGTAGAGCGAGGGCTTGGCCAGGATGCCGCAGCTCACCAGATAAAGCGGGATCATCAGCCGCCCGATCCGGCCATTGCCGTCCAAGAAGGGGTGGATGGTCTCGAACTGGTAATGCGCCAGCGCGATGCGCACCAGGCTGGGCACCGCCACCTCTTCGTTGTGCAGGAACTTTTCCAGGTCACTCATCAGCTCCGCCACTCCGTCGTGGTGCGGCGGGATGAAAGCGGCATCCTGCAGGCTGGAGCCCCCGATCCAGTTCTGGCTGCTGCGGAACTCGCCCGGCTGCTTGTGCTCGCCGCGCACCCCGCGCATCAGGATGGCGTGGGTGTTCTTCAACAGGCGGTTGGACAAGGGCAGGTCCTTCAGCGCCGCCACCGCCTCATTCACCGCATCGATGTAGTTGTGCACCTCATGCCAGTCGTCGCGCTTCTCGGGCAGCACCTGCTCCTCGGGCAGCAGGGCCTCGTCCATCTCGGTCTGCGTGCCCTCGATGCGGCTAGAGGTCTGCGCCTCCTTCACCACATGCATCTGAATGAACAGATCGATGTCCGGCACGATCAGCGAAAACGCATTCAGCTCGCCCAGCGCCCGGTTGGCCTGCTCCAGCAGCACCGCAATCTGCGGGTCCTCCCACTGCCAGGCCTGGTTGATTGGCGTGGGCTCGAAGCTCTTGTACTGGTAGCGCGCGGCCCACTGGCCGGCAACGAAGGCTTCAAATTTCATGGGGGCCTGGGTTGAGAACTCTGCGGCGGTCGCCCTGATTCTCAAGGCGAAGCCGGGCGCCCGCCCTCAATCGCCTGCCGCTTCACCGCGTCCAGCGTGCGGCCGTCCTCCGCCTTCCACTCCAGCCAGCCGTTGGCGGTGCGGCCCAGCAGGGCCACGGCGGCGGTGCTGGGGGAGCGGAACAGGTGGTCGCGGGTGAACTTCACGGTGTCGCCCTCGGCCACCATCACGCCTTCTTGCAGCAGGCGCTCGCGAAAGGCCGCGTCGCTGGTGCCCTGGATGGACGGCACATTCGCCCGCCGGCCCACGGAGCCGGCCCGCACCACAAAGCCCTCGGTGGTGTAGAGCCCCTGGGCGTTCGTGCCACCTGAGCGGCAGTAGAAAACCTCCGCCGCCTGGGCTTGCGGGTCGGCTTGCGGCAGCGGCGTGAACAGCGGGTGGCCCAGCGTGGCGAGCAGGATCTGCCCGGTCTCGAACACCTCGCGGCAGTCAGCCTCCAGCGGCGCGGGCGTGTGGGGCCGGCTGCCGGCGTTGCCGTTGGAATCGCGGTAGCGCCCCACGCGGCGCGCGGTTTCGATGCTCAGCCACTCCAGGAACAGCGCATGGGTTTGCGTGAGCGATTGCG
The DNA here is from genome assembly GCA_039808065.1 of Burkholderiaceae bacterium. Taxonomy (GTDB): domain Bacteria; phylum Pseudomonadota; class Gammaproteobacteria; order Burkholderiales; family Burkholderiaceae_C; genus Inhella. The sequence continues at coordinate 15,943 of JBDHSJ010000053.1, read as the reverse complement.
TGCGCGACACCAGCACCAGCGCCCGCTCCCAGAAGTCCTTCTTCTTGTCGTGCTCGGCCAGCCGCGTGCGCAGGTCGCCCGTCTGGCCGATGTAGACCTGGGGCGCGCTGCCGTCTTCCGGCGTGGCCACCAGGTAGTACACCGCCACCTGCGTGCTCTCGGGCATGGCGAAGAACTCGGGCAAGCGTTTGCGCGGCACTTCGATGAGTTGGACGATGCGCGTGGTGATCTCGGCCACCCGCACCCCGCTGGGTTCGCCGCTGGGCAGGAAGATCTGGATCGTCTTGGGGCTGCTGAGGCTCATGGGTTTCAGGCGGCGACGGCGCCGCGCACGTCGATCTGGCCGGTAACGGCGGCGGCGATGAGGGCGGAGCGGCGTTCTTTAAGAAGTTCAATTCCTCGCGAAGCGTCCGCCGTCAGTAGATCGATCCTGGCATTCTCTTCAGCGACAAAGTCCGTGATCTGTGCCTGTTCAGCCACCGGTGGCAGTGCGACTTTCCGAGTGGCCATGACCCCCAAGGGAATGCGTGAGCGCGTTGTCCCGGTTGCCAAGACACCAGCATCGAAAGCCGCGCCAGCGCTGAGCTGCCATGCTGCAAATGTCGGAAGCGCCTGCGAGGTGTCGAGACGAAAGCGGAAGCAATCTGCCTTTACCAAAGCGGCGCCCAGGTCCGATGGCGCTACGCAGGCGCGGCCGAGCAGGTTGTTGTCATCACCCAAGCCGGCGATCAACAAATCACTGGCGAGCACTTCATGGCCCTGAAGCTCGTTGCGGAAATAGACTTCGTCCAGGTAAACGGGCTCGCCCAAGTTGAATGCACCAGCCCGGATGTTTTGCAAGCGAATCACCATCGCTCCGGAATCCCTGTAGTGATCCGACTTGATGCCCGAGCCGAACGGGCCATCACATCGATCAATAGCGATCCTGCCGAGGGGCTTCACCGCCCAATGCGCCGGCACCTCCCCCAGCCACGGCACGCCGGAGTCCTTCATCGGGGCATTGGGGTTGAGGCCGCGGGTGACGGCGTGAGAGATGGTGGCTTGGCGCTTCTCGGCCAGCAGGGCGATGAGCTTTTCCTGCTCAGCGATCAGCTCATCGATCTTGGCGGTTTCACGGTCGAGGAAGGTGGCGATGGATGCCAACTCACCGGCTTCTGGCAGCGCAAGTCGGATCTTCAAGACATCAAGCGACGAGAGGTGCTTCACCGTCGTTGAGTACGTGACGTCGTTGATTGCCTTCAACGGGATCGGAAGTGCGTTCCGAATGAAGGTCGAAAGGGCGCTGCTATCGGTGCGGACGCAACACATCCGCTGATTGAGAAGGGCAGGCTCAGACCCAAGCCAGCGCCCCACATTGAACTCGCCGTCCATGCCGATCAAGATATCGCCCGACGTCACTTCGGCAGTCTGCTGATAGGCGCCGCGATAACGAGTAGCGGTCTCGGCAGAGTTGAGGTCACGAATTCGAATCAACGGGTATCCGACCGACTCGTCGAAAAGTGCGGAGTCAAATGGAAATCCATTAATTACGGCGGCAACGTCCTGAAGTCGAACCGTGCGCCAATGTGCGGGTACTTGACCCAACCAAGCCACACCACTCTCCCGGTACGCCGGATACCTGGGCAACGTCATTCCGCCAACTCCCCCAGCATCGCCACGATGCGGCTGGACACGGCCTTCAGCTCCTCATCGATGGCGTGCAGGCTGCGCGTCGGCTCGAAGACGTAGAAGTGCCGGTTGAAGGGGATCTCGTAGCCGACCTTGCTCTTCTCGGCGTCGATCCAGGCGTCGGACGCGTGGGGCAGGACCTCGCGCTCGAAATAGGCCTGGATGTCCTCGCCCAGGGGCACGTTCTCGGTGTCGCGCAGGGCGCTGTCGGGCTGGGGTTTGCCCTTTTGCTTGCCCTTCTGGCCCAGCACGACCTGGCCGGCTTCATCGCGCAGCGGGCGCTCGACGGTGATGGTGGTGTAGCCGAAGTCTTCGTTCTTGAAGATGCGGCTGATGGGCACGCGCTTGAGGCGCCCGCCAGCCGGCGCAGTGGGCGGGGTGTCGGTGCCAGTGACCAGCAGGGGTTCGCCTTGGGGCTGCCCTTCGGCATCCAGCACGGTGATGAACTCGGCCTCGGTGAAATCGCCGAACAGCTGGGTAACGGTGGCGATGTGCGCGTCGCTCATCTCCTTCCTCTTTGACCCCAAGCTCTTGCGCATCTTTTGCCAGAAGCTGCTGGCGTCGATGAGCTGTACAAAGCCCTTGCGGTCCTCGGGCTTGCGGTTGGAGAGGATCCACACGTAGGTGGCGATGCCGGTGTTGTAGAACATGTCGGTGGGCAGGCCGATGATGGCCTCCACCAGGTCGTTCTCCAGCACGTAGCGGCGGATCTCGCTCTCGCCGCTGCCGGCGCCGCCGGTGAAGAGCGGCGAGCCGTTGAGCACCAGCCCCAAGCGGCTGCCGCCTTCCACCGCGGGGCGCATCTTGCTGACGAGGTGCAGCAGGAAGAGCATGGAGCCGTCGCTGACGCGGGGCAGGCCGGGGCCGAAGCGGCCGTCGAAGCCTTTTTTCTCATGCTCGTCGCGCACGGCTTTTTCGACCTTCTTCCACTCCACGCCGAAGGGCGGGTTGGAGAGCATGTAGTCGAACTTGCGCTGGGCGTGGCCGTCGTCGCTCAGCGTGTTGCCGGCCACGATGTTGGCCACGTCCTGGCCCTTGATGAGCATGTCGGCCTTGCAGATGGCGTAGGACTCGTCGTTGAGCTCCTGGCCAAACATCGTGAGCCGCGCCTGGGGGTTGTGTTCGTGCAGGTGCTCGCCCGCCACCGAGAGCATGCCGCCCGTGCCGGCGGTGGGGTCGTAAATGGTGCGCACCACGGCTTGTCCGGGGGTGAGCACGTCGTCGTCCTCGATGAAGAGCAGGTTCACCATCAGGCGGATGACCTCGCGCGGGGTGAAGTGCTCCCCGGCGGTTTCGTTGCTGATTTCGGCGAACTTGCGGATCAGCTCTTCGAACACCGCGCCCATGCTGGCGTTGTCCACCGCTTCGGGGTGCAGGTCGATGTTGGCGAACTTCTCGGTGACGAGGTAGAGCAGGCCGGCCTTGGCCAGGCGTTCCACCTGGGTGAAGAAGTCAAAGCGCTCAAAGATGTCCCGTGCGGCGGGCGAGAAGGCCTGCACGTAGGCGTAGAGGTTCTGGCGGATGTGGTCTTGGTCGCCCAAGAGCTTGGCCAGGTCCAGCGGGCTGGTGTTGAAGAAGCTCTGGCCCGCCTTGCGCAGCAAGAAGGGCTCGGGGTTCAAACCCGCGGCGGTCTTGGCGGCCAGCTCGGCCAGCACGGCGGGCTTGGTGGCCTGCAGCACGCAGTCCAGCCGGCGCAGCACGGTGAAGGGCAGGATGACCTTGCCGTACTCGGACTGCTTGTAGTCGCCGCGCAGCAGGTCGGCGACGGACCAGATGAAGGACGAGAGGGCTTGGTGGTTCATGGGGGCTCTGGATTCAAACAGTCGGCACCCGGGCGGGGTGCGGCGGCGGATTCTCGCCAGGGCTTCGGCTCATCTGCGCGGCAAAACGATCGATTGGCACTGGCTGTGTAATGCGCGCCTCGATACCGCGCCCGCCCTCATGCCCTCGCTCTACCCCGAACGCATCGTCTGCCTGACCGAAGAACCCACCGAGGTGCTCTACGCCTTGGGCGAGCAGCACCGCATCGTGGGCATCTCGGGCTTCACGGTGCGGCCGCCCCAGGCGCGGCAGGAAAAGCCGCGGGTGTCGGCCTTCACCAGCGCCAAGATCGACAAGATCCTGGAGCTCAAGCCCGATCTGGCGATTGGCTTTTCGGACATGCAGGCGGACATTGCCCGCGCGCTGATCCTGGCCGGGGTGGAGGTGTGGATCAGCAACCACCGCACGGTCTCTAGCATCCTGGGCTATGTGCGGCGCCTGGGGGCGATGGTGGGCGCGGCGGCCAAGGCCGAGCGCTTTGCGGCGGAGCTGGAAGCACGCGTGGAAAGCGTGCGGCAGGCGGCGGCACGCTTGCCGCGGCGGCCCAAGGTGTACTTTGAGGAATGGGACGAGCCCAGCATCAGCGCCATCCGCTGGGTGAGCGAGCTGGTGGGCATTGCGGGTGGGGACGACATCTTTCCCGAGCGGGCGGCGGCCAGCCTGGCGAAGGACCGCATCGTGGCGGACCGCTCGGACGTGCTGGCGCGCGCGCCGGACCTGATCATCGGTTCGTGGTGCGGCAAGAAGTTCCGCCCCGAGCAGGTGGCGGCGCGGCCGGGCTGGGCGGCTGTGCCCGCCGTGCGGGATGGCGAGCTGCACGAGGTGAAGTCGCCCCTGATCCTGCAGCCGGGGCCGGCGGCGCTGACGGATGGGCTGGATGCGCTGCACGGCATCGTGAAGCGCTGGGCCGAAAGGCGTCGGGGCCTTCAGGCGTAAGGCTGGAAGAGGTTGTTGTCCCGGCTGAGCAGCTGCATCAGCTTGGGGTGGATGAAGAGCTTTTCTTTGCCGAACGGCATTTCGCGCAGCACGCCCAAACCCGCCAGATCATGGAGGTAGCGTGAAGCGGCCTGACGTTGGGCAATGCCTTTTTCCACGAGGTTGGCAATACGGCAATAGGGCTGCTCAAAGATCACGTCCACCAGCTCGCGGGTGTAGATCTTGGGCAGGCGAGTGCGCACATGTTCGGTGGTGTGCTCGGCCAGCGTGCGGATGGCCGCGATCTTGGCGGTCGTCCATTTGGAGGTCTCGGCCACGGCCTGCAGCATGAAGAGCAGCCAGGGCTCCCAGGCGCCGTCTCGGGTGACGCCGAGCAGCAGGCGGTAGTAGTCGGCCTTGTGGGTGATCACATGGCGGCTGAGATAGAGGATGGGCAGGTTCAACAGCTCCGTCTGGATCAAGTAAAGGATGTTGAGCACGCGGCCGGTGCGGCCATTGCCGTCAATGAACGGGTGGATGGCTTCGAACTGGTAGTGACCCACCGCCATGCGGATCAGGGGGTCCAGCTCGGGCTGGCTGTGAAGGAAGCGCTCCCAGTTGGCCAGCATGTCGCGCAAGCGGGCTTCGCCCTCAGGCGGGGTGTAGACCACCTCGCCCGTGCGGTCATTGGCGAGCTGGGTGCCCGGGGTGCGGCGGATGTCAATGTCCACCCCCTTCAGGGTGCGGCATATGTCCACCGCGGTGGCGGTGCATAGCGGCCTGGCCTTGAGCGACTGAAAGCCCTGGTGCAGCGCGGTGCGGTAGCGCAAGGCTTCTTTGGTGGCCGGATCGGCGCTGTCGTGGCCCTGTGCGTACTGGAAGAGTTGGTCGGTGGTGGTGACGATGTTTTCGATTTCCGAGCTGTCCTTGGCTTCCAGCAGCGGAAGGGTGTTGATCAGCATCGTCTGGTTCGGAATCAGCTCGGCAGCCTGCTTGAGCTCGGCCAAAGCGGCGCGGGCCTCAATGCAAGCTTTGAGCGCCGCCCGGGTCTCCAACTCGTGGGCCGGGGGCAGCGCGGGCAACTGGTTGTAGGGTTGCTCGGGGTGCCAAGCCTTGGTGGCGTCCGTCATGATGCAAAAACCCCGTTTTGGCGACATGTTGGCAGCTTAGGTCGCCGCTGGCGACGCGTCAACGTGACGTGTCGCAGTTTTCCTAAATGGGCGACATGTTGTTCGTCCGTGTCGCGGTCAGCGACACATCCCCAAAACCTGTTGCCATTCCACTAATTTGGCGACACGTTCTATTCGCCGGCCCAGGGCTGTAGCGGGTCTGAATCGAATCTGAAGTGGATCGGCCGGCCGGGCGCTTCGGCGCGATCACGAGGCCTCATCCTCCGCCTTCCACAGCGCCGGCAGGCTGGCTGCTGGGCCGCCACCCGGCCACCCGGCCACCCGGCCACCCGGCCACGCAGCCACCCGCAAGCCCTGGCCGGCCAGCGGCCTGATGGTGAGCGCGGTGGACTGGAGCGAATGGCTGCGTTGGGGCGGCGAGCCCCCGGGGGCCACACCGCCCGCATGACCCTGATGGGCCCGGGCCTTGGGCGGCCCGCATACGCTCGCGGCATGAAGCTCTTTCCCCTTCGTCTGCCCCTGTGCGCCGCCCTGGCCACCTTGACGACCCTGACCGCCACAGCCGCGCCCGCGCCGCTGCCCACGCTGGACCTGCCCGCCTACATGGGCCGCTGGCACCAGGTGGCGCTGTACCCGAACCGCTTCCAGGCCCAGTGCCTGGACAGCACCACCGCCACCTACACCCTGCGGGACGACGGCGGGGTGCGGGTGCTGAACCGCTGCCGCACGAAGGACGGCTGGGACGAGACCGAGGGCCTGGCGCGGCCGCGCGAGGGGGTGGAGCAGCGCGCCGGCGGCGTGCTGGCGCCGGCCTCGCTGGAGGTGAGCTTTCTGCCGGCGGCGCTGCGCTGGCTGCCGGTGGGCTGGGGCAAGTACGACGTGCGCCAGCTCGGCCCCGGCCCGCAGCCGCAGTGGGCGGTGGTGAGCGAGCCGACGCAGCAGTACCTGTGGGTGCTGGCGCGCACGCCGCAGCTGAGCAGCGAGCAATGGGCGGATGTGGAGGCCGTGCTGCGGGCGCAGGGCTTTGACTTGGCACGGCTGAAGCGCGAGGCGGCGCCCGCGGTACCTTGAGCGTAGGGGCCGGGGCGTCGGGTTCCGCAGCCGAGTCGCTCTGCGTTTTTCTCTATCGGTCCTCGTCTTCGGCGTCGCCCAGGGGCTGGCCTTGGAGGGCGCGGCTGACGGCTTGTTCGATCGCGTCCAGCACATGGGCTTGCACACGCTCGGCATAGCGCTTGCGGCGCTTGATGGACAGCGTGCCGCCGTTCTGGAACGCGGCAACGATCAGCGCGGCCAGATCGCTGCCGCGCAGGTCATGGCGTGCGTCGATGTGGCGCTTCACGCGGTCGAACAGGGCCAGGAACTCGACCTCCTGCCGCATGTGGGTGCCCAGGGCGGCCTCGGCCATGTCGAGCGTGAAGGCTGCGGCCTCGGTCAGGTCCGGGTAGCGGAACCAGGCGTCGGCGCCTTCAGCCCAGGTGTAGCTGTAGTGCTCATCGCCAGCCCACAGCACCTGGCAAAGCTGGCGCGCAGGCTTGCTGAAGGCGGTGAGCGCCTGAAGGTAGGCGGCCTCGTGCTTCTTCATCGCCACCGAGATGGGCAACAGGAACTGCGGCGGCAGTTGGCCCGATTGCCCAAGGCAGTGGTGCAGCAAAAAGCGCGAGAGGCGCCCATTGCCATCCATGAAGGGGTGGATGAACACAAAGGCAAAGGACACCACGGCCGCGTGCACCAAGGCGTCCAGGTCCGGCGGGCGTTGGTTGGCCAGGCGCATCAGGCCCTGCATCAGATCCACCGCCAGTTCGGGCGCTGGCGGCACGTAGCTGACCCCAGCGGCGCCCGGCACATCCCTTTGCAGGCGGTTCTGTTCGGTGCGGAACTGCAAGGCCTTGTCGAAGGGGTTGGAAATGGCGGCGTTCTGCAGTTCCACCAGCAGTTCTTCGGTCAGCGGGCGCCGCTCGTGAGCGCGGCGCAGCAGGCCTGCGAACAGGGCCGCCTTGTCGTGGCTGGGGGTCTCGCCCTCGATGGCGAATGAACCCTCGGTCTCGCTGAGGTAGGCCCAGGTCATCGCGCGTTCCAGCAGGGCCGGACCGACTTCCTGCGCGAAAGCCTTGGCCTGGCCCAGGTTGTCCTTCTGCACCCGGGCCATCAGGGCGGGCGTCTTGCGCACCGCGGGGCAGAAGTCCAGCTCGCCCAGGCCATTGAATTCGATGCGCCAGCGGGCGTCGCGCTGTGCCGGGCCGACAAAGTACAGCTCGGGATTGAACAAGGGGGCGTAGCGGGCACTCACGCCCACTTCGGTCAAGCCTGGAAGTGGCTGGCCGTGCCAGCGCTCCCACAGATGGCCAAGCTTGCGGCCGTACACGCTGTTGGGCGTGGCTCGGATCCAGGCGGCCAGCTCCACGGCGTTCAGGTGCCGCAGCGCGCCGGCCAGCAGGTCAAGCCGCACCCCCTCGTGCTTCAGCGCAAACAGGGCGTGGTGCAGCAGCGTGGGTTCGGGGGCCAGCTTGTGCGGCACCCGCAGGCCGCCGTCCGGCAGGTTCTCGATGCGGCTGTTGGCAGCCAGACACGCCCGCTGGCTGCCCAAAAAGTCTGGGGCGCCAAGCTGGGTCTGGATCCAGGCGTAGCCGATGTCGCTCATGTCAGGGTGAGGCGCTGGGCCGGAAAAAACGTCAGGCCGCTGGAATTATTTGAAATTTCGATGCATCGCAGGATATTTTTTTCAGTTCCAGACGATGGAGCACCGTGAAGCCGCATAGACGCCGGCTTTTCTTCAGAAGCCATTGGCCCATCCCGGCACGGCAGTCAACCGGCGCTGCGCCGGAATCGCCACGCGCGGCAAGCACAGAAGGGGGGCCCTGTCAGGACGCCCTGGCCTGAATGCTGGCCCGAATGTTGGCCTGAATCGCCGCGTGTAAGTGCCTGTCGGTCAAGCGCCGTGTCTCGCATCAGAGGCCAATCTGGCCCGAATCCCCAGGGGTGTCGAGCTGCTTCTGTTCCACTTCGGCCGTGAATTCGTCTGCACCCGCCCCCAAGCCCCCCGCCCCGCTCTTCCCCCTGCCCCAGCCGCGCCACGCCGCGCGCCTGCCCCCCGGCCTGAAGCCTGAAGACTGGCAACGCATCCGCCAGGCCGCGCACGCGCTGCCCCAGGTGCTGACACCACACGACCTGGAAGACGGCAGCGACGAGGCGCTGGAGCGCCTGGGCGCCATCCAGATCGGCAAGGCCGCGGCCGGTGGCCGGCCGAGCCGCTGGATCCTGCCGCAGCACATTCCGGTGGCGCTGGCGCAGCTGGAGGCCACGCCGCTTTCCAACACCCTGCGGCCGCAGCTGCAGCAGCGCATGCAGCAGCTCGAATCGCTGGGCCTGCAGCGCGAAGGCCTGCTGTTCACGCGCTTGTGTGTGCAGCCGCTCACACTGGCGCATGAGGGCTGGCGCATCGACCTGGCGCACCGGGTGCCGGTGGATGAAGCGCCGATCTGGGCCTTCGTGCGCGATGGCGAGCTGGCCACGCTGCGCAAGGCCCTGGGCCAGGCGCCGGCCTATTCGCACCCGGCCGAGCTGACGCTGCATCTGAACCACCTGGTGGCGCGCAGCGAGGCCATGGGCCACCCGAGCCTGATGGGCGCGCTGCTGGCACGCCTGCAGGCCGAGTGCAGCGTGCCCATGCCCTTCGAGGCCCTGAAGGCGGCGTTGACGCGCGCGCAGGAGCGCTGGGAGAACGCCGTCAACGAGCAGGACCGGCTGGCCAGCCTGGGCCGCGAGCTGGCCTTCCGCGGCTACCCGGACAGCTTCGACGTGGCGCGCCAGCTGGGCCGCCGCGTGACGCTCTACCTGGGCCCGCCCAACAGCGGCAAGACGCATGCGGCGTTCGAGAAGCTGGCGGGTGCACAAGATGGGGCCTACCTGGCGCCCTTGCGCCTGCTGGCGCTGGAGGGCCGCGACCGCTTGGTGGGCCGCGGCGTGCCCTGCTCGCTGCTGACCGGCGAAGAGAGCGTGCCGGCCGAAAACGCCCGCGTCATCAGCAGCACCATCGAGATGGCCAACACCCGCGAGGCGGTGGACGTGGCGGTGATCGACGAGGCGCAGATGCTGTTCGACGACTCGCGCGGCTGGGCCTGGACGCAGGCGATCTGCGGCGTGCCGGCGCGCGAGCTGATCATCATTGCCTCGGCCTACGCGGCGCCCGCCATCGAGCGCCTGCTGGCGCTGTGCGGCGAGCGCCCGCAGCGGCGCCTCTTCGAGCGCAAGCAGCAGGTGCAGCTGATGCCCGCCCCGGTGCCGATGACGCACTTGCAAGCCGGTGACGCGGTGGTGGCCTTCAGCCGCCGCGACGTGCTGATGCTGCGCGACCAGATTGCGCAGGACGGCCACCGCGTGAGCGTGATCTACGGCGCGCTGCCGCCGGAGGTGCGCCGCCGCGAGGCCGAACGCTTTGCGGTGGGCGCCAGCGACGTGCTGGTGGCCACCGATGCCATCGGCATGGGCCTGAACCTGCCGATCCGGCGCGTGCTGTTTTCGACGCTGGAGAAGTTTGACGGCGTGGGCGACCGCAAGCTCAGCGTGAGCGAGGTGCACCAGATCGCCGGCCGCGCCGGGCGCTATGGCCTGCACGATGAAGGCTTTGTGAGCGTGCTGAAGGAGAGCGAGGCCAGCGCCTTCAAGATCCTGCGCGAGCTGCTGCCCAAGGAGCCGCGCGCGCCGCTCGACTTCAAGGCCCCGGTGGCGCCGAACTGGACCCATGTGAGCACCATTGCCGAACGCATGGGCGTGAAGAAGCTCTATGCGGTGCTGAGCATCTTCATGCAGCAACTGCGCCTGGACGACGCGCACTTCGCGGTGGCCGAGCTGGAGCAGATGCTGGAGCTGGCGGAGATGTTGGACCGCCACGCGGGTCTCTTGAGCCTGCAGGAGCGCTTCCGCTACGCGCAGGCGCCGGTGGATTCACGGCTGCCGCAGCTGCTGGAGCAGTTCCAGGGCTGGGCCGAACACCACGCCCGCACCGGCCAGGCCGGCGCCCCCGAGTTCGTGGACGACGTGGACGAGCACGCCCGCCTGGACCGCATGGAGCAGGCGCTGCGCATGTGCACGCTGTGGCTGTGGCTGGACCTACGCTTCCCCGGCGTGTACGGCCATGTGGACGAGGTCATCGACCTGCGCGGCCGCCTGAACGACGGCATCGAGCGGCAGCTGAAGGGCAAGCGGCCGCTGTGGCAGCGGCGCGGGCGCTGAGCGCGCCGGTCAGTCCGGGCTTGAGGGGCGAGGCGCCAGGGCATCGCGTCGGCGCAGGGGCTCCAGGCACTCCAGCAGGGCGCGCACGCGTGGGGGCTGCAGGCGGGTTGACGGCATGACCACGCTGATCGGCATGGCCGGTGGGCGGTGCTCGGGCAGCAGCTCGACCAACTCGCCTGCGGCCAGCGCACGGTCGCACAGGATGTCGGGCGTCTGTGCCAGGCCCAGGCCCAGGCAGACCGCCCGGACCACGGCCTCGCCATCACCAATTTGCAGCGCGGCGTCCGGGTGTTGCTCCAGCAGCCGGCGGCCCTGGCGGAACTGCCAGGCCCGGGGGCGGCCCGAACTGGGCATGCGAAACACCACCGCACGGTGCGCGGGCAGATCGCTGAGGGCCTTGGGCCACCCATGGGTGTCCAGGTAGGCCGGACTGGCCACCAGACGCAAGACTTGCCAATCGACGCGGCGCGCGACCAGGCTGGAGTCGTTCAACTCGCCCACGCGAATGGCGGCGTCCAGGCCATCGCGCACCAGGTCGGCGAAGCTGTCCTGCAGGCGCAGATCGAGGCGCAATTCGGGGTGCCGGGCCAGTAGCTTGGCCAAAGCGGGCAGCAGCACCTCGCGGCCGTAGCTGATGGGGGCGTCAACACGCAGCACGCCGCTGACCCGCGCGCGCGTGCCAGCGGCCTCGGCATGCAGATCGTCCAGTTCGGCCAGCACGCGCTCGCAGCGCCGGAACAGGCGCTCGCCGTCGGCCGTCAGGCTGACCTGGCGGGTGGTGCGGTGGAACAGCTTCACCGCCAGGCTGTCTTCCAGCCGAGCCACGCTCTTGGCCAGGGCCGAGGGCGAGCAGCCCAGGTCGCGTGCGGCGGCCGCAAAGCCGCCGCGCCGGGCGGTCTGGGCAAAGGCCATCAGGGGCTGCAGGCCGAGCATGAGCTATTCCGGAAATTTTGTCCGCAATATTGTTCCATTCAGGCCCATTCTCATGCGACGGGAGTTTCCAGACACTGGCGTCCGCCGTGGCCACGGCGCCTTCAAACCGCCTTCCTGACCTGGAGCTTTCCGTGCACCTTTTTGAACAAGACCGTCCCGTGCGGACCCCTCTTCCCGGCATCAGCCACGCCACCTGGGCCGGCGCGGCCGAGGGCCTGAGCCAGCTCTCCATTTGGCGCCAGAGCCTGGCCCCCGGTGCCGCCACCCCGCCCCACCGGCACGACTGCGACGAGGTGGTGCTCTGCCTCAGCGGCTGGGGTGAACTGTGGGTGGAGAGCGAATGCCAGCGCTTCGGCGCGGACAGCACCCTGGTACTGCCCAAGGGCCAGTTGCACCAGATCCTCAACACCGGCCCGCAGCCGCTGGAGATCCTGGGCTTGTTTGGCGCCAGCCCGGTGACCACGGCGCTGCCGGATGGGCAGACCTTGGAGCTGCCATGGCGCAGCTGATGGGGCACGCGACAGGGCACGTGACAGGGCCATGGATGACGACGCCGGCAGGGCTGGATACGCCCCAGTGGCGCCCGCTGCTGCCCCTGCTTGCCTACCTGGGTTTGCGCGAGCTGCAGCGCTGGCAGGCGCAGACCCGCGCGCCGAGAGAACTGGCCACGCTGAGTGCGCGCGAGCGCCAGGTGCTGGCGCTGGTGGCCGAGGGCCAGGGCAACAAGGACATTGCGCGCCAACTGGGCCTGAGCCCACACACGGTCAAGCGCCATGTCACCCACATCCTGGACAAGCTGGACCTGAGCTCGCGCGGCCGGGCGGCGGCCTTGTACCAAGCCAGCCTCAGCGCCTGAGCCGGGCCGCGCCCGGCAGCGCTCAGGCTTGCGCGAGCAGCTGGCCCAGCGCGCGTTCGAACGCGCCCACGGTGCGGTCGATGTGCTGCAGCTTGTCCAGCCCGAACAGGCCGATGCGGAAGCTGCGGAAGTCGGCGCCTTCGTCGCAAGCCAGCGGCACGCCCGCGGCAATCTGCAAGCCCTGACCGGCCCAGGCCTGGGTGTTCTGCCAGTCGGCGTGCGGGGTGTAGCTCACCACCACGCAGGGGGCCTGGAAGCCCGGCGCGGCCACGCTGGAGATGCCGCGCGCTTCCAGCAGGCCGCGCACGCGGCGGCCCAGCTCCTGCTGCGCGGCCTTGGCCTGGGCGAAGCCGAAGGCGCGGGTTTCCTGCACCGCGTCGCGCAGCTGCGCCAGGCCGTCGGTGGGGTAGGTGGCGTGGTAGGCCATCTGGCCCTGCTCATGCGCGGCCATGATGGCGGCCCACTTCTTGAGGTCCAGCGCAAAGCTGCTGCTGTTCGTTTCGGCCAGGCGCGCCACCGCGCGGGGCGAGAGCATCACCAGCCCGGCGCAGGGGGTGCTGCTCCAGCCCTTTTGCGGGGCACTGATCAGCACGTCCACGCCGGTCTGGGCCATGTCCACCCACATCGCGCCGGAGGCCACGCAGTCCAGCACGAACAGGCCGTCGTGGGCGTGCACGGCGTCGGCAATGGCCTTGAGGTGATCGTCCGGCAGCATCAGGCCGGCGGAGGTTTCGACGTGGGGGGCGAACACCACGGCCGGGCGGGTCGAGCGGATCGTGCTGACGATCTCGTCCAGCGGCGCCGGTGCGAAGGGCGCCGTGGCACCGGGCTCCAGCCGGCGCGCCTTCAGCACGGTGGACGACGAAGCGACGCCGGCCATCTCGAAGATCTGCGTCCAGCGGTAGCTGAACCAGCCGTTGCGCACGATCAGCACGTCCTGGCCGCCGGCAAACTGGCGCGCCACCGCTTCCATGCCGTAGCTGCCGCCGCCGGGCACCACCACCGCTGCGGCGGCGTTGTAGACCTCCTTCAGCCCGGCCGAGAGATCCTGCATGACCTTGGCGAAGCGCTTGGAGAGGTGGTTGAGCGAGCGGTCGGTATAGACCACCGAGTACTCGAGCAAGCCGTCGGGGTCGATATGGGGCAGCAGGCCAGGCATGGGGTTCCGCCTTCGTGAAGGGTTCTGGGGGCGCCCGAGTGTAGGAAGACACCGGCGCCGCCGCTTCACGCACCGAGAAGGCAAGCCCCACCGCTGACGGATTCGCGCCGGGGCGGGCGTTTTGACAATCCCCACCATGCATGCGCTCCCCACCACCCCGCTGGCCGGCCTGAAGGTTGTCGAAATGGGTCAGCTCATCGCTGGCCCCTTCGTCGGCAAGACCCTGGGCGACTTTGGTGCCGAGGTCATCAAGATCGAAGCGCCCGAGGGCGGTGACCCGCTGCGCGGCTGGCGGCTGCAGCAGGACGGCAGCTCGGTGTGGTGGCAGGTGCAGTCGCGCAACAAGCGCTCGCTGGCGCTGGACCTGCGCGCGCCAGAAGGCCAGGAGATTGCCCGGCGCCTGATTGCCGAGGCCGATGTGCTGGTGGAGAACTTCCGCCCTGGCACGCTGGAAGGCTGGGGCCTGGGCTGGGACACCCTCTCGGCGCTCAACCCCAGGCTGGTGATGCTGCGCATCTCGGGCTACGGGCAGAGCGGCCCATACAAGGACCGCCCGGGCTTCGGCATGATCGGCGAGGCCATGGGCGGCCTGCGCCACCTGACCGGCGAGCCGGGCCGTGTGCCGGTGCGCTGCGGGGTGTCGATCGGCGACACGCTGGCGGCGCTGCACGGCGTGATCGGGGTGCTGATGGCGCTGTACCACCACAAGGTGCACGGCGGCCCGGGCCAGGTGATCGACGTGGCCCTGCACGAGGCGGTCTTCAACTGCATGGAAAGTCTGATTCCCGAGTACAGCGTGGCCGGCCTGGTGCGCGAACCCGGTGGCTCCGCCCTGCCCGGCATTGCGCCCAGCAATGCCTACCGCTGCCAGGACGGCGTGGTGCTGGTGGCGGGCAATGGCGACTCGATCTTCAAGCGCCTGATGAAGGCCATCGGCCGCGAGGACCTGGGCGAGGCGCCGGACCTGGCGCACAACACCGGCCGCGTGGCGCGGGTGGCGGAGATCGACGGCGCGATCGAGGCCTGGACGAGCCCGCGCCGCGTGGACGAGGTGCTGGACATCCTGACCGCGGCCAACGTGCCGGTGGGCAAGGTCTACACGGCGGCGGACATTGCCGCCGACCCGCACTACCAAGCGCGCGGCATGCTGCTGCCGCAGACCACGCGCACCGGCAGCACGCTCACGGTGCCGGGCATCGTGCCCAAGCTGCTGGGCACGCCGGGCCAGCTGCGCCGCCCGGCGCCCGGCCTGGGCGAGGACAGCGAGGCCGTGCTGGCCGAGCTGGGGCTGACGCCGGAGCAGATCGCCGCGCTGCGCGCGCGCGGCGTGCTGGCCTGAGCCTCAGAGCGGCGGCAGGCCGAGCGCCGCCTCCAGCGCCGGGTCCTGCCCGTACACATCCTCGAAGAAGCAGACCTCGCCGCCGCGCACCAGCGCGGTGCCGTAGGTGATCAGCACCGGCAGCGGCGCGGCCACGGCCACGGCCTGGGGGCGCGGGTCGGCCAGGGCGGCGCGCACGGCGGCCAGGTTCCAGCCCGGCTGGCCCTGCAGCACGAAGGCGGCCAGCGCGGCCGGGTCTTCCACGCGGATGCAGCCATGGCTGAGGTCGCGCCGGCTGCGCGCGAACAGCCGGGTGGCCGGGGTGTGGTGCAGGTAGACGGACTCGCGGTTCGGAAACACGAACTTGACGGCGCCCAGCGCGTTGCGCGGGCCGGGCCGCTGGCGGATGCGCAGGCGGCCGTGCAGCACCTCGGTCAGGCGGGCCTCGCTCAGCTCGGTCGCCACGCCGTCCGGGCCGACGAACTCATAGCCTTCGCGCGCCCATTGCGCGGGGTCGCGGCGCAGCTCGGGCACCAGCTCTCGGCGCGAGATTGCATCAGGCACGTTCCAGTAGGGCTGGAACTCGATGCGGCGCAGGCTTTCCATCAGCAAGGGCGTGCGGCGGTCCAGCGCCTGGCCGACGATGACGCGCATGTCCAGGCGCAGCGCCAGGCCCTCGCCCTGCAGCTCGTAGCCGCGCAGGCGGTACTCGGGCAGGTTGATGACGAGCATGCGCGGCGCCGCGCGCAGCGGGGTCCAGCGCAGGCGTTCCAGCGCCAGCACCAGCTGGCGCTCGCGGCGCGCGGGCGGCACCTCCAGCGCGGCGCGGGTGGCGCGGCCGAGCACACCGTCGGCCTCCAGGCCATGGCGGGCCTGGAAGCGGCGCAGCGCGGCGAGCAAGTCCCCCTCCAGGA
>JBDHSJ010000052.1:0-21140 GCA_039808065.1 Burkholderiaceae bacterium | reverse complement strand
GCCCCTGCGTGGTGGCGAAACCCTGAACTGGAAATTGCAGGCATGACCGCTGATCGCCCGACCCGCATCGCGCTGCTGATCGACGCCGACAACTCGCCCGCCGGCAAGATCGACCTGATCCTCACCGAGCTGGCCACCCTGGGCGTGGCCAATGTGCGCCGCGCCTACGGCAACTGGAAAAAGGACGCGCTCAAAGGCTGGGAGCGGCTGCTGCACGAGCACGCCATCCGCCCCATGCAGCAGTTCGACTACAGCAAGGGCAAGAACGCCAGCGACATGGCCATGGTCATCGATGCGCTGGAGCTGCTCTACACCGACAAGCCCGACGCCTTCGGCATCGTGAGCTCGGACGCCGACTTCACGCCCCTGGTGATGCACCTGCGCGCCAAGGGCGCCGCGGTGTACGGCTTCGGCAACCGCCAGACCCCGCAGCCCTTCGTCAACGCCTGCTCGCAGTTCCTTTACCTGGACAAGGTGGAGAGTGCCGGCAGCGGCGGCGCCAATGCGCCCCAGCGCATGAGCGGCAGCCAGCTGCGTCAGGACGGCAAGCTCGTGACCCTGCTGCGCCACGCCGTGCAGGCGGCGGCTGGCGAAGAGGGCTGGGCGATGGCCGGCAACGTCAGCCAGCAGATCCGCAACCAGGCCCCGTTCGACCCGCGCAATTACGGCTACCCCAGCTTCAGCCGCCTGCTCGAAGCCACCAATCTGTTCGAGCTGCGCCGCGAGGGCTCGGTGGCCTGGGTGCGCGACCGCCGCGAGGGCAAGCCCGAGCCGCGCGCCGAAGCCGAAGCCGGCCGTGCAGAGCCGGCGGACGTTCGGGAGCCGCGTGAACCCCGTGAACCCCGTGAACCGCGTGGCGAACGCCGCCGCGGCGAGCGCGGCCGGCGCAAGTCTTCCGAAGGCACCGGGCTCCAAGAGTCGGTGGTGGAGGTGGTGGCCGAGCCCCTGCCGGTGCCCGCCCCGGCGCCGCAGGCGCCGGATCCGGTGGCCGAGGTGCTGGCCGATCTGCTGTCCGAGCCGGTGGCGGAGCCCGCGCCCGAGCCGGCCCCCGCACCCAAGAAGCGCGCCCCGCGCAAGAAGGCCGCTGCGCCCACGGCCGATGCGGCGGCGGAGCCGGCCGCCCCGGCCCCGCGCCGCCGTCGCACCAAGGCGGCCTGAGCTTGCCGCTGCCGCCCGGCTTCATCGACACGGCCTGGTGCCAGCCCCTGCGGTCGGCCTGGGCCCAGTTGGGCACCCGCGGCAGCGTGGCCGATCGATTGAACCAGGCCGGCCTGGCGCCGCGCCGCTTCGTGCCCCAGGCCGCGCTGCCCGCGGGAGAGGCCTACGAAGCCTTCATTGCGCGCAGCGGCTGCGTGCCCACGCGCGACAACGCGCACGACCTGCTCAACGGGCTGCTCTGGTGCGCCGAGCCCGCGCGCAAGGCGCGGCTGAACGCCTTGCAGGCGCAGGCGATTGCGGCGCAGGGGCCGGGGGCGGTGCGCGGCCCGCTGCGCGACGCCCTGACCCTGTTCGACGAGAACGGCGCCTGGTGGCCGGATTGCCCACCCGCGCTGCAGACCGCCTGGCGGGTGCGTGACTGGCAGTCCCTGTTCATCGGCTTGCGCACGCAGTGGCAAACCCGCCCGCGACTGTTCGGCCATGCGCTGCTGGAGCAGCTGGCGCTGGCCCCGCGCAAGCCCCTGTGCGCCCATGTGCTGCTGGCCGACCCGCTGAGCTTGAGCGCGGCCGATTGGGCGGCCAAGCCCTTTCTGCCCCTGCCGGTCTTGGGCGTACCCGGCTGGTGGCCGGCCAACGAACAGCCCGACTTCTACGATGATCCGGCCGTCTTCCGACCTCTGAGAACAAAGCTCCCTGCATGAAGCGATTTCTGATGCTCCTGGGTGCGCTGCTGTGTGGCGCCGCGCTGGCCCAGGAGGCCGCTCCGCCCGCGCCCGCGGCTTCCGAGCCGGCGGCCCCTTTGTCCGCCACCGCGCGCCGCCTGTTCGATGGGGCGCGCGCCAACCTGCTGCAGGTGCGCACCCTGCTGGCGCAGCAAGACAGCCAGGCCAGTGTGGGCTCCGGCTTCGTGGTCAGCGAGGACGGCCTGATCGTCAGCAACTACCACGTCGTCAGTCAGGCGGCGCTGGAGCCCGAAAGCTACCGCCTGCGCTTCCAGACCGCCGACGGCCACCGCGGCAAGCTGCAGATCCTTGCCATCGATGTGCGCCGCGACCTGGCCCTGCTGCGCGCCAGCAGCGAAAAGGATGAGCCGCTGCGCTGGACCAGCCCGCTGCGCTTTCGCCCCGCCGCCGAAAAGCTCGACAAGGGCGACCGCATCTACTCCCTCGGCCACCCGCACGACGTGGCCTTCGCCATCGTCGAGGGCAACTACAACGGCCTGGTCGAACGCAGTTTCGACGACCTGATCTATTACGCCGGCTCGCTCAACCCGGGCATGAGTGGCGGCCCGGTCCTGGACGACCGCGGTCGCGTCGTGGCGGTGAACGTCTCGACCCTGCTGTTCTCACAGCAGATGAGCTTTCTGATCCCGGGCGGCTTTGCCGAGGCGCTGCTGGAGCGCGAACGCAGCCATGCGCCGCTGCGCGGTCCGGCCTGGGCGCAGGCGCGTGACCAGTTGCTGGCCTACAGCGACGAACTGGTCAAGGCCTTTATGGCACAGCCTTGGCAGGACTGGGGCCACGCCCGCTACCGCCTGCCGATCCCGCAAGAGCGCTTCCTGCGTTGCTGGGGCCGCAGCGCCGACCCCGAGAGCAAAGGCCTGCAGTTCGCACGCAGCCAATGCCGCCAGGATCACGCACTCTTCATCAACAACAGCCTGCAGACGGGTTATCTGGAGGTGCAGGCCGAGGTCTATGACGGTGCCAAGCTCGGCGCGCTGCGCTTTGCCAAGCAGTACACGCAGAGCTTCCGCAACGAGAACCTGGGCCGCCCGAATGACCGCGACCGCACCGCTCCGCATTGCACCGAAAGCTTTGTCGATGCCCAGGGCCTGCCGGCGCGCGCTGTCATCTGCCTGCGTGCCTACCGCAAGATGGAGGGTGTGCACGACCTCACCGTGCTGCTGACGGCGGTGGACCACCCGACCCAGGGTCTGCTCGGGCGTTTCGATGCCCGCGGCGTCAGTTTCGACGCCGCCATGCAGCTGGCCCGCCATTTCATCCAGGGCTATGGCCGCAAGGGAGCGGCGCGATGAACCACAAGCCACTGGCCTTCATCGATGTGCTGGACGGCGACCAGGCGCGCACCAGCTTTCCCGTCTACCCCGAAGCCGATGGCACGGCGCGCCTGCGCATCGGGCGCAGCTTCGACTGTGCGATCAACCTGGATGACGCCCACCTCGCGGCCGAGCACGCCGAGCTGCACATCCATGCCGAGCCGCAGGCCACGCTGACCCTGCTGCCCAGCCTGAACGGCGCCTGGCAGGGTCTGCACCATCTGCGCGCCGGCGCCACGCTGAACTGGGCCGCCGATGGCGTGATCCAGCTCGGCCACACGCGATTGCGCCTGCGCCATGCGGCCGCCCCGCTGGCCGCGGAGCTGGCGCCGCTGCAGACCAGCCGCCAAGGTCTGTCCAGCGGTCTGCAGATGCTGCTGCTGCTGTTGGCGGTGGGCGGCCTGTCGGCCTTCGAGTTCTGGCTCGGCGCGGAGCCCGATACGCCCTGGTCCGCGCATCTGCGCCCCTTGCTCATGCTGGGTGCCGGCGTCAGCATCTGGGCCGCGCTGTGGGCCCTGCTGACGCAGCTGTTCCAGCGCCGCTTCCCCTTTCAGCTGCATCTGCGCCGCACCCTGCTGGTGCTGCTGGGGGTGACAGTGGTGGATGGCCTGTTGAGCGCCGGCGCCTACATCGCGTCGGCACCCTGGCTGATGGTGCCGGCCAGCCTGCTGCCCGGGTTCGCCCTGGCCGGCCTGGTGGTCTGGCAGGGCCGTATTGCACTGCCCAAGCGTCGCAAGATGCTCAACGCCCTGGTGCTCAGCGCCCTGGCCACCTGGCTGGTCTTTGCCTGGAACGCCCAGGAGCAGCGCCAGTACCGCTGGCGCCCGCCCTACTTGGCCACGCTGCTCCCGCCGCAGCTCCGTGCTGCGCCGCTGCGCCCGGTGGACGCCTTGTTGCAGGACGCCGCCGCGCTGCGCGAACCCCTGGCCGCCAAGGCCAAGCGCGACCCGCAGGGCAACGAGATCGGCGAGGAAGAGTGATACGCGACAATCGCGCCGTCGTGAAGCACTCCAGACCGCCGCTGGCACAAGTCCCGAAAGGGCGTGCTGGAGGAAGGTCCGGACTGCATAGAGCAGCGTAGGGGGTAACACCCCTCCGGCGTGAGCCGAGGATCAGAGCAACAGAGACGAGTCCATGGTCTCAAGGAAGGCGCGGTGCAAGCTGCCACTTCCTGAATCCGACCCACAGGGCCTGGCGTGCCGGGCATGCTGGGCGGGGCGCCGCAAGGCGAGGGCCATGGGGTGAAACGGGCAATCTCTACGCGCAGCAACACCAAGTAGGCCGGTTTTGAGGTGGCTCGCTGAGCCGGCGGGTAGGTGGCATCGAGCCGGGGTGTGAGCCCCGGCCCAGAGGAATGGCGGTCACCGGCCCCGCAAGGGGTCGGACACAGAATCCGGCCTATCGGGGTGCTTCACGACACCTTTGCACGGAATGCCCCTTGGCGTGCCAAGGGTCACGCCTTGACTTCCGGCCAGGCTCGGGAGATGCCGGGATACTGAGTCGCTTCGCCGTACCGAGCCGAGCGCCCATGCATCCCCAAGCCGCCACGCTGTGGCGCTACCCCCACTGGACCCTGGCCGTGCTGCTGGCGGGTCTGGGCATGATCGGCCCCTTCTCGATCGACACCTATCTGCCCGCCTTCGAGGGCATCGCGCGCAGCACCGGCGCCACGCCCGTGCAACTGCAGCAGACCCTGTCCAGCTACCTGCTGGGCTTTGCGGTGATGAATCTGTTCCACGGCGCGCTGTCCGACTGCTTCGGGCGCCGCCCGGTGGTGCTGGGCGGCATGGCGCTGTTCACGCTGGCCTCGGTGGGCTGCGCGCTGTCGCAGCACATCGAGACCCTGATCCTCTTCCGCGCCCTGCAAGGCGTCAGCGCTGGCGCCGGCATGGTGGTCTCGCGCGCCGTCATCCGCGACCTGTTTCCGCCCTCCGAGGCGCAGCGTGTGATGTCGCAGGTGACGATCTTCTTCGGTGTTGCGCCCGCCATTGCGCCCCTGGTGGGGGGCTATCTCTACGTGCACGCCGACTGGCACGCCATCTTCTGGTTCCTGGCCGGCGTGGGCCTGCTGCTGCTGGCGGTGAATTGGCGCCTGCTGCCCGAAAGCCTGCCGCCGGAATCGGTGCAGCCCTTTGCGGTGAAGCCGCTGATGCGCGGCTACAGCGGCCTGCTGCGCAACCCGCGCTTCCTGCTGCTGGTGCTGGCCAGCGGCATCCCTTTCAACGGCATGTTTCTGTACGTGCTCGCAGCGCCCACCTTCCTGGGTCAGCACCTGGGCTTCGCGCCGACGCAGTACTTCTGGTTCTTCCTCTGCACCATCGGC
Organism: Burkholderiaceae bacterium; assembly: GCA_039808065.1. Classification (GTDB taxonomy): domain Bacteria; phylum Pseudomonadota; class Gammaproteobacteria; order Burkholderiales; family Burkholderiaceae_C; genus Inhella. Next base: position 15,603 of record JBDHSJ010000052.1, on the reverse strand, counting down.
GGCATCATGGGCGGCGCCGCGCTGAGCGGGCGCCTGGCCGGGCGCATCAAGCCCCATGTCCAGATCCGGCGCGGCTTCAGCATCATGATCGCCGCCACCCTGCTGAACCTGCTGCTGAACCTGCTGCTGCCCACGCACGCCGTCTGGAGCCTGCCCCTGATCGGCGCCTTCAGCCTGGGCTGGGCGTTGATGGTGCCGGTGGTCACGCTGATGGTGCTGGACCAGGCACCCGACCGGCGCGGCATGGCGAGTTCGCTGCAGTCGGCCATCGCTGCCGGCGCGAATGCCCTGGTGGCAGGGGCGTTGGTGCCGCTGGTGATGCATTCGCTGATCGGCTTGGCCGTGACCTCGGCGGGCTTCATGCTGGTGGGTTTGGTGGCCTGGCGCACGGTGCGGCGCGCGCTGCCGGTCAGTCCCAATGCGTGAGGCCTGACTTCCGCGCTAGGCTTGGGCCACCTCGGTCGCGGGAGCGTCGATGCGCTGGCTGGCAATGCTGTACCTGGTGGTGGGGATGCAATCGGCCGGCGCTCAGCCCGTGCTGCGCTTCTGCGCCGAAGACGAGGACAGTCACCCCTGGCTGCTGAAAGGTGGGCGCGGGCTGAACATGGTGATGCTCGGCGCCGTGGAGGAACGCTTGGCCCTGCGCATCCTGGTCGAGCGTCAACCCTGGAAGCGTTGCCTGCAATCGCTGCGTGACAACCTGGTCGACGGGGCCTTCAAGGCCAGCTTCAGTGCCGAGCGCCAGGCCTTCGCCCACTACCCGCTGCGCAACGGCCGGGTGGACGAGGAGCGGCGCATGCTGACCGAGAGCTACCACCTGTTTCGCCGCAAGGGCACCGCCGTGCTGTGGGACGGCCAGAACCTGCTGGTGGGCGAACGCCCGGTGGGGGCGCAGGCGGGCTTTTCCATCGTGCCCTGGCTGCAGGCCAAGGGACTGAAAGTGGACGAAGGTACGCGCCAGGCTGAAGCGGTGCTGACCAAGCTGGTGCGCGAGCGCATCGATGCGGCCGCGCTGCAGACCCAGCAGGCCGAGCACCTGATCCGCAAGCACCCCGAATGGGCGGGGCTGATCGAGCGCCTGGAGCCCCCGCTGGTGGCCAAACCCTATTACCTGCTGCTGTCGCGCGCCCTGGTGGCGCGCGATGCCGCGCTGGCCGAACGCATCTGGGACGCGGTGGGGGCGGTGCGTGAGTCGCCGGCCTATCAGCAGGCGGTTGCCGAGTTCGACTGAGAACTGACGGGTGAACGCCCTGCAATTCAAGCCGCCCCCGCCGGCTGCCGATAGCTGCACCATGCCTCTGACCCGCCTCTGCCTTGCCCTGGCCTTGCTGGCCGCCCCCGCCGCCCATGCCGAAGAGCCGGCCAAGGACCTGCGCCAGCGCCTGGCCGAGAAGCTGGAGAAAGAGCCGGCCAAGGCGCTGCAGCTGCGCAACCCGGCAAGCAGAGCGGGCTCGGAGAGGGCGGCGGGCAAAGCGGGTGCCAAGTCCGCTGCGAAGCCGCACTGGGGCTACACCGGCGAGGGCGCGCCCGACCGCTGGGGCGAGCTGGCGCCCGAGAACCGGCTGTGTGCCGTGGGCACGCGGCAGACCCCGATCGACATTCGCGACACCCTCAAGGTCGATCTGGAGCCGATCCAGTTCGAGTACCGCGCCAGCGCCTTCTCGGTCATCGACACCGGGCACAGCATCCAGGTCAATGTCGAGCCCGGCAACTTCCTGAGCGTGATGCAGCGCCGCTACGAGCTGCAGCAGTTCCACTTCCACAAGCCCAGCGAGGAGCGCATCAACGGGCGTGGCTACGACCTCTCTGCGCATCTGGTGCACAAGGACGAATCTGGCCGCCTGGCCGTGCTGGCGGTGCTGCTGGAGCGCGGTAGCGATCAGGCCCAGGTGCAGCAGGTGCTCAACCATCTGCCGCTGGAAAAGCACCAGCTCAACCCGGCCTCCGGCACCCTCGACCTGAACCTGCTGCTGCCGGCCGAGCGCGGCTACTACACCTTCATGGGCAGCCTGACCACGCCGCCCTGCAGCGAGGACGTGCTGTGGATGGTGATGCGCCAGCCCGTACCCGTGGGCACGCAGCAGCTGGCCATCCTGGCCAAGCTCTACCCGATGAACGCCCGGCCGATCCAGCCGGCCGGCGGACGCATCGTCAAGGAATCCTTGTAGTGGCGCGCTGCGGGCTGAGGTGTTCGACCAGCAGCGCATCCAGGCTGCCGTCACTCTTCATGGCCCGGATGGCGCGGTTGATGGCCGGCAGCAGGGCCTGACCCGGAGCCGAGCGGCGGCTGATGCCGAGGTGGTAGTCCTTGCTGAAGAAGGGTTTGGGCGCGCGCTCGATCAGACCCTGGAAGCGCGCCTGACGCAGCAGAAAGAGCGCCGACCAGTGGTTGGCGAACACGGCGTCCACGCGTCCGGCGATCAGCTTGATGAAGTTCTGCTCATCCGAGCCGCCGACATCGACCGCCAGACCCTCGGCCTGGATGGCGCGGTCCAGTTCGTCGCCGAGGTTGTGGCCGCGCGTCACGCCCAGCTTCAGGCCCTTGAAGTCGGGATAGCGGGCCCAGGGCCTTGATTCGCCGCTGCGGAAGTAGACGTAGCCGAGCTTCTGGAACAAGGGTTCGCTGAACACCAGCAGCGCCTCGCGCTCGGGGTTGCGCGAGATCACCGAGACGCCGTCATGCCGGCCCTCGGCAATCTCGATCAGCACCCGCTTCATTGGGAACAGCTCGAGGCGCGGCTGGAAGCCGGCGCGCTGCCCCAGCTCGTGCAGCAGGGCCAGTGACAGGCCCTGGCGCGCCACCCCCGAGCGCTCCAGCGTGAAGGGGGGCCAGTTGCCTTCCTCGGCAAAGCGCAGCTCCGTGCGCTGCACGCCCGTGGCCCAGGCAGGCGGCAGGCAGAGCAGGGCGCTGAGAGAGAGGCTGCGGCGGCGCATGGCGGCTCCCGGTGGGGGGAAGCCTGCATCTTGGGTGCGCCGCCGCAGCGGCGCAAGTCAGGGGTAGCGCACCGTGGCCACCGGGTTGCGCAGGGCGTCGATGCGTGCCGCCCGCACGCCCCCATCGCTGAGGGCGTAGAGCCAGTCATCGGCGAGCAGACTGCGCCGCGCCAGCGCGAAGCCGCTGGCGCCGGTGAGGTCGCTCAGATCGAGCGCGCCCAGGGGCTGGATGCCGCTGGCGGGGGCCAGGCGGTAGAGCTGCACCTCGGAGCGCAACTGGGAGCCGAGCGAGTCGCGCGCGATGGGCTGCCAGCTCGCGTAGGGCAGGGCCAGCAGGCCGCGCTCGGGCAGGAAGGTGAAGGCGCGGTGGTCAAACTGTGCCTCGCTGAAGCCCTGCAGGGTGCCGGTCTTGAGGGTGTGGGTCTGGCGTGGGCGCGCCATGTCGCTGACATCGAAGATCGACAGCTGCAGGCCGCGCTCGGCCCAGTTGACGGGCTGGCCCGGCTCGGGCTCGGGCACATAGGTGCCCACGCCGATCAGGTGGTTGGGGCCCAGCGGGTGCAGGTAGCTGGAGAAGCCGGGGATCTTCAGCTCGCCCAGCACGCGCGGTGCTTCCGGGCGGCTCAGGTCCAGGGTGAACAGCGGGTCGACGTTGCGGAAGGTGACGATGAAGCCGCGGTCGCCCATCAGCCGCGCCGACATGACGCGCTCGCCCGGCGCCAGATCGGCCGTGCGGCCGGTCTCGACCAGGCTGCCGCCCTGCCGCTGCAGCACGCTCAAGCGGGCGGCGGTTTCCATCCGGCCCCAGGTGTTGCTGGGGTTCTGTGCATCGGCCACGCGCCGGTTCAGGGTGCTGACGACACGCAGATGGCCGCTGGCGGCCTCGTCGAGCGCAAAGCTGTCACCCACCTGGCCTTCCACGCTGCCGCTGGCCAGGTAGTCGGCCCGCTCGGGGCGGCTGATGTCGAACTGGTGCAGGTAGCTGCGGTCGGTCTGGCCAATTTCCGGCCAGCTCCACCAATGCGAGGTGGCGACGTAGAGGTGCCGCGTGGAGGCGTAGACCGCGCCGGGCTCGGCCAGCACGCTGCTGCGCTGCAGGCTGCCTTCGTTCAGGTTCCAGGTGGCGACCGTCAGCAGGCCCAGCTTGCTGGGTGCGTTGACCTTGGCGAACTCGCTGCAGGCCTGCGGCAGGTTGCGCGTCTGGCCGCCGCTGCTGAGCTGGGCGACCGGCAGCCAGTCCAGCAGGCTGCGGGCGCGGATCAGGGTCTCGTTGTCGGCAATCAGGCGGTCCCAGGCGGCGCGCAGGCGCTCCTTGTCGGCCCAGAGCTTGTCATCCCCTTCCGGGTACCAGCGCATGCCCGGGGGCAGGGCCAGCGGATCGGCCAGCACCACGCGGATGCTGCGCTCGACCTTGCGCGCCGTGATGTAACGCCCGGGCAGGGTCAGTTCGCGCGTGATGCGGGGCTGCGCCGGGTTGCTCAGGTCGACCTCGATCAACCGCAATTGCTGCTGCTGCGGCCCGCAGCCCAGCAGGGGGCAGATGCCGATGCTGGGCATCAGCCCGCTGGGCAGGGTCTGGGCTTGCAGGGCCAGCACGATGGCGCGGTCGCGCCCGTCCAGAAAGAGCTCGAGTGGCTGGCCCGTCAGTTGCAGCGTGCCCTGCAGTGCCAGCTGATCGGCCGGCCAGCTGCGCAGCACCTGCAGGCGCTGCCCGGCAATCGCCACGATGCGCGTGCCGTCGTGCTTGACGAGATCGGCTTCGTCCACGCCGCTGGTGCGCAGATTGGTCTGGCTGATCTGGCTGGGCGCCGGGCTGGCGGTGACGGCGCCGTCACGCACCGCGCTGACGCTGAACACCACATCGCCGCCCCAGAAGCCTTTGCCGTCGCGCGCGGCCTCCAGTTGGGTGCGCATGTGGCCCACGGCCTGGGTTTCCAGATAGCTCTCCAGCTCGCTGCAGGCCTGGGCGCCTTCAAAGGCCTGCAGTGAGCCCTGCGGGCGCACGCTGGGGCCGGGGTCAGGCGGCGGGGTGGGGCTGCTGCCCCCGCCGCCGCAGGCGCTCAGCAGGGTGGCTGCGGCGAGCAGCAGGGCGGTGAAGTGGGTAAGGGGGGTGGATGGTTTGTGCATGACGGTCTCCCTGAGTCAGGCCGCCACGATGCGCCAGCACGCCGCGGGCCGCCTGTGATGATCATCACCAGCGGCCGCTGCGGCTTGTCCCGCATTTGTCTTGAATTCGTATCGAGTCTGTCGTCAGAGTGCCTGCCGCAGCAGCCACAGCAGGCCCAGCAGCAGCGCGCACAGCGCGGCAATGCCCAGCGCGGCGCGGAACAGCCAGGCCAGCGCGGGGCCCAGGCCGCGGCGCGGCTCGAAGAAATCGCGCGCCGGCGGGCGGTAGCTGGCAAAGCCCTGGGCCAACACGCCGGCCAGCAGCAAGGCGGCAGCCGCGGGCAACGGCAGGCCGGCCAGGCGGTGCGCCGCGAGGCTGAGCGCGGTCAGGGTCAGGAGCAGCAGCAGGAGCTGGGGCAGCTGGCGGGACATGGCAGCGGCATCCGGATTGATACGGAGGCGGATTCTGGTCCGGCCCCGCCCGTTCTTGAGGCGGTACTTTCGCTAAGACGCGCAAGTGCTTTATTTGAAATGACTTTTCTCTTTGGGCTCGCCTTTAGATGTCGTCCTAAGTGCTTGATGCGACAGGAAGTTTTTTTGTTTCACCGGGGTTCTGAGGGGGATAAGCCGGGAGTAAAGTTGCGAAAAGTGGGTTTTAGTGGTTTAGCTGGGGGCGCGGCGTGGCCGACTCGATGGGCGAGGTGTTTCAGGGGACTTCGGTCTTGGCGATGGACGCCAAGGGCCGTACCGCTGTGCCCACGCGCTTTCGCGAGACCCTGGCGCAGCAATGCGGCGGCCAGCTCACGCTGGTGAAGAGTCCCGAGGGCTGCCTGAAGCTGTACCCGCAGCCCATTTGGCTGGAGTTGCGGGCCCGCCTGCTGGCCTTGCCGCAGGACGCCGCCGCCTGGCGCCGCTTTTTGCTGGGCAGCGCCCAGGACGTGGAGCTGGACAGTGCCGGCCGCTTCCTGATCGCGCCCGAGCTGCGCAGCTTCGCCAAGCTGCAGCGCGACCTGAAATTCATGGGCGTGGGCTCGCATTTCGAGCTCTGGGACGCCCAGGTGCATGCCGACCACGAGGCCGCCACCATGGCCTCGGCGATGCCGGCTTCCATTGCCGAACTGAACTTCTAAGGGGCTGCCCGCCGTGACTGCCCCTGACCGCGCCGACTCGAGCGCCGACCTGAGCGCAACCCGCCCACACATCACCGTGCTGCTGCATGAGGCGGTGGATGCCTTGCTGCACGCCGAGGCCGACCCGAACGGCGTCTATGTGGACGGCACCTTCGGCCGGGGCGGCCACAGCCGCTTGCTGCTTTCCCGTCTGGGCCCGCAGGGCCGCTTGGTCGCGCTGGACCGCGACCCGGCGGCGTTGCAGGCTGGCCAGGCCATCGAAGACCCCCGCTTCTCCATCCACCACGCGCGCTTTTCCGAGTGGGCCGAAGTGGCCGCCGCGCAGGGCTTCCCGACGGTGGACGGCCTGCTGCTCGACATCGGGGTGTCCAGCCCGCAGATCGACGCCCCCGAGAGGGGTTTTTCTTTCCGTGCTGACGGTCCTCTGGACATGCGCATGGACACGACCCGGGGCGAATCTGCCGCCGAGTTTCTGGCCCGCGCCGATGTGCGCACGCTGACGGAGGTGATTCGTGACTATGGGGAAGAACGGTTTGCTGGCCCGATTGCAAAGGCGCTTGTGGCTCGCCGCGAATCTGGGCCCCCGCTCGCGCGCACCCGAGAACTCGCTGAACTCGTCGCGCGCGTCGTCAAGACCCGAGAGCCGGGGCAGGACCCTGCGACCCGCACGTTTCAAGCTCTACGGATTCACGTCAATGCCGAGCTTGAAGAGCTGCGCGGCGCGCTCGAGCCCAGTCTCCGGCATCTGAAGACGGGCGGGCGCCTGGCCGTCATCAGCTTCCACTCGCTGGAAGACCGCATCGTCAAGCGCTTCATCCAGCAGCACAGCAAGGACGAGCCGGACCGCCGCGCGCCCTTCGCGCCGCCGCGGGCCATGCCGCTGAAGGGCATCGCCCGCATCCATCCGGGGGCGGACGAAGTGGCCGCCAATCCGCGCTCGCGCTCGGCCGTGCTGCGCGTGGCCGAGCGCATCAACTGATATGTGGGTCCGCCTCAACGTGTTGCTGCTGATCGCCTTGGTCCTGTCCAGCCTGTTCCTGGTGCGCCAGAGCTATGAGCACCGCCGCCTGTTCGCCCAGCTGGAGCGCGCCAAGTTCACGGCGCGCAAGCTGGACGCCGACCTGCAGCACCTGCAGGCCGAGCGTGAGGCCGAGGCCACGAATCTGCGCGTAGAGCAGCTCGCGCGTGAGCGCCTGCAGATGCGTCCCATCACCCCGGCCGTGACCCTGGGCACGGCCCCAGCCACATCTGCCGCCTCCGCGGCCTCGCAACCATGAAGCTGTTCCGTCGCAGCACCGAGGCTGCACAAACCTTGAGCTACGCCAGCAGCCCGCTGCTGAAGGTCAAGACACCGGTCTGGCGCTCGCGATTGCTGGTGGCGCTGATCGGCGCCTCGTTCCTGGGCCTGGTGGGCCGCGCCGTCTACGTGCAGGTCTGGGCCAAGGAGTTCTTCCAAGACCAGGGCGAGCAGCGCTATTCCGCCACCCTGGAGCTGCCGGCCAGCCGCGGCCGCATTCAGGACCGCAACGGCCAGCTGCTGGCCGCCAGCGTGGCCGTGCCCTCGGCCTGGGCAGTGCCGCAGGAAGTGGATCGCAGCCGTGTCGACGAGCTGGCCAAACTGCTCGACCTGCCGCGTGCCGAGCTGGACAAGAAGCTCGCCACCGAAGGCAAGTTCACCTGGCTCAAGCGCGAGCTGGACGACGCCACCTCGCAGGCTTTGAAAGACGCCAAGATCAAGGGCGTCTACCAGGACCGCGAGTTCCGCCGCCGCTACCCCGAGGGCGAGGCCTCGGCCCATGTGGTGGGCTTCACCAATCTGGAGGACCGTGGCCAGGAAGGCATCGAGCTGGCCTTCCAGCGCCAGCTGCAGGGCCAGGACGGCCGCCGCGCCGTGCTGCGTGACCGCCTGGGCCGCATCGTCGAGGACATGGGCGACGAGCTGCCGGCCCAGAACGGCCGCGACGTGCAGCTCTCGCTCGACGCCAAGGTGCAGTTCTTCGCCTACCAGCGCGTGCGCGACGCCGTGGCCGAGCACAAGGCCAAGGCCGGCTCGGTGGTGGTGCTGGATGCGCAGACGGGCGAAATCCTGGCCCTGGCCAACTACCCCAGTTTCGACCCGGCCACGCGCAAGAACCTCAGCGGCAACCAGCTGCGCAACCGCGCACTCACCGATGTGTTCGAGCCGGGCTCGACGATGAAGCCCTTCATCGCCGCCATCGCGCTGGAAAGCGGGCGATTTCGGCGCGACAGCATCATCAATGTGGCGCCGCGCTCGATCGGCTTCAACGGCTTCTACCCCAGCGATGTGCACGCCTATGGCGACCTGACGCTGGACGGTGTGATCCAGAAGTCCAGCAACATCGGCGTGGCCAAGATCGCCATGCAGTTCCAGCCCAAGGACCTGCACGAGATGTACAGCAGCATCGGCCTGGGCCAGCGCCCGCAGCTGCAGTTCCCCGGCGCGGTGAGTGGCAAGCTGCGACCCTGGAAGAGCTGGCGTCCGGTCGAGCAGGCCACCATGAGCTATGGCTATGGACTCTCGGCCAGCCTGCTGCAGCTGGCGCGTGCCTACACCGCCTTCGCGCATGACGGCGAACTGCTGCCGGTGACGCTGAACAAGCGCGCGCCTGACGAACACCCGGCCGGCGTGCGCGTGTTCTCGCCCGAGACCGCGCGTGCCGTGCGCGAAATGCTGCAACTGGCTGCCAGCCCCGGTGGCACCGGCCCCAAGGCCCAGGTGCTGGGCTACAGCGTGGGGGGAAAAAGCGGCACCGCCCACAAGCAGGAAGGCGCGGGCTATGCCGGCCGCAAATACCGCAGCTGGTTCGTCGGCCTGGCGCCGGTGGCCAAGCCGCGCATCGTCGTGGCGGTGATGGTGGATGAACCCAGCAACGGCGTGTACTACGGCGGCGCCGTGGCCGCCCCGGTGTTCAGCCAGGTGGTGGCCCAGACCCTGCGCCTGATGCATGTACCGCCGGACCTGGACGTGCAGAGCCAGATCGTGGCCATGAATGACAAGACGGTGAAGCCCGCCGTGGAGAGCTTTTGATGAGCCCCCAGTCTCACTTCGTTCGCCGCCCCCCGAGGGGGTGTTCCGCTCCCTTGGGGCGGCCCGGCGGGAGCTTCTGATGGGTGTGACCCGCCTCAAATCCCCCGAAGCCGCGGCCCGCTGGCTGCGTGAGTGGTGCACCGGCACGCTGGTGAGCGACAGCCGCGCGGTGCGCCCGGGCGATGCCTTCGTGGCCTGGCCGGGCCATGTGCGCGACGGCCGCAGCTTTGTGAAGCAGGCGCTGGCGGCTGGTGCGGCCACCTGCCTGGTGGAGGCCGAGGGCCTGGAGGCCTTCGGCTTTGACGATGCCCGCGTGGCCGCGCTGCCCGAGCTCAAGCGCCACACCGGCGCCATCGCGGCCGAGTTCTTTGACCAGCCGACCCGGGCGTTGGATGTCATCGCCGTCACCGGCACCAATGGCAAGACCAGCACCGCCTGGTGGACGGCACAGGCGCTGAGCCTGGCCGGCCGGCGCTGCGGCGTGGTCGGCACCCTGGGCGTGGGGGAGCCACCCGCGCCGGATGGCCGAGCGGCCCCGATGCCGATCGAGTACACCGGCCTGACGACACCCGACCCGGTGCGCCTGCAACAGGGTTTCAAGAGCATGCGCGACGCCGGCTTTGCTGCCTGCGCCATCGAAGCCAGCAGCATCGGCATCGAAGAGCACCGCCTGGGCGGCGTGCAGATCAAGGTGGCGCAGTTCACCAACTTCACGCAGGACCATCTGGACTACCACGGCAGCATGGACGCCTATGCCGCGGCCAAGCGCAAGCTGTTTGACTGGCCCGGCCTGCAGGCCGCGGTGCTGAACGTGGACGATGCACAGGGCGCCACCTGGGCGGCCGAGCTGCAAGGTCGCTACGAGATCTGGACCGTGGGCACGGCCACCGCCGCGCGCCTGCGCGGCGCCAACCCGCGCTACACCGCCCAGGGCCTGGCTTTCGAGGTGATCGAAGGCGCCGAGCAGCGCACGGTACAGACCGGCCTGATCGGCGACTACAACCTGCACAACTGGCTGGGTGTGCTGGCCGCGCTGCGCGCGCTCGGCATCCCCCTGGACGAGGCGATTGCCGCCTGCGCGCCGGTGACCCCGGTGCCCGGCCGCATGCAGCGCATCGGCACCGGCCGCGAGCTGCCGATGGTGGTGGTGGACTATGCCCACACGCCCGATGCGCTGGACAAGGCGCTCTCCGCCCTCAAGCCCCTGGCCGCGGCGCGCGGCGGCAAGTTGCACGTCGTGTTCGGCTGCGGCGGCGACCGCGACCGCGGCAAGCGCCCGCAGATGGGCGCCATTGCCGCACGCCTGGCCGATGCCGTCGTCATCACCAGCGACAACCCGCGCACCGAAGCCCCGGCGCAGATCCTGGCCGACATTGCGGCCGGCGTGAACGCGCCGCACCAGGCCATCGAGAGCCGTGCCGAGGCCATCCGCGCCGCCGTGCTCGGCGCCGCACGCGAGGACCTGATCGTCATCGCCGGCAAAGGCCACGAGGACTACCAGGAGATCCAGGGCGTCAAGCATCCCTTCGACGACGCCCTGCAGGCCCGCGCGGCGCTCATCGAGCGAGCCGGCCTATGACGATGTGGACCCTGGCCGAGGCCGCTCAGGCCCTGCGCGAGCGCGGCGTGACCGCTCGGCTGTTCGGCGACGCCACGCTGGCCTTCCAGCGCGTGCACACCGATACGCGCAGCCTGCAGGCCGGCGACCTGTTTGTTGCCTTGAAGGGTGAGCGCTTCGACGCGCACGACTTCCTGCCGCAGGCCGCCGCGGCGGGCGCCGTGGCGGTGCTGGCCGAGCGCGGCATCGGGGCCATGAACGGCATCCAGGTGCCCGACACCCGTGCTGCCTTGGCCGCGCTGGCTGGGGCCTGGCGCGCCAAGAAGCTGCTGCCCGTCATTGCCGTCACCGGCTCAAACGGCAAGACGACGGTGACGCAAATGATCGCCAGCATCTTGCGCGCCTGGGTCGGCCCTGAGGCCACGCTCGCCACCGCCGGCAACTTCAACAACGACATCGGCGTGCCCTTGACGCTGCTGCGCCTGCGCCAGAGCGAAGAGGGCACCTGGCACCGCGCCGCGGTGGTCGAGATCGGCATGAACCACCCGGGCGAGATTGCCCCGCTGGCCCAACTGGCGGCACCCACCGTGGCCCTGGTCAACAACGCCCAGCGCGAGCACCAGGAGTTCATGGCCACGGTGGAGGCCACGGCGCGCGAGAACGGCGCTGTCTTGCTGGCCCTGCCGCCTAGTGGCACGGCGGTGTTCCCGGCCGACGACGCCTGTGCGCCGATCTGGTGGGACCTCGCGGGTGATCGCGCCCACCTGACCTTTGCGCTGCAAGGCGGCGCCGACCTCACCGCCGACGCCACCTGGCAGGACAGCCACTGGGCGATTGAGCTGCACACCCCGGCCGGCGAGCTGCCGGTGGCATTGCCGATGCCCGGCGTGCACAACCTGCGCAATGCACTGGCCGCAGCGGCCTGCGCGCTGGCTGCCGGTGCGCCCCTGGCCGCGGTGCGCGAAGGCCTACAGAGCTTCCAGGCGGCCAAGGGCCGCTCGCACTTGCAGCGTCTGCAGCTCGATGGCCGCAGCGTCACCCTGGTGGACGACAGCTACAACGCCAACCCCGATTCGATGCGCGCCGCGATCGAGCTGTTGGCCGGCCTGCCCGGCCCGCGCTGGCTGCTGATGGGCGACATGGGTGAGGTGGGCGATCAGGGCCCGGCCTTCCATGCCGAGGTGGGCCAGCTGGCACGCGAACGTGGCATCGAGCACCTGTGGTGCGCCGGCACGGCCGTGCAGCATGCCGCTTCGGCCTACGGCCCGGGTGCCCGGGTGTTCGCGGATGCCGCGGCGCTGGCCGCGACCCTCTCCGCCGAGCGCCCCGCGGCGGCCTCGGTCTTGGCCAAGGGCTCGCGCTTCATGCGCATGGAGCAGGCCGTGCAGGCGCTGCAGGCACTGAATGACAAGGGAGGTGCTGCATGCTGATCGTGTTGGCCGAATGGCTGCAGGCCCTGATGCCCGACTGGGGCTGGCTGCGCGTGTTCCAGTACATCACCTTCCGCGCCGTGATGGCCGCCCTGACGGCGCTGTTGATCGGGCTGGCCTTCGGACCCTGGGTGATCCGCTACCTGACCTCGCTGAAGATCGGCCAGCCGGTGCGCGAGTACGGCGTGCAGACGCACCTGAAGAAGAGCGGTACGCCCACCATGGGCGGCGTGCTGGTGCTGATCGGCATCGCGGTCTCGACCCTGCTGTGGTTCGACTGGAGCAACCGCTTCGTCTGGGTGGTGATGGCCGTGACCCTGGGCTTCGGCGCCGTGGGCTGGGTGGATGACTGGCGCAAGGTCGTCGACAAGAACCCGGAGGGCATGCGCAGCCGCGAGAAGTTCTTCTGGCAGAGCCTGATCGGCCTGCTGGCGGCGATCTACCTGGCCTTCTCGGTGTCCGAGGTGAACGCCCTGCGCGTGGCCGAGCTGTTCTTCCGCTGGGTGACCAGCGGCTTCTCGACCGAGCTGCCGCCCAAGGCCGACCTGATCGTGCCCTTCTTCAAGACCATCAGCATGCCGCTGGGGGTCTGGGGCTTCATGGCCTTCGCCTACTTCGTCATCGTGGGCGCGAGCAATGCCGTGAACTTCACCGACGGCCTGGACGGCCTGGCCATCATGCCGGTGGTGATGGTGGGCTCCGCCCTGGGGGTGTTCGCCTACGCCACCGGCTCGGCGGTGTTTTCCAGGTATCTGTTTCTGCCGCACATTCCGGGCGCTGGCGAGCTGCTGATCTTTTGCTCAGCCATGGCGGGCGCGGGCCTGGCCTTCCTGTGGTTCAACGCCCACCCGGCCCAGGTCTTCATGGGCGACGTGGGCGCGCTCTCGCTTGGCGGGGCGCTGGGCACGATCGCCGTCATCACCCGCCAGGAGATCGTGCTGGCCATCATGGGCGGCATCTTCGTGGCCGAGACCCTGAGCGTGATGCTGCAGGTCAGCTGGTTCAAGTACACGAAGAAGAAGTACGGCGAAGGCCGGCGCCTTTTCCGCATGGCACCGCTGCACCACCATTTTGAGAAGAAGGGCTGGACCGAGACCCAGGTGGTGATCCGCTTCTGGATCATCACCATGCTGCTCTGTCTGGTCGGTCTGGCCTCGCTCAAGCTGCGCTGAATCATGGCCCCCAGTCTCACTTCGTTCGCCACCCCCCGAGGGGGCCGTCGCTCCCTTGGGGCGGCCCGGCGGGAGCTCTGACATGCTGGATCTCCTGCGCGATCAATCCGTTTTGGTGCTGGGCCTGGGCGACATCGGCCTGGCCATGGCCGCCTGGGCGGCCTGGCAGGGGGCGGCGCGCGTGCGGGTTTGGGATTCGCGCGCGGCGGCACCGCAGGACGCCGCGCTGGCCGCCCTGGTGCCGCAGGCCGAGCGACTGCGCGGTGATCGGGGTGCCGAACAGCTGGACGACGCCACCCGCGTGCTGAAGAGCCCTGGCCTGTCGCCGCTGGATGCGCGTTTGCAGCCCTTGCTGGGCCGCGCCCGAGAGCGTGGCCTGCGCGTGCAGGGCGAGCTGGATCTGTTTGCCGAAGCCCTGGCTGCGCTGAAGGAGCAGTGGCGCTACGCCCCGGCCGTGTTGGCCATCACCGGCACCAACGGCAAGACCACCACCACCTCCCTGACCGGCCAGCTCTGCGAGGCGGCGGGCCGCCGCGTGGCCGTGGCCGGCAACATCGGCCCGACCCTGCTGGACACGCTCAGCGCCAAGCTGCGCGAAGAAGGCCATGCCCCGGCGTTCGATACGCCCGAGCAGCTCGACCTGCCGATGCCCGAACCCGAGCCGGAGGCTGACGCGCCCCTGCTGGTGGATGTGGTGGAACCCGCTCCGGCCGAGGACATCAGCCTGGAGCAGCTGGACGAGCTGCTGGAGCACAAGACCCTGCCGATCGAGCCGCCGCCCCCGCGCCCGCCCGAGTTCAAGGCCCTGCCCGAGGTCTGGGTGCTGGAGTTGTCCAGCTTCCAGCTCGATGGCGTGCACAGTTTCGAACCCAACGCTGCCGCGGTGCTCAACATCACCCAGGATCATCTGGACTGGCACGGCGATCTGCAGGCTTATGCCGCCGCGAAGGCGCGCATCTTCGGCAGCCAGGCGCTGATGGTCATCAACCGCGACGACCCGCTCGTCGAGGCCATGGTGCCCACACCGCCGCCCCCGCCCATCGGCGCGCGCGGCAAACCGCTCAAGGTCACGGTGAAGTGGGCACCGCGCCGCGTCTGCCGCTTTGGTCTGGACGAGCCCATGGCGCCGGGCGACTTCGGCTTGGTGGAGGCCGGTGGCATTGCCTGGCTGGCGCGCGCGCAGCCTAGCGATGACACGCCGCTGCGCGTCAAGCGCGGCGCCAAGGCCGAAGAGGTGGAGTTGCAGATCCAACGCCTGATGCCGGCCGACGCGCTGCGCATCCGCGGCCGACACAACAGCGCCAACGCGCTGGCGGCGCTCGCCCTGGCCACCGAGATCGGCTGTCCGCTCGCCCCGATGCTGCACGCGCTGCGTGAATACCGCGGCGAGCCGCACCGTGTCGAGTGGGTCGGCACGCTCAAGGGCATTGACTTTGTCGACGACAGCAAGGGCACCAATGTCGGCGCCACCGTGGCGGCCCTTGCCGGACTGGGCGCCGACCGCGAGGGCAGCAAGCTCAGCCTCGTGCTGGGCGGCGACGGCAAGGGCCAGGATTTCGGCCCGCTGCGCGAACCCATCCACCGCCATGCCCGCGCCGTCGCCCTGATCGGCAAGGACGCCGAGCAGATCGCGCAGAGCCTGCAAGGGCTGGAGTTGCCCATCGAGCGCCACGCCAGCCTGGAGGCCGCCACGCGCTGGGCCTTCGAGCAGGCCCGCGAAGGTGACACCGTGCTGCTCAGCCCGGCCTGCGCCTCGCTGGACATGTTCCGCAACTACGCCCACCGTGCCGAGGTCTTTGTGGCCAGCGCGCGTGAACTGGCGGCCGAGCGGGGAGAGACGCTGTGAACTGGAGCGCCCTGCTCGGCAAGCTCAGGCCCGCCGCGGCCGAAGCCAGCGGCTTCGCACTGCCGGTGCGCGACGGCATCCAAATCCGCGACAGCCAGCCCAGCCGCGCCCATGGCTTCGACCTGCTGCTGGTCTGGGTGGTGGTCTGCCTGCTGGCCCTGGGCCTGGTGATGGTCTATTCGGCCAGCATTGCGCTGCCGGACAACCCCAAGTTCGCTCGCTACGCCCCCACCCACTTCCTGACCCGCCATCTGCTTGCCATCGGCATCGCCCTGGCCTGCGGTCTGGCGGTCACGCAGATCCCGCTGCGTGTGTGGGAGCGCCTGGCGCCCTGGCTGGTGCTGGGTTCGATCGCGCTGCTGGTCGTGGTGCTGATCC
>JBDHSJ010000051.1:0-21246 GCA_039808065.1 Burkholderiaceae bacterium | reverse complement strand
CCCAGCATGTTCGCCACCGGATCACCGACGAACTGGAACAGACTGAAAGCGATGAAGGCGACCGACAGCATCACCACGCCCGCCTGCAGCAATCTGCGAAGAATGAAAACCAACATGAGCGATCCTGGAGTCCAGCTGCCTGGCGGCAGCGGGCGCGCATCATGCCAGGGTTACGCGGGGGTACCGATTGGCACCAACCCCGCGTGCCCCGTCACCCAGCGCAGGCCGCACGGCAAAGAAAAAGCCGCCCGAAGGCGGCTTGGCTTGAATCGCTGCGAGGCGATCAGAAGCTGTGGCGGATGCCCACTTCGTAGCCGGTCGAATCGCCGGAGTCGCTGGTGGCGGTGGCGGCGCGCGGCGCGGCCACGCCTTTGGTGCCACCCAGCGAGAAGGTGGAGGCACCGTTGTTGTCGACCTTGGCCACGGTGGTGTACAGCGTGGTGCGCTTGGACATGGCGTAGTCGTAGCCCAGGGCCAGCAGCTTGGCATCGTTGATCTGCTTGCCGGCGATGGCGCCGGTGCCGGTGGCATTGCCGTCAGCCTTCGCGAAGGACAGGATCAGCTTGCCTTGACCCATCTTGACGGTGGCGCCCAGGTTGATGATGTCCTGATCCAGCGCGCCACGCTCGCTCTTGGTGTACATGCCACTCAGCGTGAAGCTGCCGAAGTCGTAGGCAGCACCCAGAGTGCCGGTCTTCAGCTTGGTACCGGCGCCGTGCTGACCGTAGGCGGCCGAGACGTGCAGGGCCTTGTCCTTGTAGCCCAGGCGGAAAGTGTTGGCCTTGTTGGCATCCGTGCCCTCGCCCAGCGAGGTGTCGAAACTGCCATAGAAGCCGCCCATGGCCGGCAGGTAGTAGGCAATCTGGTTGTCACTGCGGTTGACATAGCCGCCGCTCAAGCCACTGTAGATGCGGGTCACATCCACCATGCCGCTGGTGCCGAAGGGGTCGAAGTCGTCAACGATGGTGCGGTCGGACAGCTTGTGGCGGCCCAAACGAATCTCGCCGAACGAACCCATCAGGCTGACGGTGGCGCGACGCCCCCAGAACGGGCTGCCGGCTTCGCCCGTGTCAGGCACCACGCCATGCTCGATGTTGAAGCCTGCCTTCAGGCCACCACCGATGTCCTCCACGCCGCGGAATCCCAGGCGGCTGGCCGAACGGCCTTCGTTGACCAGCTGGTTCAGCGAGTCGGCGCCCTTGAGGTTGCGCACCGCGAGATCCATGATGCCGTACACCGTCACCGACGACTGGGCTGCAGCCAGACCCGACACCAGACTCAGGGCCGCAAAGGCCAGAACGCTCTTCTTCATGCATTGCTCCTGTTGGAAGACACACACCGGGTAATCCCGGACTGCGCAGAATTGAACCAGACTCCTGTGACAGCTCCCTGACAAGCAAGCCTTCTCGTTGCGAACCGGCAACGAACTCGGGATTTCCTAAACTGAGCCGATGCGTCGTCTCAATGAACTGGATCAGCTCTTTGTCGTTTTTGACCGAGGGCTGCGTACCCTGCTCGCAACACCCCATGCGGCGCGGGAACGGCCCAGGCCTACCGAAGCCGACGCGGACCTGACCGCCGACGAGCGACGTGAGGCGGCGGCACTGATGCGCGTGAACCATGTGGGCGAGGTGTGTGCGCAGGCTCTTTACAGCGCCCAGGCGCTGAGCACCCGTGACGTCGCGCTGCGCGTGCATCTGGAACACGCCGCGCAGGAAGAAGAGGATCACTTGCGCTGGACCGCCGAGCGGATTGCCGAACTGGGAGGCCGCACCAGCCTGCTCAATCCGCTGTGGTGGGGCGGGGCCTTTGGCATTGGCCTGGCGGCCGGCTTGGCGGGGGACCGCTGGTCACTTGGTTTTGTGGTCGAGACGGAGCGGCAGGTCGAAGCGCATCTGCACTCCCATCTCAACCGGCTGCCGGCGGGTGATCAAAGCTCGCGTGCCATCGTGGCGCAGATGGCCAGCGACGAAGCGGCCCATGGCCAGGCGGCGCAGCAGGCCGGTGCGGCCGCGTTGCCGGCTCCAATCAAGCAGCTCATGCACTTGGCCGCCAAGGTGATGACTCGGACGGCCCACCACTTGTGATCATTGGGCTTCGAGCACCTCGAAGCTGGTGGTGACCTCGGCCGTGCGCCCGAGCATGACGGTGGCAGAGCAGTACTTCTCGTGCGAAAGCGAGACGGCGCGGCCGACGGCCTCGGCGTTCAGCGCCCGCCCCTTGACGACGAAGTGCATGTGGATCCTGGTGAACACTTTGGGGTCCACCTCGGCTCGCTCGGCCTGTACCTTGACTTCGCAGCCCAGCACCTTGTGTCGCCCGCGCTGCAGGATCAGCACCACGTCATAGGCACTGCAGCCACCGGCGCCCACCAGCATCATCTCCATCGGCCGCGGCGCCAGGTTGCGGCCGCCACCCTCGGGGGCGCCGTCCATGTTGACCCAGTGTCCGCTGCCGGTGGCGGCATGAAAGCTCATGCTGCCCGGCCCATTCCATTGAACTGTGCATTCCATTTGACGAATCCTAGGCTGGCATGATCGACGACCCCTTCGCCAGAGAGAAATAGCCCCATGGCCAGCCGCCCTGCCCTGACCCCCGGCCCCGACAGCTATCTGCAGCGCATCCTGCGCGCCCGGGTCTACGATGTGGCCAAGCAGACGGCGTTGGAGCCGGCCCGCAAGCTCAGCAAGCGGATCGACAACAAGGTGCTGCTCAAGCGCGAGGACCAGCAGCCCGTCTTCAGCTTCAAGCTGCGTGGCGCCTACAACAAAATGGCCCAGCTCAGCCCCGAGCAGCTGGCGCGCGGCGTCATCTGTGCCAGCGCCGGCAACCATGCCCAAGGCGTGGCGCTGGCGGCTCGGAAGCTGGGCTGCAAGGCCCGCATCGTCATGCCCGTCACCACGCCGCGCATGAAGAGCGACGCGGTGCAAGCCCTGGGCGGCGATGTGGTGCTGCATGGCGACTCGTTTTCCGACGCCTACACCGAAGCCCTGCGCCTGCAGTCCGCCGAGGATCTGGTGTTCGTGCACCCCTTCGATGACCCCGACGTCATCGCCGGCCAGGGCACGGTGGCGTTAGAAATGCTGCAGCAACACACCGGCCCGCTGGACGCGGTCTTCGTGGCCGTCGGTGGCGGCGGCCTGATTGCCGGTGTGGCCGCCTACATCAAGGCGGTGCGCCCCGAGGTGCAGGTGATCGGCGTGCAGATGACCGATTCCGACGCCATGGCCCGCTCCGTCGAGACCGGCCGGCGCGTTATGCTGGATGACGTGGGCCTGTTCTCGGACGGCACCGCCGTCAAGCAGGTCGGGGCCGAGACCCTGCGCGTGGCCAAGGCATTGGTGGACGACTGGGTGCGGGTGGACACCGACGCCGTCTGCGCCGCCATCAAGGACATCTTTGAAGACACGCGCAGCATCGTGGAACCCGCTGGCGCGATGGGTGTCGCGGCCATCAAACAGCACGTGGCGCGCACGGGCAGCAAGGGCAAGACCTTCGCTGCCATCACCTGTGGCGCCAACATGAACTTCGACCGCCTGCGCTTCGTGGCCGAGCGGGCCGAGGTGGGTGAGCAGCGAGAAGCCCTGTTTGCCGTCACCATCCCTGAGGCCCGCGGCAGCCTGAAGCGCTTTTGTCAGCTGATCGGCTCGCGCAGCGTCACCGAGTTCAATTACCGCATCTCGGACGAAGCCCAGGCACACATCTTTGTCGGTCTGTCGATGAGCCGGCGCGATGACGCCGAGCGCCTCGTGCACACCTTGGGCAAGCACGGCTTTGCGGCCCTGGACCTGACGCATGACGAGATGGCCAAGCAGCATCTGCGCCATCTGGTGGGCGGGCGCAGCAGTCTGGCCGAGCACGAGTGCCTGGTGCGCTGCGAATTCCCCGAGCGCCCCGGCGCGCTGATGCGATTCCTGGACGCCATGCACCCGAACTGGAACATCAGCCTGTTCCATTACCGTAATCAGGGTGCCGACTACGGCCGGGTGCTGGTGGGCGTGCAGGTACCCAGCAAGGAGCGCGCGGCGTTCCGGCGTTTCCTGGAGCAACTGGGCTACCCCTATGTGGATGAGAGCGAGAACCCGGCCTACCGCCTGTTCCTTCGCTAGCATCGGCGCGGCAACATTTCGTAGCCGCTGCCATGACCATCCATGAATCGCTGATCTCGCCCACCGCCAACCCGGAGCTGGAGCGTGCACTGCGCGAACGCCTGGCACGGCGCAGCGCCATTGCCGGTGGCTTCGGCGAACTCGAGCCGTTGGCGGTGCGTCTGGGCCTGATCCAGAACACGCTCACGCCCAAGTTCCAGAACCCGGTGCTCGCCCTGTTCGCGGCCGACCACGGCCTGGCGGTCGAGGGCGTGGGCGCGCAGTGGGGTCGCAGCACGCATGACCAGGCCATGCTGGCCCTGCAAGGCCGGCTGCCCAGCGCGGTACTCGCCCGGCTGCATGGCCTGCAGCTGCAGGTGATCGATTGCGGCATTGCCGAGGACCTGGCGCCGCACCCCAAGCTGCAGCTGCGCAAGGTGGCGCACGGCACGCGAAACAGCATCTTCGGCGCGGCGATGTCGCGCGAGAACCTGCACGCGGCGCTGCGCGTGGGCATGGAAATCGCCAACAACCTGGACGGCAATGTGCTGGCCTGCGCCGGCATGGGGATGGCGTCGAATGAATGTGCAGCCCTGCTGCTCTCGCGGCTCGATGCCCGCCTGCTGCGCGAATTGCTGAGCCCGCAATCGTTGGCTTCACTTGACTTGTTGGAGGCCGTGCTGAGCCGCCACCGCGAGGCCCTGGATGCCATGGAAGCCATGGCTGCATTCGGCGGCTACGAGATCGCCGTCATGGCCGGCGCCATGCTCGTGGCCGCCAGCAAGCGCATGCTGATCCTGGTGGATGGTCTGCCGGCCTGCGCGGCGCTGCGCTGCGCCGCCTCGATCGCCGCGCCCGTCACCGACTACGTGCTGTTCTGCCGCAGCAATCGCGAACCGGGACTGGATGCCGCCCTGCACGGCTTCCACGCTGGCGCCCTGCTCTCGCTGGGGATGGACAGCGCCGACGGCACGGGCGCCACACTGGCCTGGCCGCTGGTGCGCAGTGCCGCGGCCCTGCTGTCGGACGTACAGGAATTTCCGATGCAGTCGGCCATCGCGGGGGGAACGGCACCGCTCGCCGGGCCGGATGCGTCCGAAGGCGGTGCAACCGAATCCACAGCCACCGAGCCCGCCGATTTCACCGAAGCCACCACGGTGCCGGCCAATGCCACCGAGTTGCTGCCACTGGCCGAACGCAGCACCTACTCCGGCAATCCCTTGCTGGACTAAGACTCGTCAGCGCAGGGTCTCAGCCGGGTTGTGTCGACGCGGCACGCCGTCGACCGGGGCTGGAAGGGGGCCGCTGATGGGCGCGGTCGGCTGGGGCGGCGCGCCAAAGCCCGCTGGGGTGGGGCTGGCCGCGGGCTGAGGCAATGGGGCGCCGAAGGCTGCGGGGGCTGCACCCGGCATTGGCTGCGCCATCGGCAGCGCCTGGGGTGCCCCGGGCACCGGCGTCAGACTCAGACTGGGCAGACTGCCCTGGGCGGCCGGTGCGGGCGGGTCCAGCCGCAGTTGCACCTGCACTGCGCCCTGACGACCCAGCGAGACCCCGGTGGGCTCGACGCGCAGCAGCTGCAGATCCCCTTCCACCATCTGGCCCACACGCACGCTGCGCGGGGTGCCCCCATCCACGGCCAGCAGGGCCAGGCCTTCCCGGTCCTGAAGCCCGGGCTGACGCGCCGCCACCAACCCCAGCAGTTGAAAGCGGGCATCGGCCGGCGCGGCCGGGGCTTGGGCGGCCTCAGGCGGCGGACTGCTCGGCCCCAGCAGTCGGTCCAGCGAAGGCGCCGCCAGGCGCTCGCTCGTGGCCAGCGGCACGCTGGGCGCCGAGCCCTGCGGCCACAGGCGCAGGGCCAAGGCGCCAGCGCTGCAGCCCACCAGCGTCCACACCAGGAAGGTAGCAATTCGTTCACTCATGGGCGCCGATTATCATGAGCCGACTCCCTTGAGCTGGCCGCCGTGGCCCTTGATTCCATGCGTGTTTACTCCGGTCCCGGCGCGCGCCGCCGCGGCTTCACCCTGATCGAACTGCTGGTGGTGATCGTCATCATCGGCGTGCTGGGCGCCATGGTGGTGCCCAATCTGCTCAGCCGCGCGGACGACGCGCGCATCACTGCCGCGCGCGGTGACATCGCCCAGCTGATGCAGAACCTGAAGATGTACAAGCTCGACAACCAGCGCTTCCCCAGCGCCGAGCAAGGCCTGGAAGCCCTGGTGCAGAAACCCACCGTGGGCAGCATTCCGCCCAACTGGCGCCCCTACATCGAGAAGCTGCCCAAGGACCCCTGGGGCCACCCCTACCAGTACGCCAACCCCGGCGTGAAGGGCGAGATTGATGTCTTCAGCCTGGGCGCCGACAACCGCCCGGGCGGCGAGGGCACGGACGCCGACATTGGCTCCTGGCAGTAAACGCCACGGCTTCACCCTGATCGAGCTGCTGGTGGTGGTGATGCTGATCGCCATCGCCAGCGCCACGGTCAGCATGGCCCTGCGCGACCCCGCCGCCAGCCAGCTGGAACGGGAAGGCGAACGGCTGGTGTCGCTGCTGGAGATGGCACGGGCCGAGGCGCGCGCCAGCGGCCAGATCGTGCGCTGGCGGCCGGGGCCGGACAGCCAGGGCCGGCATTTCCGCTTCCTGGGCCTGAGCGAGCGCCAAAGCCTGCCCACGCAATGGCTGGGCGATCCGCCCGCGGTGCTGCTGGAAGGCAACCAGACCGAGCTGCTGCTCGGCCCCGAGCCCCTGATTCCGCCGCAGGCCCTTCGCCTGAGCCTGGGGCCGCGGCAGCTGCGCATTGCCACCGATGGCCTGGCCCCTTTCAACAGCCAGGCAGTGGAATGAAACCCGCACGCGGCTTCACCTTGATCGAAGTGCTGGTGGCCCTGACCCTGGTGGCCGTGGCCCTGGGGGCAGGCATGCGCGCCGCCGGCGCGCTGACGGACAACGCCGAGCGCTTCCAGCTGATGAGCGCCGCCCAGTGGTGCGCCGAGAACCAGTTGGTGGAGCTGCGCCTGTCTCGCCAGTTCCCCGGTGTGGGCGAAAGCCGCTTCGAGTGCCAGCAGCTCGGCCGCAGCCTGCAGGGCCGGCTGCAGGTGCAGGCCACGCCGAATCCCAACTTCCGGCGCGTCGACGCCATCGTCGGCAGTGGCGAACACGCCAGCCTGCTGACGCTGTCGACCATCGTGGGGCGCTTCTGATGCGCCGCGGTTTCACCTTGGTCGAGGTGCTGGTGGCCTTGCTGATCCTGGCGCTGATGGCCACCCTGGCCTGGCGCGGCCTGGACGGCATGCTGCGCGCGCGCGACATCAGCCAGGCCCAGTTGGACCGCAGCGCGCGCCTGCACACGGTGATGGCGCAGTGGCAGCAGGACTTGGAGCAGGTGCAGGACACCCAGCTGATCCCAGCGCTGCGCTTCGACGGCCGGCATCTGCGCCTGACACGCCGCCAGCCCGAGGGCCTGCAGGTGGTGGTGTGGTGGCTGGCCGAGGGCAAGCTGCAGCGCTGGGCCGGTGCGCCGGTGCGCAATCTGCAGGCGCTGCGGCAGAGCTTCGAAGAGAGCCAGCAGCCGCTGGCGCTGGCCAGCCGCTCGCTCAGCACCCTGGAAGGCGTAGCCGGCTGGCAGATGGCCTACTACTTCAACAATGCCTGGGCCAATGCGCAGTCGAGCGGCGACCTGATCGAGGACGCGGCGGTGCGGGCCAAGCGCGAGTCCGAGGGCAAGACCCCACCCTCACCCAACCCGGCTAACCCGGGCGGCGGCACGACTGGTGGTACTCCCGGTGGGGAGGGCCAGACCCCCAGCACCGGCCCGCAGAACCCCGCCCGCTCGGCCCTGCCCAAGGCCGTGCGCATGCAGCTGGATTTCGAACCCGGCCAGTTCGGCGGCCCCCTGGTGCGCCAGGTGCTGCTGGGGGCCTCCTGATGCGAGCCCGCCAGCACGGGGCGGCCCTGCTCACCGCCCTGCTCATCGTCAGTCTGGTGGCCACCCTGGCCGCGGCCATGGTGTGGCGGCAGATGCGCGCCGTGCACCTGGAAGCGGCGGACCGTGCGCGCGCCCAGGCGCATTGGGTGCTGCTGGGCGCGCTGGACTGGGCCCGCCTGATCCTGCGCACAGACCAACAGACCAACACCAGTGAGCCGGTGGACCATCTCGGCGAGGTCTGGGCCGTGCCCCTGGCCGAAGCGCGCCTGTCCACCTTCCTGGCCGCGGACAAGCAGAACGCCAAGGAGGATGAAGGCCCCGAGGCCTTTTTGTCCGGCCGCATCGACGACGCCCAGGCGCGCTACAACCTCAGAAACCTGGAAGGCAAGGAAGTTCCAGCGCTGGAAAAGCGCACTGTGGGGCGCCTGTTCCAGTCCGCCGGCCTGCCGACCGACCTGGCCGAGCAGTTTGTGCAGCAATTGAACCGCGCCCTGCAGGCCAGCGACGACAGCGCCGACGCCCCGCTGCGCCCGCAGACCGTGGCCCAACTGACCTGGCTGGGCCTGCCGCCCGATGCGGTGCGTGCGCTGGAGCCCTGGGTGGTGCTCCTGCCGCAGCCCAGCCCGGTCAACGTCAACACCGCGCCGCGCGAGGTGCTGGCGGCGCTGTTCGACAACATGGACCTCGCCACCGCCGAGCGCCTGGTGCAACAGCGGCGCACTCAACCTTTCCGCAACGTCGCCGAGATCCAGCGGGTGCTGGGCCGCGCCGCAGAGGGTGGCGTGGACGCCAAACGCATTGATGTCAAGAGTGACCACTTCCTCATCACCGGCCGGCTGCGCCTGGACGATCGGGTGGTGGAACAGCGCTCCCTGGTGCAGCGCAAGGGCACCGAGGTCGATCTGCTCTGGCGCGAACGGGTCAGTCCGGTACCCGGTACTAGCACTCACAAGCCGTAACTGGGCGCTCCCTAGAATCGCCCGCCCTCTGCTCCGAGCCCTCCCAGCCCCTGCGGGCCGACGCCTGATTCCTTCATGAGCACCCTGCTGATCCTGCTGCCCCCCCGAGAACGCCTGCAGGCTGGCGCGCGCATCGCCCGCCCCGGTGCCACGGCCCGGGCGCTGGAGTTCGACTGGGTGCTGCAGCGCGGTGACACCCTGGAACAGGGCCGCAGCCCGGCCGCCGCCCTGCCCAAGGCCGAGCAGCTGGTGCTGCAGCCCCATGTGCTCGACTGCAGCTTCCACCGCGCCACCCTGCCGCGCGCGCCGGCGGCGCGCTGGCGTGCGGCGCTGGCCGGGCTGCTGGAAGAACAACTGCTGGAAGAGCCGGAGCAGCTGCATTTCGCGCTGCCGCCCGGAGCCGCACCGGGTGAAGAACTGTGGGTCTGCGTGAGTGCGCGCGCGCCGCTGGAGCAGGCCGTGGCGGCCTTGGAGGCGGCGCAGCGCTTTGTGGACCGCATCGTGCCACCCGCCGTGCCGACCGACCCGCCGCGCGCCCATGTGCTGGCCGATGAGCAGGGCGCGCCCCTGCTGCTGCTGGCCCAGGCGGAAGGCCTGCTGCTGCGGCCGCTGCGCGGCCCGTTGCCGCAACTACCGGCGGGCACGCCCTGCAGCGCCGAGCCCGAGCTCGCTGCCGCAGCCGCGGCGCAACTGGGGGGCGCGGGCGAAACACTGCCGCTGCGCAGCCGCGCCCAGTTCGCGCTCGATGCGCTGGCCTCGGGCTGGGATCTGCGCCAGTTCGAGCTGCGCCCGCGCATCCAGGGCCTGCAGCGCATCAACCAGGCCCTGCACCGCTTCATGCAACCGGCCTGGCGGCCGGTGCGCCTCGGCCTGCTGGCCCTGCTGGGGCTGCAGCTGGTCGGCCTGAACGCGCTGGCCTGGCAACAGCGCCAGCAGATCCGTAACCAGCAGCAGGCCATCGACCAGACCCTGACCCAGACCTTCCCGCAGGTGCGCGCGGTGCTGGATGCGCCGGTGCAGATGCAGCGCCAGATGGACCTGCTGCGCGCCCAGGCCGGGGCGCTCGGCCCGCAGGACCTGGAGCCGCTGCTGGCCGCCGCCGCCAGCGCCTGGCCCGAAGACCGCGGCCCCGCCGAGGCGCTGGGCTTCGAACCCGGCCAGCTGAGCCTGGCCAGTGCGGGCTGGACGGACGCCCAAATCGAGCTGCTGCGCCAACGCCTGGCCAGCGAAGGCTGGAGCCTGGCCAACGAGCAGGGCCGCCTGATCCTGCGCCGTGCCAAGAATTGATACCGCCATGAACGCCCCCCGTCTGCCCACCGCCCTGCAACCTGCTTGGGCCCGCGCCCGGCAACAGTGGCAGGGCCTGGCCCCGCGCGAACGCCTGGGCTTGCAACTGGCTGCCGCCGCGCTGCTGGTGCTGGGGCTGTTCTGGCTCGGCATCCAGCCCGCCTGGCGCACCCTGCGCCAGGGCCCGGCTCAGTCCGCCCAGCTGGAGGCCCAGCTGCAACAAATGCAGCAATGGGCGGCCGAAGCGCAGCAACTTCGCCAGTTGCCCGCCGTACCGCCGGCCCAGGCCCAGCAAGCACTGAAGGCAGCCACCGATTTCCTTGGCCCCGGCGCGCGCCTGGACCTGCAGGGCGAGCGCGCCCGTGTCAGCGTCAGCGAGCTCAACGGCGAGGCCTTGAACCGCTGGCTCGCCGAAGTGCGCAGCAGCGCCCGCGCGCGCCCCATCGAAGCGCAGTTGCAACGCGGGCCGCGCGGCTACAGCGGCCACATCGTGCTGGCGCTCGGGGGTGGGCTGTGAAGAAGCGCTGGGTAGCGGCCGGCCTGGTCTGCGGTCTGCTGATCGCCTTGATCTGGCAGGCACCGGCGCGCTGGCTCAGTGGCTGGGTGGTCCAGGGCAGCGAGGGCCGCCTGCAACTGGTGGAGCCGCGCGGCAGCCTGTGGCGCGGCAGCGCCGGCCTGGTGCTGAGTGGCGGTGCGGGTAGCCGCGATGCCAGCCGACTGCCGGGTCGCTTGCACTGGCGCCTGAGCTGGCGCAGTGGACCGCAGCTGCGCCTGAACCTGGACTGCTGCAGCGCCGGTGAGCTGGCGCTGGCACTCAAACCCGGCTGGGGCCGCCTGCGGGTGGAGCTGCCGCAGCAGCAGGGCCCGCTGCTGCGCCTGCCGGCCGCCTGGTTGAACGGCCTGGGCACGCCCTGGAACACCCTGCAGCCCAGCGGTCAGCTGCGCCTCTCGGCCCAGGCCGCCGCCTTCGAATACCAGGGCGGCCGCTGGCAGCCGCAAGGCCAGCTGGACCTGGAGTTGCACCAGTTCGGCTCGCGCCTTTCCACCCTGCCCAGCCTGGGCAGCTACCGCCTGCAATTGCTGGCCCTGCCGCAGGGCCCGGTGCAGCTGCAGTTGCAGACCCTGGAAGGCGCGCTGCAGCTGCAGGGCAGCGGCCGGCTCGAAGGGCGCCTGCAATTCCAGGGCGAAGCACGCGCCAACCCGGGCCAGGAAGCGGCTCTGAACAATTTGCTGAACATCATCGGCCGCCGCCAAGGCGAGCGCTCGGTGATCACGATCGGATGACGATGAAGACCTCCATCACCCTGCTGCGCGCCGCCACGCTGGCGCTGGGCTTGACCTTGCCGGCAATGCCCGCGTTGGCCACCGGCCCGGCACTCAAGTCCGACCCCCCGGTGGCGCTGAACTTCGTCAACGCCGACATCGAGGCCGTCAGCCGCGCGATGGGCAATCTGCTTGGCCGCAACATCCTTGTCGACCCGCGCGTCAAGGGCACCATCACGCTCTACGCCGAGCAGCCGCTGAAGGCCCAGGACGCCTTTGCGCAATACCTGGCGGCACTGCGCGGGCTGGGCTTCTCGGTGGTGGACGTGGCCGGCATCCTCAAGGTGCTGCCCGAGGCCGACGCCAAGCTGCAGGCGACCACAGTGGCGGTGGACGATCTGAAGGTGCGTGGCGACCAGATCCTGACCCAGGTCTTCCTGCTCAAGCACGAGAACGCCAACAACCTGGTGGCGGTGCTGCGGCCCCTGGTCAACGTCAACAACACCATCAACGCCAACCCGGGCAACAACAGCCTGGTCATCACCGATTACGCCGACAACCTCAAGCGCATTGCCAAGATCGTGGCGGCGCTGGACAGCCCGGCCAGCTCGGACGTCGAGGTCGTGCCGCTGCAGCACGCAGTGGCCAGCGACATCGCCGGCCTGGTGCAGAAGCTGGGCGAGGGCGCGGCCATCCCCGGTGCGGCGCCGGGCGCCGGCGGCACCACCAGCGTGATCGCCGACCCGCGCGCCAACACCCTGATCCTGCGCGCCCCGAATGCCGCCCGCCTGGAGGCGCTGAAGGCCCTGGTGATGAAGCTGGACCGCCCGGGCGGCGGCGCCACCGGCGGCATCCACGTCGTCTACCTGAAGAACGCCGACGCCGCCAAGCTGGCGCAGGTGCTGCGGGCGGCCTTCGGCGCCCAGAGCAGCGGCAGCTCGGGTGGCGGCAGCGGTGCAGTGGGCTTCGCCGCGGCCGTGGGCGCGGCGGCCCAGCCGCAAATGCCCAATCTGGCCAATGCGGGCACCAACAGCGGCGTCGCCAGCGCCGCCGCCACGACCCCGGTCGCGCAATCCGCTGGACCTTCGACCGGCGGCTTCATCCAGGCCGATCCTTCGACCAACTCGCTCATCATCACGGCGCCGGAACCGCTCTACAAGCAAGTCCGCGCCGTCATTGACCAGCTCGACGGACGACGCGCCCAGGTCTATGTCGAGGCCATGATCGTCAAGGTCGACACGAGCAAGAGCGCCCAGTTCGGCATCCAGTGGCAGAACCTGTTCGGCGACAAGGGGGACGGCTCCATCGTGGGTGCCGGCACCAATTTCGGCAGCGGCAACAGCAACATCATCAACCTGACTTCGGCAATTGCCGGTGGACGGACATCGGCCGGGACAGCGCTGGCGCAAGGCGGTGCACCGGGAGGGCTGAACCTGGGTGTGCTGAAGAAGTTCGGGGAGTTCTACACCCTCGGGGCCTTGGCAAACTTTCTCGAACAAGAAGGTGGCGGCAACATCCTGTCGATGCCCAACCTGGTGGCTCTGGACAACGAAGAAGCCAAGATCGTTGTAGGCCAAAACGTGCCCTTCGTGACCGGCACTTTTACGAATACCGGGAACGGCGGATCGGTCAATCCCTTTCAGACCGTCGAGCGTAAGGATGTCGGTCTGGTGTTGAGGGTCAAATCGCAGATTGGCGAAGGCGGAGCGATCCGCATGGTCGTTTACCAGGAGCTCTCCAGCATCGGTTCGCAGAGTGCACAGGGTCCGATTACCAATAAGAACTCTGTGGAAACCACGGTCACCGTAGACAACAACGACCTTCTGGTGCTAGGCGGGCTGATGCAGGACGAGTACACCGATGGCAACTCGGGTGTCCCTGGTCTCTCAAAGATTCCGCTGCTGGGCAATCTCTTCAAAGGTGAGAACCGCAAAAGGACCAAGAGCAATCTGATGATCTTCCTGCGTCCGGTCATCATGCGGACGGCCGATGAGTCGAGTCGCCTGACCCTGGATCGCTACGACCAGATTCGAGCGGAGCAGGTGCAAGGTCAGCCCGCTGCCACCCTGCTGCTGCCCGACACCGGCGCTCCGCAATTGCCCAAGCAGGCGCCCAAGTCCACCGGCCCGGTCGCCCCCTGATGGCCTCGCGCTACCCCCTGCCCTACGCCTTCGCCAAGGCCCAGCAGCTGCTGCTGGAAGACACCCAGGACGAACTGATCCTGTGGGCCCCGCAGCCTCTGCCGCTGAGTGCCCTGTCCGAGGTGCAGCGTCTCTACGCCGTCGACCGCCTGGAGCAAGAGGAACCGGCACGCCTGCGCGAGCGCATCAGCCTGGCCTATGCCGGCAACGAGAGCAGTGCCGCCACTGTGGTGGGCGAAGTCGAATCGGCGGTGGACCTGAGCCGACTGCTGCAGGACCTGCCGGCGGTGGAAGACCTGCTCGAGGCCGCCAACGACGCGCCCATCATCCGCATGCTCAATGCCCTGCTGACGCAGGCCGCTAAAGATGGCGCCAGCGACATCCACATTGAGCCCTACGAGCGCAGCAGCTCGGTGCGCTTCCGCGTCGACGGCTCGCTGCGCGAGATCGTGCAGCCCAACCGCGCCCTGCACGCCGCGCTGATCAGCCGCCTGAAGATCATGGCCGAGCTGGACATCGCCGAGAAGCGCCTGCCGCAGGACGGCCGCATCTCGCTGCGCATCGGCGGCCGCGCCATCGATGTGCGCGTCTCCACGCTGCCTTCCGCCCACGGCGAGCGCGCCGTGCTGCGCCTGCTGGACAAGAGCGAGAGCAAGTTCAGCCTCGAAGGCCTGGGCATGGACGGCGCGGTGCTGAGCCAGTTCAAGCGCCTGACCGCACAGCCGCACGGCATCGTGCTCGTCACCGGCCCGACCGGCTCGGGCAAGACGACCACGCTGTACGCGGCCCTGCAGACGGTGGACACCGCCGGCACCAATGTGCTGACCGTCGAAGACCCGATCGAGTACGAGCTGCCCGGCATCGGCCAGACGCAGGTCAACGCCAAGATCGACCTGACCTTCGCCAAGGCCCTGCGTGCCATCCTGCGCCAGGACCCGGACGTGATCATGATTGGCGAAATCCGCGACTTCGAGACCGCGCAGATCGCCATCCAGGCCTCGCTGACCGGCCACCTGGTGCTGGCCACGCTGCACACCAACGATGCGCCCTCGGCGGTGACGCGTCTGACCGACATGGGCGTCGAGCCCTTCCTGCTCAGCTCCAGCCTGCTGGGTGTGCAGGCGCAGCGCCTGGTGCGCAAGCTCTGCGGCAGCTGCAAGCGCCAGGATGAGCAAGGCCATTATTGGCACCCGGTCGGCTGCCCGGAGTGCAGCCACACCGGCTACAAGGGCCGCACCGGCGTGTACGAACTGATGGTGGCCGACGATGCCATCCGCGGCCTGATCCACAACCGCGCCGCCGAGTCCGAACTCTGGGCGGCGGCGCGTGCCAAGGGCATGCATTCGATGCGCGAGGACGGCGAGCGTTTGGTCAAGGCCGGCGTGACCTCGCTGGAAGAAGTCTTGCGCGCGACCCGCGACTGAAGACATCGCCCGCTGACCCATGCCCGCCTTCAAGTACGAAGCCCTGAACGCCGCCGGCAAGGCGCAGAACGGCCTGATCGAGGCCGACAACGCGCGCGCCGCGCGCGCCCTGCTGCGCGAGCAGAAGCTCACCCCACTGGCCGTCGAGCAGGTGGCGCAGCAGAGTGGCCAGGAAGGCCGCTGGACGCTCAAGGCCAGGGTGTTTTCCAGCAGCAGCCTGGCGGTGTGGACGCGCCAGCTCGCCGGCCTGGTGGGCAGCGGCCTGCCGCTGGAGCGCGCCCTCACCGCCCTGGCCGACGAAGGCGAGCACCCGCGCCAGCGCGAGCTGATCGCGCAGCTCAAGGCCGAAGTGAACGCCGGCGCCTCGTTCGCCCACGCGCTGGCCCAGGCCCCGCGCGAGTTCGACGAGGTCTACCGCGGTGTGGTGGCGGCGGGTGAGTCGAGCGGTGCGCTGGGCGCGGTGCTCGAATCCCTGGCCGACGACCTGGAGGAACGCCAGGCCCTGCGTGCCAAGCTGGTTGGCGCAATGGCCTATCCGGCCATCGTCAGCGTGATCGCCATCGTCATCGTGACCTTCCTGGTCACCTATGTGGTGCCGCAGGTGGCACAGGCCTTCACCACCACCAAGAAGGCCCTGCCGGCACTGACCGTCTTCATGCTGGCCCTGAGCGCCTTCGTGCGCAGCTGGGGCTGGGTGCTGCTATTGGCCCTGGCGGGCAGCGGCCTTGCGCTGGCGCTGGCGCTGCGCGGCGAGGCCTTCCGCCAACGCTTCGACGCCGCCTGGCTGAACCTGCCCCTGCTGGGACGGCTCTCGCGCGGCTACAACGGCGCGCGCTTTGCCGCCACGCTGGGCATGCTGGCCGGCGCCGGCGTGCCCATCCTCAAGGCCCTGCAGGCGGCGGCCGAGACCCTTTCCAACCGCGCCATGCGGGCCGATGCGCTCGACGCCCTGGTGCAGGTGCGCGAGGGCGCTCCGTTGGGCGCGGCCCTGGCCGGCAAGAAGCGCTTCCCCGGCCTGCTGGCCATGTTTGCCCGCCTGGGCGAGCAGACGGGCAAGTTGCCCGAGATGCTGAGCCGCGCCGGCCGCCAGCTGGGCAGCGAGGTGCAGCGTCGCGCACTGGCCCTGGCCACGCTGCTGGAGCCGCTGCTGATCGTGGTGATGGGCGCGGTGGTGATGGTCATCGTGCTCTCGGTGTTGCAGCCCATCATCCAGCTGCAGAGTTTTGTGAAATAAGAAGGGTGCCGCCCATGGCCATGAAGACGCACCAGATCGAAGTCCAGAAGTTCAAGTCCGCCAGCAACTCCAGCCATGGCAGTGTCAGTTTTCGCGTCGACGCCCTCATCAGCCCACGGCGGCCCGATGACGATGACATCGACCCGGCCAGCGTGCTGACGATGAGCGAGGCCAACGCCCGTGTGCTGATGGCCCTGCTGAAGACCCAGCTCGCCGCCTTCGACGGCCGCAAGGCCCGCAGCCAGCGCTAGAGGCCGCCCACCCGGGACGGCTTGTCCTGGTTCAAGGCCTGAGGGGCCGACAGCTTCCTAGACTGAATCCGTCCACAAACACCAGGGATGGTCATGAAGCTGAATTTGCCCAGGCGCCCCCTGTTGGCGCTGCTCGCGCTGGCCCCGTTCGCGGGCCGCGCACAGGTCCACAGCCTCAACGAGGCCATCAACAAGGCCGGCCGCCAGCGCATGCTGAGCCAGCGCTGTGCCAAGGCCTACCTGGCCTTGGGCCAGGGCGTGAAGCGCGAGCAGGCGGAGCCGGTGCTGGCCGAATCCATGGCCCTGTTCGACCGCCAGCTGGTGGAGCTGCGTGCCTTCGCACCGAATGCGGCCGCGCGCGACACCTATGCCGACATGGACCAGCAGTGGAGCCGCCACAAGCTCCTGCTGGTGGGCAACACCCCCAGCCGGCTGCGCGCCGAGGCCCTGCTGGCCTCGACGCAGCAGCTGCTGCAGGCGGCGCAGCGCGGCACCGAGCAACTGGAGGAGCTGTCCGGCAAGCCGGGCGGACGGCTCGTCAATCTGGCCGGGCGCCAACGCATGCTCAGTCAGCGCCTGGCCATGCTCTATCTCGCCCAGGCCTGGCAGCTGCCCGTCGAGCCCGGCGGTCTGCGCCAGGCCCAGGCCGAGTTCCAGGCCGCCCAGGCCCGCCTGAAGACCGACCCCGACACGCCGGCCGCCACGCTGGCCGAGTTGGAGCGCGTGGATCAGCAGTTCGTGTTCTTCGCCGCCGCCCTGCAAGGCACCAGCGAGCGCAGCCGCGCGCTGGAAGAGGTCTTCAGCACCAGCGAACGCATGCTGCAGCTGCTCGACCGCATCACCCAGCTGTACGCCCGCCAGGCCTGAAGCGGCAGCGAACCGGCCAAAAAGAAGGCGCCCCGCAGGGCGCCTTGCTGTGGAGCGGAGCCGCTCAGAAGCGGTGACGCATGCCCACGGCGAAGTTGTTCGAGTCCTCGCCAGCCTTGGCGGTGAACCCACCCAGGAAGCCGGCCTGGCCAGGCGCAGCCTGACCCAGACCCTTGTTGTTGAAGTGGGTCATGACGACGTTGAAGTCGGTGCGCTTGGACAGCGAGTAGGTGTAGACCGCGCCGTACGAGTCGGTGTCCGCATTGAAGCGGGTCTTGTCGTCGAAGCGGTTGTAGGCCACGTACACGGTGTGCGGGCCGGTCATCAGCTTGTAGCCGATGCTCATGGCCTGGCCGTCCATCACGAAGGCCTGCTTGTACTGCTCGACCAGCGCGCTGGTGTTGATCTGCGCCGCCAGCACGGTACCCAGGTTGGAATTGGGCACTGCAGCGTTCGAAGCGGCATTGATCTGGGCACGCAAGCCCGGAATGATCTGGCCATTCAGCGCATCACCCAGGCCGCCCAGCAAGGCCGACAGGCCCGAGGGGTTCGGGTCACTGACGTCGTTGTAGAGGAAGCTCAGCTTGCCCGGGCCGACTTCCATCGACAGGCCCAGGGTCTGGGTGCGCAGCGAGCGCTGACCCAGCTCGTTCTTCTTGGTGTTGTAGCCCAGACCGATCGCGAACGGACCGGTCTTGTACTGAGCCATGCCGCCGTAGAAGCTGCCCTGTGCGGTGGAGCCTTCGCCCGCCGCTGCCATGAAGTTGGCCGTCAGCCCGCCGGTCTGGATGCGGTACTGCACCGAATTGCTCTGGCGGATATCAATCACCGCCGGCACCGCGGCCACTTGACCGGCAGCCAGACTGGACTGGGTGTTCAGCGGGTCGAAGGTCGCGTTGATTTCATAGGCCGGGGTGTACTGGCGGCCCGCCATGATGGCACCTGCCGGGGTGACCAGACCGACGAAGGCCTGGCGGTCCCAGAAGCGCGCATTGCCGATGTTCACGCCAAAGGCCGAAGCGGCCAGGCGGCTCCCCAGGGTACCCAGGGCACTTTGCAGCGCGCCATTCAGGCCCGCTGTGGCGCCGCCGATCAGTTGCGCAGCGACCGGAGCGGGGATCTGCGCGGGCAGCGTGAAGCTCACCGGGCTGAAGATGATTTCGCGCTTGCTCCAGCGGTCAGGCACCTGCTGACCCGAAGGCGGCACATTGCTGTTCGAGCCGGTGTCGACCTCCAGGCGGTTTTCCAGCACCGCCAGGGCGCGCCAGCCACCGCCGATGTCTTCGTTCACACGGATACCGAGACGCGAGCCATCCATGATGCCGCTGATGACATGGGTCTTGTCACCGCCCAGCAGGCCGGTGGTGCGGCTGACGCCAGCATCCAGAATGCCGTAGATCGTGACGCTGGACTGGGCCCAAACCGGGGCCATGGCAGCGGCCAGGGTGCAAAGGGCGAAAGCCGATTTCTTCACAAGGGTCTCCTGCGGGTGGAATGGGATTGGCGCGCATTGTGACGGCGGCCTTTCGCGCCGCCGGGTAACGTTGCTGAGTTCCAACAGAGGGCGCAGCCGGCGAAGATCTGGCTTTCCCCGTTTGCGCCTTGCACCATGCAGCTGCCCCAGTACCAACCCGAATCGCCGCTCGATCCGCTTTCCGATGACGAGCTCTCCGCCCTGGACGACCAGCTTGCCGACCTACCCGGCGACGGCGCCTTGAACATCGAAGCGCTCGATGGCTATCTGTGCGGGCTGCTGCTGAGCCCACAGCCGCTGTCCGAACGCCCCGGCGCGGAGTGGATGCCGTTGATCTGGGGCGGCGAAGATGCCGAATCCGACCCCTTCGGCAGCGGCAAGCAGCGCAAACGCCTGGTGCTGGCCGTGCTGCGCCATCTGCGCGCGCTCGACCACGAGCTGCACCAGAACCCGCAGGCCTGGGAGCCCATCCTGAGCGTGGCCGAGGACGAGGAGGGCGAATGGGTGGACGCATTGGACTGGTGCGCGGGTTTCATGCTGGCCGTCGATCTGGACGCCGAGGCCTGGGCGCCCCGTCTCCAGGATCCGGAATGGGCCGAGTTGCTGGCCCCTATCGCGCTGCTGGGCGCCGACGAGGACACCCTCGCGGAGACTGACCGCGCCCGCCTGGACGATCTGACGGAGCTGGACACCCTGAGCCGCAGCGTGCCCGAGTCGGTGCTGGGGATGGCGGCGCGCTGAACCCTGCCGGGGGCGTGCATCTGTCGCGCCGGATCGCCCCGCTGCGGGCAGCTCCGCCTTCACAAATGGGCGCCGCGTCCGTAAAAGGGGAGCGTTCGCTGATTTCCGGAGGCGCTGATGAGCCGTACCGCCCTGGCCTGTGTGCCCTGCCCCCACCCGCGCATCCCGCTGGCGCAGATGCGTACCGTCTACGACTGTGACGAGGTCCAGACCAAGCTGGACAAACTCATCGCCCAGGAGCATGCGCCGCTCAAGGCCACCTACGAGCGCATGCTGTCCAAAGGCGCGCAGCGCTTCCAGGTCAAGCCCAGCGGCCTGCCGGTGATGGCCGAGCTCTATGAAGAGCTGCCGAACTTCCATGAGGTGCTGGACGATGTACGGCGCCAGATCGCCTTGTGCGCCGACGGTGGCGATGCGCTGGAGATCACCCCGCTGCTGTTGCTCGGGCCACCTGGCGTGGGCAAAACCCACTTTGCCCGCCAGCTGGCGGAGCTGCTGGGCACCGGCATGGGCTTTGTCTCCATGAGCTCGCTCACGGCCGGCTGGTTGATCGGCGGCGCCTCCAGCCAGTGGAAAGGCGCCAAGCCTGGCAAAGTCTTCGAGGCTTTGGTCGACGGTCAGTACGCCAACCCGGTGATGGTGGTGGATGAGATCGACAAGGCGGCCGCCGAAGCCAGCTACGACCCGCTGGGCGCGCTCTACAGCCTGCTCGAACACGACACCGCGAAAGCATTCACCGACGAGTTCGCCGAAGTGGCGCTGGACGCCAGCCAGCTGATCTGGGTGGCCACGGCCAACGACGCGCGCGCCATTCCCGAGCCCATCCTGAACCGCTGCAACGTCTACGAGATCGAGGCGCCCGACTTCGAGGCGGCACGCGGGATTGCCCGGCGCCTGTACCGCAGCATCCGGGGCGCGCACGAATGGGGTCGCCAGTTTGGCGAGGAACCGCAGGACGCGGTGCTCGACGCCCTGGCCGCCGTGCCCCCGCGCGAGATGCGGCGCGCCTGGATGACCGGCTTTGGCAATGCCAAGCTGGCGGGACGGGGCGAAGTGCAGCTGGGTGACCTGCCGGCGGCCGGCAGCGGGCGGCGCGGGCCGCTGGGGTTCACCAGCTGAGCGAGCGTTTCACCCCTCCCAACCGCCGGCCTCGCGCCGGCGGTTTTGTTTCGGCACCCCCTTGAAGCCTGGAGTGGCGCCCCTATACTTGCGTCTACTAGCACTCGCACCTGTCGAGTGCTAACAGTTCGGCGGCCCTGGTCTTCACCTCGCGCCGCTCCGTCTTTTCTGTAAGGAGATCCCATGAAGCTGCGTCCCCTGCACGATCGCGTGATCGTCAAGCGCCTGGAAAACGAAACCAAGACCGCCTCGGGCATCGTGATCCCCGACAACGCCGCCGAGAAGCCTGACCAGGGCGAGGTGCTGGCCGTCGGCCCGGGCAAGCGCAATGACAAGGGTGATTTCGTTGCCCTGAACATCAAGGTCGGCGACCGCGTGCTGTTCGGCAAGTACAGCGGCCAGACCGTGAAGGTCGAAGGCGAAGAGCTGCTGGTGATGAAGGAAGACGACCTGTTCGCAGTCGTCGAGAAGTAATC
>JBDHSJ010000050.1:0-21555 GCA_039808065.1 Burkholderiaceae bacterium | reverse complement strand
GCGGCCGAGGCCGCTGCATCCTGGGCCCAGCCCGAGGCGCACAGGCCCAGGCTCAAGGCCAATAGTGCAAGAAATCGCTTCATGGTGCCGCTCCGTTCAAAGTGCCGCATCGCCGGTCTCGCCGGTGCGGATGCGGATGACTTGTTCGAGCGACTGCACGAACACCTTGCCGTCGCCGATCTTGCCGGTGCGGGCGGCCTTCTCGATGGCCTCGACCACCTGGTCGACCACGCCCTCGGAGACGGCGGCTTCGATCTTGACCTTGGGCAGGAAGTCGACGACGTATTCAGCGCCGCGGTAGAGCTCGGTATGGCCCTTCTGGCGCCCGAAGCCCTTGACTTCAGTGACCGTGAGGCCCTGGATGCCGATGGCCGAGAGTGCTTCACGCACCTCGTCCAGCTTGAACGGCTTGATGACGGCCGTGATCAGTTTCATGGGGGTCTCCTTCTGTTCAGAAAGCCAGCTTGGCGCTCAGCACTGCGCCGGCCTTGCCAAGGTCCTTGCTCTTGGCGCCGACATAGGCATCGGTGTTCGTGTCCACGAGCGCCACGCCCCAGGTCACGGCGCCCACGGTCTTGTTCAGCGTGAGCGAGTAATCGGTATAGGAATAGCTGCCGTTGCGCTTGACGGTCTGACGGCCCACATGCGGCGTCAGGCTGAAGCCGTTGCCCACATCGAAGGTGGCCGAGAGGTCGTAGTACATCGAGCCCTTGCTGTCGGAAAAGCCGAACAGATTGCTGGTGCTGCGCGACACCTTCAGCGTGGCCGGCCCCGCGGTCAGGGCACCGTAGAACTCCAGGGTGTCCGGGCTCACCGCCAGCTCATGGTTGAAGTAGACGTACTTCAGGACACCGACATCGAGGGTGAGTCCGCTCGCGATCTCCTTCTTGTAGCCACCGTAGAAATCGAACTCGGTGTTGGCATCGCCGCCGGAGTCCTTGATCCACTTGATCGTCGAACCCCAGGTGCCCAGGTAGAAGCCGCTGTCGTGGGCGAAGTCCGCGCCGCCCTGCAGGGCGGGCTTCAGGCGGCTTTGCGAAATGCCGCGGTAGCGGTAGTCGCTGGTCAGGCTGGCATTGAAGCTCAGAGGGCCGTCAGCCCAAGCCGGCAGCGCCAGGGCGGTGCAAAGCAGGGCGAGCGGGAGTTTGGCGATGCGAGTCATGCAGAAGCTCCGGTTCCAAGGGGGATGCCCCGGTTTCGCAGCTTCCGTGCCAGCACCGGATACCTTCCCATGCGCCGAAGTGGTGCACAGCAGGCACCCCCCACCGCACCGATCCGGGCCACCTCGCGCGCCAGGCACCGAATTGGTGCAATCCGGGCGCCTCGCGGTGCAGCCAGAATCCGCGCAGCAAAGGGGGGAATCAATGAGCTTGGCCTTGCTCCACAGCCGCGCCTTGGCGGGCCTGAGCGCTCCGGCGGTCACCGTGGAGGTGCATCTGGCCCCTGGCCTGCCCAGCTTCACGCTGGTGGGTCTGGCCGACACCGAGGTCAAGGAGGCGCGCGAGCGCGTGCGCGCCGCCCTCACCAGCTGCGGCCTGCGCTTTCCGCATGACCGGCGCATCACCGTCAACCTGGCACCCGCCGACCTGCCCAAGGAAGGCGCACGCTTTGACCTGCCGATCGCCATCGGCCTGCTGGCCGCCAGCGGCCAACTTGATGGCGTCCAGCTAGACCAGCTGGAATGGGCTGGCGAACTCTCTTTGAGTGGCGAACTGCGGCCGGTACGCGGCGCGCTGGCCCAGGCCCTGGCGTTGCGCGGAGAAGGCGCACCGCGCGCCCTGGTGCTGCCCGAGCCGAGCGCGCGCGAGGCGGCCTGGGTCGAAGGTGTGCAGCTGCATGGCGCCCGTCACCTGCTGGATCTCGTCGCCGCCCTCAAGGAGGGCCCCCTGCCCAGGCTGCGCGCGCCGGCCCCTGAGGCTGCGCCAGTGCCCGCGCTGGACCTGCGCGACGTGCGCGGCCAAGCCGGCCCCAAGCGGGCGCTGGAAGTGGCGGCGGCCGGCGGGCACCATCTCCTGCTGGTCGGTCCACCCGGCACTGGCAAATCCATGTTGGCCCAACGCCTGCCCGGTCTGCTGCCGCCGCTGCCCTTCGAGGCTGCGCTGGAGTCAGCGGCCCTGCAGTCGCTGGTCGGCAGCTTCCGCCCCGAGGCCTTCGCGCAGCGGCCGTTCCGCAGTCCGCACCACAGTGCTTCGGCGGTGGCGCTTGTGGGCGGCGGCTCGCCGCCACGCCCCGGCGAGATCTCGCTGGCGCACCAAGGCGTGCTGTTCCTGGACGAACTGCCCGAGTTCAACCGCCAGGCCCTGGAGGCCCTGCGGGAGCCGCTGGAGACCGGCCGCATCCACATTGCCCGCGCCGCACGCAGCAGCGAGTTCCCGGCGCGCTTCCAATTGATAGCGGCCATGAACCCCTGCCCCTGCGGCCAGCTCGGCAACCCGCTCAAGGCCTGCCGCTGCACCCCCGATCAGGTGGCGCGCTACCAAGGTCGCCTGTCCGGCCCGCTGCTGGACCGGCTGGATCTGCTCGTCGAAGTACCGCTGCTGCCACCAGCCGAGCTGGCCGCCGCCCCCAGTGGTGAGGACACGGCCTGTGTGGCGGCCCGCGTGGCCGAGGCCCGCGGGCGCGCGATGCAGCGGCAAGGCTGCAGCAATGCGGACCTGCCGCCCGGCGTCCTCCACGAGCATGCCCCGCTGGCCAGCGCCGCGGCCACCCTGTTGCAGCAGGCGGCCACCAAACTGGCCTGGTCCGCCCGCGCCCAGCACCGGGTTCTGCGCGTCGCGCGCACCCTGGCGGACCTGGCCGGCCGGTCTGAACTCCAAGTGGCGGATGTGGCCGAAGCGATCCAGTTCCGGCGTGCGCTGCCGGAGCACTGAAACCGATTCAGCGTGCCACGAAGAGTTTG
Source organism: Burkholderiaceae bacterium (assembly GCA_039808065.1). Classification (GTDB taxonomy): domain Bacteria; phylum Pseudomonadota; class Gammaproteobacteria; order Burkholderiales; family Burkholderiaceae_C; genus Inhella. The sequence goes on along the minus strand of JBDHSJ010000050.1, from coordinate 18,656 downwards.
TGCCCGACGTGATAAGCCAGCAGGCCCAGAGGCATGCGCAGCCAGTGGCTGCGCACAAACACAAAGAAGCGCGCTAGCCGGGTGCTTTGAGTCACCGCCGAAGGATGGGCCGGGCGCAATGCCTGCCTGAAAAGCCAAGCACGCAAGGGCGTAGGCCAGCCCAGGCCGCACGCCGACTTGAGCGCCTGCAATCCATCGGAAGGCACCAGTGTGCCGAACACGCGATGGCACTGCTGCAACGCGTCAAGCACCGGGCGCTGTAGGCCCAGCGCCAGCGCCCGTTCCACGAGCGCCGACCAAAACCTCGGATCGACACCAAACTCGCCCAGCAGCGTATGCAGATCGTGCAGGTCGCGGAGTCCTTTGTGGAACTCACCGTAGAAGAGATGACAACTTGAATGGATCACCATGTCGGCCGGCCCCAGTACGCGGAAGAACTGCCAGGGTGGATCGGCGGAGGTTGACGCTTCAAACAGCGCTTGCGGGTCGGGCCGATGCCCCGAGGTAGGCGGCAGGATGGTGTGGTGAACGTCGAGCACCGTGCCCCGAAGTTTGTGCTCCATGGGCGGGATTTCGTGCATCCACTCGCGGTAATAGCGCTCGTCGTAAGCATTGCCGTGCTGGGAAATCCAGCCCACCGTAGACAGGCGCTGCTCCACGGCGTCCAGAGCCGCCTTGGGCACCATCAGATCGATGTCGTTGAAGATTCGCCCCCGCGCCGCAAGGTGCCCACTGACGGCATAAGCAGCCCCCTTGAGCAGCAGCACAGGGATCTGCAATGGCGCCAGCGCCTCCTCGATGGCGCGCAACTCGGCCTCGACGGCGCGCGCGTGTCGTCCGGCAATCGTCCAAGCGAGCTCCAGATGCCGGCGCGCCGGGGCCGGGGCCAACTCAAGCAGACCGGCTCGTGCCAAGACATCGTGCAACTGCGCCATCAGCTCCGCCGCACGCGCTTGCCAGACCAGGCACTCCCACTCGGATTGGCTGAGCCCCCCGGCCCGGCCAGGGTCTGTCATGACCGTGGTGAGCAAGTCAGGCACCTTGATCAAGGCCAGCACTCCCACAAGCGGTCGATTTCCGGGATGACCTGCGCCAACGAGCCGTAGCCGATGCGAAAGGCGGGGGCCGCGTTGACCAGATCAGCAAGACTTTCGAAACCCGACGATCCGAGCACAGAAAAGTTGAAGGTATGACCGACCAGTTCCACCAAGGCGTGGCCCGGACCGAGCGCCTCACAGCGCAGCTCGGCGTCAGATTGGTACTTCGGGAACACCAGCAGCCCCGGGCGCGCCGGTTGACCGAGTGCCCGCACACTGGCCGAGTCAGGCTTCATGTGACCGACGGAACCTTTGGCGGTGTCATGGCAGACCTCACCGATCACCACGTCGGGCCCGAGGCTGCGAACGATGTCGATCGACCGATTCTTCAGGCTGACCGGCCTGGCAATCGGATGCAGTTGGCCGTCCTCCAAGGAAACCAGCGCCAACTCATCCGACAGCAGGCGCCAGCCCTTGTGCAGCAAGGCGGCGCACAGGGTGCTCTTGCCCGAGCCAGGGTCGGCGGCAAGGATCAGGGCACGGCCGCCGCGCTCCACCACCGCCGCATGAATCAGCATCGCGTGGTGCGCATGAGAGGTCAGAATCCAATTCAGCCCCCATTCCAGCATGGCAAAGGCCTGATCCAAAGGGAGAGGCTTGAAGGGCTGCCGCCCATCGCAGTCGAACACCACTTGGGGCCGCCAGTGCCGTCGCAGCCGATTCGGTGGCGCCACATGCACCACGAAGTCCCGATAGCTGTCTGCAGGCAGCACGGGAAAATCGGCGTAGAGCTCGTGGATCCCACGCGCAATGGCCGGCAGGTTCGAGTGCAATTCGACAGCGAAGGGACCGCACGGGATACGCAGCCCTGCGCTTTTCAGGCAAGCACTGAGCTCGCCCAGCGCAAGATCACGCACTCTCAATCGAAAATCGCCACGATTTTTCGTTCGCGCAGTTCGTCCAACTGCGGACGGGAGATCACGACTTCCGCCGCAGGCCGCCCCTCAAAATGGAGCAGCCATTCGTCAGCTGTCTCGGTGCAGCGCACCGCCCCCTCCACCACCAGGAGGTCGGCATACTCGGGCGACAGCAAGTGGATCTCACAGGTTTCACCGACATGGACCGCCACTCCATCAGCAAAGCGCCGGCACACGGCGCTGGGATGAAGCCCAATCCTCACGGGGTGGTGTGCGGGTCACCAAAACACCAAGTGTTCTTGCTCGTGTAGACGTCAACAGAGGACACCCAGGTTTCCAAAGTGCCGCCAACGCAGGCCGCCTTGAAGCTCGCAATGACCGCGGGACCGGTGTTCAGGCCAAGCACCGGGTAGCGATTGCCGTAGTAAGCCGCGTTCAGCAGAGCAGCGACGGCATGAAAGGCTGTGCTAGCCGGCACCGAATTGGCATTGAAGGGCGGCTTGAAGTACGAACGATTCTTCTTGGAGGCCACCTGCAGCAGGGTGGTGGTGGTGTCCAAAAAGAAGTCCACCCCAAACACTTCCTTGAACGTTTTCAATGGAAGGTAGGGAGCGAACATCGGGTACTTGGCGGGGTCATTCCACCTGGCCTGCCCGTTCGAGTTCCACCAATAGCCGGGGCTGCAGCCACAGGGGTTCGGCGCTTCTTTGCGCGACAGATTGCCCGAGGCAATTTCGGAACCCGTGCATGTACCCCAGCCGGCGACGGCAGATTTGCTGGTGACGGAAAGTGCCACCGCAGCGCCCCCTGCGCCGAGGGTGCCGAGTCGGCGCCGCCCCACATTAACCGGGGTTTCAGAACTCTCCGGAGCGCAATCGCCCGTCGCATCCTTGATCTGATCATTCATGGCGAAACCTCGTTCAACTGGGGATGGTGTCCTTGCGCCCGAGGCCGCGCCGCTGAAGCGGCAGCCTCAATATGTACATCGACCGGTGCACCGGCAACAAATGCACACTTGCAGCAAAGTGTCTCAGTTTCTATTGGACAGCAAAGCTGTCAGCGCCGCCCCTGACCATCCCCCTTGGCTCAGGGGGGAACGAAAGTGGCGCCGGCACCGACTGCCTACTTTCTGTGCGCTTCTGCCCGTCATGCAGCCGTGCGCCAAACCTGCTTTCAGCCGACCCTAACCAAGTCCAGCACGATTCCCACAAACAGCGTCGCTCCCACCCAGTGGTTGAGCCGGAAGGCGCGGAAGCAGCCTTGCCGCGAACGGTCGCCAATCAGCCGGCCGTGCCACAGCACCTGGGCCGCCGCCACGGCCAGGGCCGCACCGAAGCCCCAGCCCAGACCGAAGAAGCGCAGGCCTAGCGTGCCCCAGCCCAGCAGGAACAGCGCATAGAAGGCCATCACGCCAGCGACATCGAAGCGCCCGAGGGTGATGGCGCTGGTCTTGATGCCGATCTTCAGATCGTCCTCGCGGTCGACCATGGCGTACTCGGTGTCGTAGGCCAGCACCCAGAACAGATTGGCCAGTAGCAGACCCCAGGCCGCCCAGGGCACCGCGTCGGCCACGGCGGCGGGGCGCCAGTCGTTCGCGCCCAGCACGGCACTGAAGGCCATCGGGATGCCGAAGCTGAAGGCCACGCCCAGCACCGCCTGCGGCATCGCCAGCACGCGCTTGGCGAAGGGGTAGGCAATGGCGATGACCAGCGCCGGCACGGAAAGCCAGATGGTGGGCGGATTGGTCGTCAGCACCAGCAGGAAGGCGATGAATGCCAACAGGCCTCCCAGGGCCAGCGCCTCTTTGACCGGCAGCGCGCCGGTGGTCACGGGCCGCTGCGCGGTGCGCTCGACGTGGCGATCGAACTCGCGGTCGGCCACATCGTTGATGCAGCAACCCGCCGAGCGCATCAGCACGGTGCCCCCCACGAACACGGCCAGCAGGTGCCAGCCCGGGAAGCCATCGGCTGCCAGCCACAGAGCCGCAAGCGTGGGCCAGAGCAGCAGCAGCCAGCCGGCCGGACGGTTCCAGCGGATCAGATCGAGGTAGAGACGCCAGCGCGAGAAGGAAAGCATCACGGCATTATCGAAAGCCGGTGCGGGCGGTCTGTCACCAGACCGTCATGGGCGGCGGCCAAGATGCACGACCGCTCTGGTTTCCCCTAGCCCGCCATGCTGACGCGCCGCGCCCTGTTCCCTGCCCTGCTCCTGCCCATGCCTTTGTTCGCCCAGGGGCGCAGCGCCGAATCGGCCCTGCTGCTGGGCGCACAACTGCGCATCGGCGTGGAACGGCTGGCCAAGCTGGAGCTGGAGCGCCCCCTGCTGCCCGAACGCGCCAGCACCGAGCTGGGCAAGGAGCGCCCGCGCCTGCAGGACACGCTGACTCAGCTGGCCGACCCGCGCCAGCGCCCCGCCGCGCTGGCTGGGCGCCGCCTGGCGCAGCTGGAGCGTGCGCTGGAGGACGCTCAACTCTTCGTGGACCGCCGCGAAGCGCCGCTGACCCAGGTGCTGCGGGAGAGCGAGGCCCTGGCCGCGCGGCTGGGCTTCGTGACCACCGCGCTGTCCTCCGCCGTGGCCGACGCCGAGCGCGGTGCCCTGGTGGACCTGCTGGCCCGTGCCAGTGCCAGCGCCCTGCGCGTGGGCAAGCTGAACTTCGCCGCCACCGGGCTGCGGCAGCCGCCAGCCGAGGTGGCGGTGGGTGCGCAGCAGTCGCTGCTGGAGTTCCAATCCGCCTTGCAGGCCCTGAACCCCGCAGCCCTGCCGGACAAGGCGCGCCAGGAGCTGGAACTGGCCCAGCACCAGTGGCTGATGTTCCGTGCCGGCCTGCAGGACAACGGCCTGCTCAAACCCAGTGCCCGCCTGGCCGACTTGGCCAGCACCACCGATCGCATCGCCGAGTCGCTCGGGCGGATGGCGCGCCGCCTGCTCTGATCAATCGAGGATCAATTCCGTCCGCACCACCCCGGCACGCTCATGCCGGGCTGTCAGCAGCAGGCGCGTGCCGCGCGGTGCGCGCACCAGCCATTCGGTCACCGCGCGGTCGGCCGTGACCTCCTTGCTCGGCACGAAATGGTGCGGGCTGCTCTTGGGTGCATGGCCTTCGAGCTGCGGCCCCACCACGCGCGGCTTGCCGCTGATCAGCTCGACATGCGGGTCACCCTGCGGCAGCTGGATCTCGAACACCACGCCGCGCACCACCTCGCGCTGCAGCGCCTGCAGCGTCACATGGCTGGGCAGGAAGCCGCTGTTGCACACCGCCAGACGCACGCGCCAGGTCTCGTCGCCCAAGGCCTGGGCACGCGCCTGCAGCAGCTCCAGGCGCGGCAGCGAGAGCGCCAGCTGGTTCATCCACAGCGGGAACTGCTGGACCTCTTGCTCGCGCAACTGGGGCGGCGGGTTGCGCCAGAAGTTCATCAGGTCCCAGCCGCCGATTTCCACCTCGCCCAGCTGCGGGTGCTGGTAGGGCTTCCAGTTGACGAAGGCAGTGTCGGGTCCCAGCGAATCGCTCCAGCGGATCAGCTTCAGGTCATGCTCGGCCGGGTGCTCGCGGTACCAGTCGATCCACTTGTAGTCGGTGATGCCGGCGGCCTTGTTCGGACTCCACAGCTCGACCACCCAGAACAGCGCGCCCAGGTGCTCGTAGAACCACTGCTGGGTGCCGGTGATGACTTCCTTGGGGTGGTACTTGAAGTCGTGCCAGGTGCTGATGGCGGGGTAGCCGGTGTGCTGGGTCGCCAGCTCGCTGAAGCGTTTGATGGACCAGAGGTCCTCGGGAATCATGTCGTCGTCGCTGCGCGTGCCGCAGACGCGCAGGATCACGCCCGAATGCGTGTGATAGCTGATGGCCGCGCCGATGTTGGGGTGCCTGACGGCGAAATCCACCACCGCACGCACTTCCGGCTCGCTGGTCGGGTAGGGGCCAGCGCCGACTTGCTCGAACTCCTGGCGCCATTCGCTGGGGAAGTTGCGGTTCAGGTCCAGACCCTCGACATCCTTGTTGACGCGCACCTGGATGCCATCAAAGCCTTGCACAAAGCCCTCGGGCATGACGCGGTAGTAAGTGCCGCCGAACTCGCCCGGCGCGCGCGGGATCAGCACCCGCGGGTCGTCGGGGTGCTGGCGCCAACCGCCGTTGGGATCCTTGATGCGCATGCTGAGGATGCGGCCGTCGCCATCGATGTCCTCGGGCGTCAGGCCATCCACCGGCGCTTCGTCGTAGGGGTAGCGGCGCGTGCCCGAGCGCACATGGCGCGGGCGCTCGGCCAGGGCCAGCTCGGCGCCGTCCGGGCACAGGCGCGGGGCCAGGTAGATGGTGCGGGTGTCCAGCAGCCGGGTGATGGCGGCGTCGCTGCCGTAGCCGCTCAGCAGCTGGTGCAGGTAGTACAGACAGGCGGTCGAGGCCAGCAACTCGGCCGCGTGGATGTTGCCGTCCACCCAGAGCGCCGGTTTGTCAGCGTGCGCCCCGGTGTCGTAGTTGGTCAGGGCCAGCAGCCAGATGTCGCGCCCTTCCTGGCTCTTGCCGATCGAGAACTTCTCCACCAGGCGGGGCCGCGCCGCCGCATAGGCGTCCAGCAGCTCGCCCAGCTCGACATGGTTGTAAAAGCGTTCGAAGCGCGGTTGCGGCAAGGGCAGCATGATGAGAAGGAGAAACGCGAAGCGGGCGATTGTTGCGGTCCGGCGCGGCGCTGCTGCCACGAACAAGACCTGCGGACCGTGCAAAACGCCCCGTCGAGCGCTCTCCCAGGGACTTTGCCAATGGCGTTCCCCCGGGCTTGGACTGGCCGACACTCTGACCTATAAGCTGGACTGGCCAGCAGCAGCGGCATCCCGCCGCCGCCCCGACTCGGGGAACATCGCCGCATGAACGCCGTGGACACACCGAACGAAGACGACTGGCTGATAGACGACAGCGACACCAGCAGCACGCAGACGCTGCCGCCCTGGCGCGTGCTCGTCGTGGACGACGAACCCGATGTGCACTCGGCCACCCGCCTGGCCCTGTCCAACGTCGTCTGCAAGGAGCGCCCGGTGCAGGTGCTGTCGGCCTACTCAGGCACCGAGGGTCTGATGATGCTGCGCCGCGAAGCCGACATCGCCTTGGTGCTGCTGGACGTGGTGATGGAGACCGAGGACGCCGGTCTGCGCCTGGCGCGCCAGATCCGCGAAGAGCTCAACAACCACCTGGTGCGCGTGGTGCTGCGCACCGGCCAACCCGGCCAGGCGCCCGAGCGCGAGGTCGTGCTTCAGTACGACATCAACGACTACAAGAACAAGACCGAGCTGAGCAGCCAGAAGCTGTTCACCACCGTCATCAGTTCGCTGCGCGCCTACGAGGGCCTGAACATGATCGAGCGCAATCGCGCCGGTCTGGAACGCATCCTCGAAGCCTCGACCGACCTCTACCATGTGCGCTCGCTGCGCGAGTTCGCCTCCGGCGTTCTGAACCAGGTCAGCGCCATCCTGGATGTGGGCGCGGACGGCGTGCTGTGCGTGCTGCACGAAGCCGACCAGCCCAGCCCCAGCACCCCGGTGGTGGTGGCCGCCACCGGTGCCTATGCGCACATGGCCGATCCCCACTCGCCGGGTTTGGCGGCCCAGCCCTTCTGGTCTTCCGTGCAGCAGGCGTTTCGCGAACGGCGCAGCAGGATCGAGCCGCAGAGCGCCGTGCTGTACGTGGGCACGCCCGAGCAGCATGAGTTTGTGGTGCTGGTCACGCCGCCCTTGCCGCTGGCCGAGTTGCAGCGTGAGCTGCTCGAGACCTTCTGCGACAAGATCGGCTGGGCCTTCGACAACTTGCACGCGCTGGATGCCATGCGCCAGGCGCAGGGGCGTTTTGTGCAGGGCATTGCCGAGGTCTTCCAGGCCGTGCAAAGCGGCAACGCAAGCCTGCTGCCCGCCAGCCTGGCGCCCATGACGGACCACCTGGCCCAGCAGGGCCACGGCAGCGTGGACGCCGCCAAGCTGCGTCAGCGCCTGCTCAAGGCCTGCGAGTAGCCCACCCCACTATCATTCCGCCCCCTTCATTCACACCGTCTGGTGGAGCTCGTCATGGCCTCGGTCAACAAAGTCATCGTTCTCGGCAACTTGGGGCGCGACCCCGAACTGCGCTACACGCCCTCGGGTGCTGCCGTCTGCAATGTGTCCATCGCCACCACGCGCAACTGGAAGAGCAAGGACAGCGGCGAACGCCAGGAAGAGACCGAATGGCACCGCGTGGTCTTCTATGACCGCCTGGCCGAGATTGCCGGCGAGTACTTGAAGAAGGGCCGCCCGGTCTATGTGGAAGGGCGGCTGAAGACGCGCAAGTGGCAGGACAAGGACGGCCGCGACAACTACACCACCGAGATCATTGCCGAGCAGATGCAACTGCTGGGTGGCCGCGAGGACGGCGGCGGTGGTGGCGGTGGCGGCTATGCCCGTGGCGGTGGCGACGACTACGGCCACGAGGCTCCGGCCGAGCGCCCGCAGCGCCCGGCTGCCCGCCCGGCCCCGCCGCAGCGTCAGGCCCCCGCGCCGAAGCCCGCCAGCGGCTTCGACGACATGGACGACGACATCCCGTTCTGATGCGCGCCCGCAGCGCCGTCGCGCTCGCAGCCTGCCTGCTGGCGGCGGCCTGCACCAGCCAACGGGCCATCGAGCCGGCCCGCCCGGTTCCCGCTGCAGCCCCGGCTGCGCCAGTCCCGCAGCCACCTCGCCCGGCCAGCAGCGTCGCGCGAGCCCAGGTAACCTATGTGGCGCCGGCACGCTTCGAGGCCCAGGGCCACCAGCCCCGCTGGAGCTTGCGCCTGCAGGGGCAGGACGAAATCCTGTTCGAGGCCGAGGACGGCCTGCGCTTTCGCACCCAGACTCTGTTCACACCGGACACCAGCCCGGGCGCGGCGGCTCTGGGCATTGAGGTGCAGGGCCACCCGGCTCTGCTCTCTGCCGAGCGCCGTTTGTGCCGTGATGCGCAAAGCGCCCAACCCCATCCCTGGCAGGTGAGCGTGACCTACCGCGGCAAGGTCTACCTGGGTTGCGGTGGTCGCCCCGCCGCGCTGCTGGAAGGCGCGGCCTGGCAGGCCGATGCCCTGGACGGCGCGCCCTCGCTCAGCCCCGGCATGAGCAGCCTGCAGTTCGAACCCGATGGGCGGCTCAGCGGCCGCACGCCCTGCAACCGCTTCACGGCCGCTTTCGACACGCGCGAGGGCGGCCTGAGCCTGACTGCCCCGGCCAGCACGCGCATGGCTTGTGCGGAATCCGCCCGCCAGGCCGAGGAGGCCGCCCTGCTGGCCTTCCTGCCGCAGGTGGCGCGCTTCGACTTCGAGCCCAATGGCGACCTGCTGCTGCGAGCCGCCGATGGGCGGCGCCTGCGCCTGTCGCGGCCCACCCCCTCACGGGGCGGCTGAGCTCGCTCTAAATATCGTCCTTGCCGCCCGCGAGCTCGCAGCGCTGGCTGGCGGGCGCGCAGCGTGCACCCGGGTCCATCAGCGCGATGCAGGTGCCCAGCCGGCCGCTGGCCTGGTTCTCGGCCCGACGCGCGGCACGGTGCGCCTCGGCCAGGGGCTCCAGACGTTCGGGCTTGGCGGTCAGCGTCGAATACGGCAGGTACAGCTCCGGACCGCCGCAGGCGCGGTTGCCCAGGGCCAGGCTGCGGCATTGCGCCGTTTCGGTGCAGCGCGGCACACCGATCTCGCGATCGATCTGGGCGCGCAGTTCCGCCGCCGTGGGGCTGGCCGCTCCGGCCAGCACGATGAGGAATGCAGCCAGCGTCATCAGTGCAAACGCTCCACTTCAAAGCCCTGGGCCTTGAGCAGGCCGGGCAGGGCCTGCGGCCCGCTCATGTGCAGCAGACCCACGGCCGCCAGCACCGGCTTGCCCTTGCCATGTTCCTCGGCAATGCGGCGCGCCAGATGGGGGTTGCGGTCGTCATTGAGCATCTTGTGGAAGGCGCGTTCCTCTTCGCTGGGCTTGCACTGGCACAGGGTCTCGATGTCACCCAGCAGCGCCAGATCGCCCTCGACCCAGGCCTTGCCCAGGCGCTCCAGGGTGCGTGGGCTCTCGCCCTTCTCCAGGCCTTCCAGCGTCATGTGCAGCATGCGACGCGCCTTCGCCTCTTCCTTGGGCAGCAGCACCGACATCTGCAGGCCGATGGTCTCCAGCGCCACGACGGGGCGCTGCAGGCTGCGAGCGGCGCCAAGCAGAGCCATTTCCTGGCCAAAGGCCGGGTCCAGCCCGGCACGGCGGCCGGACAGCGCCACATAGGTCACCGCCTGCATCACCGGGTGCAGATGCGCCAGCGCCTGCGGGGGCACGCAGGCGGCCTTGGCCTGGGTGTCCAGGCGCTGCTGCTCCTCCGCGCTGAGTTGGAGCGCGGCGGCACTGCGCTGGGCCTCGGCCATCTCGCGCTGGGTATCGGGCGCGGTCACGTCCACCTCCACCGCCAGCACCTCGGTTTCGCGCAGGGCCTGGCGCAGGTTGGGGCCGGGGAAGATCCACTCCAGCTGGCCGACATGGGCGGTGCCGTAAAGGTAGGAGGTGCGGCCGTCCTTCTTCAGCTTCCAGAGCGCGCCGCGGTCGCGCGCCTTGGCCTGGCCCTGCTGCAGCTGCTCGGGGGTGGGCGGAGCCGCCACCGGCGGGCAGTCGTTGGCCTGCGCGTGCAGGTCGGGTGCCCACAGCGCCAGCAGGGCGCACAGGGTGGAAGCAAACAGTCGAACGGTCATCACAAACCTCGGCAGGGACTTGGCGGGAACTCGCAAGGGCCGAATCTTGCCTCGATAAACTGCCGCCCCATGCCTCCCAACCCGATTGCATCCGCGCGCGAAGCCCTGCGCATCGAGGCCCAGGCCCTGACGGCCCTGATCGACCGCATCGACGACTCGATGGCGCGCGCGGTGCAGATCGTGCTGGCCTGCCGCGGCCGCGTGATCGTCATGGGCATGGGCAAGAGCGGGCATGTGGGGCGCAAGATTGCCGCCACCCTGGCCAGTACCGGCACCCCGGCCTTCTTTGTGCACCCGGCCGAAGCCAGCCATGGCGACCTGGGCATGGTGACCGCGCAGGATGTGGTGCTGGCCCTGTCCAACAGTGGTGAGAGCGACGAACTGGCCGTCATCCTGCCCGTCATCAAGCGCCTGGGCGTGCAGCTGATCGCCATCACCGGCAACGCCCAGTCCACGCTGGCCCGCCATGCCGACTGCGTGCTGGACAGCCGCGTCGAACAGGAGGCCTGCCCGCTGAACCTGGCGCCCACTGCCAGCACCACCGCCCAGATGGCGCTGGGCGACGCGCTGGCCGTGGCCCTGCTGGACGCGCGCGGATTTCGCCCCGAGGACTTCGCTCGCTCGCACCCGGGCGGTGCCTTGGGCCGCAAGCTGCTCACCCATGTCAAGGACCTGATGCGCCAGGGCGAGGCCCTGCCCACCGTGGCGCCGGACACCCCCTTCACCGACATGATGAAGACCATGTCCGCCAAGGCCCTGGGCTGCGCGGCGGTGGTGGATGGCAAGGGCGCGCTGCAAGGCATCTTCACGGACGGCGACCTGCGCCGCCTGATCGAACGGGGCACCGACCTGCGCCCGCTGCGCGCCGGCGATGTGATGCACGCCCGGCCGCGCACCCTCAGCGCCGAGGCCCTGGCCGTGGACGCCGCCGACCTGATGGAGGAGGCGCGCATCACCGTGGTGCTGGTGGTCGATGAAGCCGGCCACCTGGTCGGAGCGGTGAGCAGCAACGACCTGCTGCGCGCGAAAGTGATTTGAGTGAAACCGGTTCTGACCTTTCCGCCTGAACTGCTGCTGCTTGCCCAGGGCGAGGGCCCCGGCATGAAGGCCATGATGTTTGACGTCGACGGCGTGCTGACCGACGGCCGCATCTACATCGGCGAGCAGGGTGAGTCCTTCAAGGCCTTCAACACGCTGGACGGCCATGGCCTGAAGTCCCTGCAGCATGCTGGCATCGAGCCCATCGTCATCACCGGGCGCGATGCGCCGGGCGTGCGCCGGCGCATGGCCGATCTGGGCATCCGCCACGCGCTCTACGGCATCAAGGACAAACTGGCCGCCGCACAAGGCCTGCTGGACCAGCTTGGCATCGGCTGGAGCGAGGTGGCCGCGATGGGCGACGACTGGCCCGACCTGCCGCTGCTGCTACGCGCCGGCCTGGCCATCGCCCCTCCCGGCGCCCATGCCGAAGTGCTGGCGGTGGCGCAGCATGTCACGCGGGCGGCGGCGGGCTATGGCGCGGCGCGTGAAGCCTGCGATCTGCTGCTGGTGGCCGCCGGGCAGTACGGCCGCATCTTCGCCGCGCATTGCCAGACGCTGGACGGCGCATGAGCAGCCCCACGCTGGCGCCCCTGGGTGCGGGTACGCCACGCCGCGCCCGGCAATCCTGGGTCTGGCGCATCCAGACCTGGCTGTTCAACTACCTGCCCCTGGCGGTGCTGGCCCTGGGCGCGCTGTTCACCACCTGGCTGGTGCGCCAGACCCCGCTGCCCCAGGGCCCTACCGAGGCTGTGCCGCTGCGCCACGTGCCCGATTACGAGATGCGCCAGTTCGAGTTGCTGCGCTACCTGCCCGATGGCAGCCAACAGGCCTGGCTGCGCGGCGAACGCCTGCGCCATTACCCCGATGACGACCAGATCGAGGTCGACCAGCTGGAGATGCGCCTGCAGGACGAGCTGGGCCGCACCCTGCTGGTGACCGCCGCGCGCGGCCAGGGCCCCTCCAAGGGCGAGCGCCTGGTGCTGAGCGGCGCCGTCCAAGTACGCCGCTTTGCGGTGGGCGCCGACCCGGCCAGCGCCGCACCCGAGCTGGAGCTGCGCACCGAGAAACTCACCGCCTTCGTTCCCGAGCGCCGGCTGCAGAGCGATGTGGCGGTGGACGCACGTGCCCCACGCCTGCAGCTGCAGGCCCAGGGCTTCGACTACCAGCATGCCAACGGCCTGCTGAAGTTCCGCGGCCCCAGCCGCACCGTGATGCAGACCCTGCCCCGCCCATGACCCAGCGACTCGTCTTCATCACCGGCGCCTCCAGCGGCATCGGCCAGGCCCTGGCCCTGCACTACTACCGCGCCGGCTGGCGCCTGGCCCTGCAGGCCCGGCGCGTGGAGGTGGTGCAGGCCTGGGCGCAGGAACAGCAGCTGGATCCGACGCGCTGGGCCGTCTACCGCGCCGACGTGGTGGATGCCGAGGGGTTCCAGCGCGCCGCCCTGGACTGCCTGGACCGCCAGGGCCTGCCCGACACGGTGATTGCCAGTGCGGGCGTCAGCATCGGCGTGGACACCGCCCTGGCCGAAGACCTGCCGGTGTTCAAACAGGTGCTCGACACCAACGTCTACGGCACGGCGGTGAGCTTCCAGCCCTTCATCGAACCCATGCGCCAGCGCGGCAGCGGCCGCCTGGTGGGCGTGGCCAGCGTGGCCGCCATCCGCGGCTTGGCCGGCCATGGTGCCTACTGCGCCAGCAAGGCCGGCGTCGTCAGCTACTGCGAGGCCTTGCGCATCGAGTGCCGCGGCAGCGGCGTGCAAGTCGTCACCCTGGTGCCGGGCTACGTGGACACGCCGCTGACCCGTGTGAACAGCTACGCCATGCCCTTCCTGATGCCGGCCGACGCCTTTGCCGCCAAGGCTTTCAGTGCCATCGAAGCGGGCGTGAGCTACCGCGTCATTCCCTGGCAGATGGGGGTGGTGGCCAAGCTGATGCGCATGCTGCCCAACGCCTTGTTCGACAAGCTGCTGAGCGGGCGCGGACGCAAGCCGCGGGCCGAGGCTTGAGGCCGATCAAATCGCGCTAGGCCGCAGCGTCGGCCGGCAGGCACACCCGGTCTCCCATGGGAGGGTTGCCAACCGGGGCACGCGTGGCCAGGGCCGTTAGTAGCCGAGACGCTCGACAACGAGCCCGGCGCCCCATCCTGGGCACCCAGCGCGATGTGCGCTACCTGGCCGAGCACTTGGCGCAAGACCCGCGCTTTGCCGCCACGCTCACGCACGAAGAGTTCGAGATCAAGAAGGCCCGCACGACCATCGGCTACGAGTCGATCGGGCGGGACTGGCGGGCGAGGCGATCCCGCTGTCGGCGCGGCTGATGGCGGTGGCCGATGTGTACGACGCGTTGATCAGCAAGCGCGTCTACAAGCCCGCCTTCAGCCACGAGCAGGCCATGGACGTGCTGCGCAAAGGGCGCGCCGCGAGCCTTGCAGACGACTGAGCCGGAGGCCCCCGGCAAGCGCATGCGCGCCCGGCCAAAAGTCAGCTTGGCAGGCTGAATCGACCTCACTACACTGCGCGCCTTCCTCGAACCGGGCCACCTCCGCAAGGCCCATGGAGGGTGAGATGAAGGTGCTGCATCCCTGCTAACTGAAGCCGAAGACCGCCACCCTGGCCCGCTCTTCGGCTCCCGCTGCCGCGCGTACTTGGTGCGCGGCCATCTGCCTTCTTCGGCCCCTGGTGGGCCCACGCCCTCATGCGATTCATTGCCCTGGCCGCGCTGCTGTCGTGCAGCGCCATGGCCACTCCTGCGCCGCCGCTGCCCACGCACGCGCTCGGCGCGAACCCCGCGCCGCGCATCGATGGTCGGCTCGACGACGCCATCTGGCGCGAGGCGCCGGCCTTCGAGGCCTTCCAGCGCTTCCGGCCCGACAGTGCACCCGACGCCGGCCCCTTCCGCACCCGGGTGCAGACCCTGGTCACACCCGACGCGCTGATCTTCGCCATCCGCGCCTGGGACCCGGAGCCCGCGCAGATCCGCGCCCCGCTGACCCGGCGCGATCAGATCTACCCGGACCAGGACGCCATCACGATCTGGATCGACCCGAACGGTCGCCAGCAGGTGGCGCAGTTCGTGCGCGTCAACGCCAGCGGCTCGCTGGCCGACGGGCTCTACAGCGCCGCCGCCGATGAAGAGGATGCGGCGCCCGACTACCTGGACGTGGAGGCCGCGGCGCAGCGCCTGCCCGATGGCTACAGCATCGAGATCCGCTGGCCCTTGGCCTCGCTGCGCTACCCGCTGGACGGCCAGTTGCCCTGGCGCCTGATGGTGAGCCGGCGCGTGCCGCGCGACACCATGCTGACCTTCACCAGCGTGCCGCTGACGCGCGAGCACCCGCACCTGCTGGCCCTGCTGCAGACCCTGGACCGCCCCGACCGGCTGCGCGAGGGCCTGGCTGACGCCCAGCACCGCGTGCTGCGCAGCGAGCTGACGCTGCGCCATGGCGACCCGCAGCGCGCCAGCCCGCGCGCCAACCTGGGGCTGGAGGCGCAGTGGCGCCCGCGCGCCGACTGGGTGCTGGACGCGACCGTGCGACCGGACTTCTCGCAGGTGGACCTCGACGACCCGCAACTGGCCGGCAACACCCGCTTCGCCCTCTTCGTGCCGGAGAAGCGCGCCTTCTTTCTGGAAAGCAGCGATGTGCTGGGCCAGGTCATGCCCGATGGCTGGGGGGTGGCGCGCGGCCTGTTGGCCTTTTACTCACGCACCGTCACCAACCCGCGCTGGGGCCTGCGTGCCACCTGGCGTGGCACGGATTCCGAGGCCACCGCCCTGGCCTTGCAGGACGCCGGCGGCGGCCTGCGCCTGCGCCCCGGGCCCTTCGGCACCGAGAGCGTGGATGAGGACCGCCGCTCGCGTCTGCTGTTCGCGCGCCACCGCAGCCAGTTGCACGAGGACTGGGCACTGGCCGGCCTGGTCTCGCTGCGCGACTGGGAGGACGGTGCACGCTCCAGCGTGCTGGGCGTGGACTTTCAGGGCGAGCCCGGCGAAGCCGAACAGTGGCGCGGCCACTTGCTGTTCAGCCGCGAGCAGGAACCAGGGAGCACCCGCGACGGCCATGCCGCCTGGCTTTCCTGGCGGCACCGCGGCGAGGGCTGGCGCTGGCAGGCCGACTGGGAGCGCCTGTCGCCGCGCTTCGCCAACGACAACGGCTTCGTGCCACAGGCCGGCATCGAACGCCGCACGGTGGAGTTCCTGCGCCCCTACCACCTCGACGACGGCGGGCCCATCCTGAGCTGGGAGGCCCTGCTGCGCCTGCAGGACGTGCAGGCCTTGCGCGACCCCGCGCAACAGGTGCAGCGGCGCCAAGCCATCGGCCAGGCCGTGCAGCCGGGCTTCTGGTTGCTCGGCCCGCTCAGCACCGAGGTCTTCGGCCATGTGAACCTGCAGCGCCAGCGCGCTCTGGCGCAGGGCCGGCTGCACCGCCCCAGCAGCCTGCTGCTCGGCCTGGACAGCCACCCCGGCCCGCACTGGACCTATGTGCACCTGGAACTGGATTGGGGCGAGCGCCTGGACGTGGAAGCCGACCGCGTGGGCCGCGGCCACCTGCTCTCCAGCCAACTCACGCTGCGCGAACGCCTGCCGGCCTGGCTGGGCGGCTGGGAGTTCGAGGCCGAGCAGCGCTGGGGCTTTGGCACGGTGCGCGCGCCGCGCGGCGGGCGGGCGCTGCGCGAGGCGCAGGCGCAGACCAAGCTGCTCCTGTACTTCAGCCCCGAGCAGGCGCTGCGCCTGCTGCACCAGCGCGGACGCACCGTGCGCACGGCCGAACCCGGGCTGCCGGGTGGGCGCGAGGCGCATCAGGTCAGCACCTTGACCTGGCTGGCGCGCGCCGGCGCGCTGCGCGGCTGGAGCGTGGGGGCGAGCTGGTCGCGCTCGGCGCTCAGCGCGCCACTCCAGCGCGAGCTGTTCGTCAAGTTCCAGCAGGGCTGGGATCTGTAAGGAAGCGCCGAAAAGCACAAGGCCCGCCGAGGCGGGCCTTGTGGACTCAGTTCAGTGAAACCGGGTCAGGGTGGGAGGCTCAATAGCCGCCGCGGTCGTTGCCGCCGCGGTAGCCACCGCCACCACCACCGCCGCCGCCCGGGCCGCGGCCGTAGGGGCTGGCAAAGCCGGCCGGACGGGCTTCACGCGGGCGTGCCACGTTCACCACGGCCGGACGGCCTTCAAGGGCCTGGCCATTCATGCCATTGATGGCAGCCTGCGCTTCCGCATCGGTGGCCATCTCGACGAAGCCGAAGCCCTTCGAGCGACCGGTTTCGCGATCCATCATGACCTTGGCCGAATTCACGGTGCCAAAGCGGGCGAAGGCTTGTTGCAGGGATTCGTCGCGCACGCTGTAAGCGAGGTTACCGACGTAGAGCTTGTTGTTCATGGGGAGGCCCCTTCACCAGATACAAAGAAACAGAGAAACCGCAAGGAGCCTCAACCCATCAACACCAACCAACGAATCAATGCGTCCCAACCGGCGAAGCCATTATTCCGGCGGCGTGTGACGGGATTCACCGGGGAACCCGAGCCTGTTGCTTTTTTATGCCCAGAGAAAACCCGCAATTCACATGCTGGGAGCCTCCGCCGGGCCACCCCGCCGCAAGTTGGCGCCCGGAGCAAGGCCGATCAACCCGCTGGGGACGCCCCGCACGGCACGTCCGTCCGGGTTCTGATGGCTTTCGTGGTTGAGAGCCGGGTCCTGCGGGAAACACCATCAAGACCAACCCGCTCCGTGCTGGACCGGATGGGTCCGCGCGACGCGCGTGCTCGAGCGCCGGTGCAGTCGCGGGTCTGCGCTACCCGCGCGCACCGCAGGCGCCTAGAGAATCGCCGTCCATGGACATCTTCAAACCCCTGGTCGCCCTGCTGGCGATGGTCAACCCGATCGGCGTGATCCCTTTCTTCATCGCCTTCACGCAGGAGTTCGACCGCGCGCAGCGCAAGCAGACCATCCGCGTGGCCGCCTTCACCTGCTTTGCGGTTGTGAGTCTCTCGGCCCTGCTGGGCCTGAAGCTGATCGAGTTCTTCAGCATCTCGATCGCCAGCTTCCAGGTGGGTGGCGGCACCCTGCTCTTGATCAATGCGCTGAGCATGCTGAACGCCAAACCGGCCGAGGGTGGCACGGTGAGCACGCCGGATGCGGGCGCCAACATCGCCGTCGTGCCGCTGGCCATTCCGCTGCTCACCGGCCCGGCCACCATCTCCACCATGGTGATTTACGCGCAGAAGACCCAGCACTGGTGGCAGCAGGCGGTGTTCGTGGGCTACGGCGTGGTGGTGGCGGCCTTCGTGTGGCTGTGCTTCAGCGCTGCCGGCCGCATTGCCAAGGTGCTGGGCAGCACGGGCATCAACATCATGACGCGGCTGATGGGTCTGATCCTGGCCGCGCTGGCGGTGGAGCTGCTCGCGAGCGGCTTGATCGATCTCTTCCCGATCCTTGGCCTGACGAAGCTCAAATGATGCGCCCCCAGTCTCCCTGCGGTCGCCACCCCCCGAGGGGGCGCGCCGGCCCTCCGTGCGGCCGAGCGGGCCGGCCATGATCCTTTTTCTGGAAGACGACCCGGCCATTGCACAGACCGTGCGCTTCGCCCTGGAGCGCGAGGGCCTGGCGGTGCAGCACCATGCCTGGCTGAAGGACGCCCGCGCCGCCTGGGCGCAGCAGCCGCCGCGCTGCGCGGTGCTGGACATCGGCCTGCCCGACGGCTCCGGCCTGGACTGGCTGCGTGAGCTGCGCCAACAGGGCAGCACCACGCCGATCTTGCTGCTGAGCGCACGCGGCGAAGAGCTGGACCGCGTGCTCGGCCTTGAGCTGGGCGCTGACGACTACCTGTGCAAGCCCTTCAGCCCGCGCGAACTGGTGGCGCGCGTGCGCGGCCTGCTGCGCCGTGCGCCAGCCGCCGCCCCCAGCGGCCTGGCCATCGACGGCCTGCAGGCGCGCTGGAACGGGCAGGCCCTGAACCTGACGCGGCGCGAGCT
>JBDHSJ010000049.1:0-21659 GCA_039808065.1 Burkholderiaceae bacterium | reverse complement strand
GCGAAGAAATTTTTGAAAAACTCTTCAAACTCAGCGCCAACTTCTCACAAAGACCGCTTTACTGATCTTTTATTCCCAGCCGCCTCAAACATCAGCAGCCGAGCCAGAGATTGTTGCAAAACTTCGAATTGCCTGTCAACACTTGGATCGAAAATTTCTTCGCAACCCAAACTCGACTTCATCGCCAACCGATCTCCATCAGGACTTGCCCGAGAACATTTCGATCAGCGAAGCCCGCCACTATAGCAAGAAAATTGAAGGTGGCGCAAGCGCAACGCAGAAGCTGCGCCAAAGATGGCGGGGCTCTCTCGGGTGCGGGGAATCAAACGTGCAGTGATTCGACGGGCTCAGGCTCCCGCAGAGCGCACTGGTTGGCGCCTTGGCATGAGCACACCCGAAGCCTCAACCGGATCGCGCGTTCTCGATTAGCGCCAGGATGCGGCGATTGGCGTTCAAGGGCACCAGCTCCACGCTGCGGTGGTTCATGCCGAACACGCGGAACAGCTCGTCGGCGAAGGCGTGTCCGATGTCAGGCACACCATCGAAGTCGATTTCTGCGCGCTTGAAGCGCTCCAAGCGCGCCGTGACGCGGCGCGCCTGCGCCCGACTGTCGAGTGCCTGACCCGGCCCCGCGAGGAGTCGAAGGCTGATGACTGTGCGGTCGAAGGCAATGCCGGTGCCATCCAGGCTCCAGGCGCCCAGCACTTGATCCAGCGTGCGCGTGGTGTCGAGTGCTGCCGCAAAGTAGATGCTGGTGCCTTGCCGAGGCAGCGCCTTGCCAGGGCGCCAGCCGCTGCTGTCCCAAGCGCGGCGCTGGTATGCGGTGCCGTTGGCGTGCAAGTCGAAGACATCGGCCAGTTGGCTGCTGAAGAACAGGCCGCGTCCGGTGTGCTCCTGCGGGGCGGTGGTCAAGCGGCCTTTGCTGAGCTCCAGCATCGCGAGGTTGGGGTCGGCGATGTCGTAGGTGCCAGCGATCTTCTGAAAGACGCCGCAGCCGTCGTCGCTCACCAGCAACTGCACATGGGTGGGTGTCTGGCGCAGGCTGACCGTGACCGAAGTGCCCCCGCTGTGGTCAATGGCGTTGTTCAGCAGTTCGGTGAAGGCGTGCTGCACCATGCGGCCGACGTGCGGAGGCAGGTTGAAGTTGGGCGCGTAGTCGCGCTGCCAGGGCAGATCCTCTTGCAGCCCGTACAAGGGATAGCTGCGCACAACCTGCCGCAGCGCCCCTGGGCTGTACACGGGCCGACTGAAACCGCCTTCACGCTGCAGCCAGCCGGCATCGACCAAACGCTTGAGCATGGCCTGGGCCGCGCGGCGGCTCGCACCCGTCCGCTCGACCACATGGTCTGCCAGCTGGTGCGAATGCTCGCGCGCCGCGGCAGTGATCCATTGCGTGAAGTGATCGAAGTTCAGGCGTGTGCTCATGCCGGCAGCCTAGCCCGGCCCAGCGCCGGGCGGCAATTGGTTCTTGTGCCGGTCCAGCCAGGCCCGGAATTCATCGGCCGGCATGGCAGGCGCCAGGTGATGCCCCTGCAGGCCGTCAACACCGAGCGCGATCAGCATGCGCGCCTGCACAGCCGTCTCCACCCCTTTGGCCACGGTATTCAGCCCGCAGGTGCCGGCCAGTTGCACCAAGGCGGCCAGCCATTCGGCTTCGCGGCTGCCGGGACGCAAATCGGCCAGCAGCTCGCGCGAGAACTTCAGCTGGCTTAGACCCGGATGGCGCAGGCTCTGCAGCATGCTGTCGCCCGCGCCAAAGTCGTCCAGCGCCAGGCCGATGCCGGCGGCACGCAGCGCGGGCAACTGCATCAGGCCGCGGATCTGGGGGTCGCGCAGCTGGGCTTCGCGCAGATCCAGCACCAAGCCTGAACCGGGTACGCCCAGGTGCAGCAGGCGGGCCGCCCAGTCCGTGACGCTGCAGCCCCACTCGCGCAGCTGGGTGCCGGACAGGTTCACGGCCAGGCTGAGTTCGGGCTGCAACTCACGCCGCCACAGCTTGAGCTGCGCCGCCGCGTCCTGCAAGACCCAGGCACCAATCTCGCAAATCAGGCCGCTGCTTTCGGCCAGCGCCAGAAAGGAGCCCGGGCCCAGCAGGCCCAGCACCGGATGGCGCCAGCGCAGCAGCACCTCGGCCTGCGTGCAGGCCCCGCCATCGGCCGGCAGCACAGGCTGGAAGTGCAGACAGAACTCCTGGCGCTCCAGCGCCTGGCGCAGCTCGGCACCCAGGCGGCTGCGGGCCTGAGCGGCCTCGTGTACGGCCCGGCCCGCAAACCGGTAGCCGCTGCGCCCGGCATGCTTGGCGGCATACAGGGCCTGGTCGGCGCGCTTGAAGAGCTGCTGAGCATCCTCCGCATCGGCGGGGAACAGGGCGATGCCCACACTGACCGAGACCGTCTGCTGGCTGTCGCCCAGCGCAAAGGGCTGCGCCAGGCTGTTCACGAGGGCATTGGCCACGCGCTCCACACTGCTGGTGTCGCCCTGCAGATCGGCCAGGAGCACGATGAATTCGTCGCCCCCCAGGCGGGCGACCATGTCGACCTCGCGGATGCAACCGGCAATGCGCCGGGCGGCCTGGCGCAGCAGCTCGTCACCGGCGTCATGGCCCAGGCGATCATTCACCTCCTTGAAGCGGTCCAGGTCCAACGCCAACAGGGCCAGCTGACGGCCCTCGCGCCGCGCCTTCTTCATCTCGTTGCCCAGTCGCTCGGCCAGCAGGCGGCGGTTGGGCAAGTCGGTCAGCGCGTCGTAGTTGGCCTGTCGCCAGGTCAGCGCCTCGGCGCGCTTGCGCTCGGTGATGTCGGTGTGCGTACCCACCATGCGCAGGGGCCGCCCCTGCTCGTCGCGGGCGATCACCATGCCGCGCGTTTGCACCCATTTCCAGCTGCCATCCTTGCAGCGCACGCGGTGCTCGTTGCTGTAGATCGGCGTCAAACCGTCGAAGTGGGCCTGGCGGTCGCGGCTCATCTGCTCGCGGTCGTCCGGGTGGGTCAGCGAATCGATGATGGCCGGGTTCGCCTCCAGATCGTCGGGGCTGTACCCGTAGATCTGCAGAAAACCGGCCGAATAGAGCTCGACGCCGGCCTGGATGTGCCAGTCCCACACGCCATCGCCGCTGGCCTCCAGCGCCAGCTTCCAGACTTCGTCGGCCGCGTGCAACTGCTGCACGGCGGCTGCCAGCGCGGCCTGAAGCGGATCGGGCTTGCTCACGGTCACAGCAGTAGGCGCGGGTTGCACAACCCGTTAAGCGTCGGTGAAGTGCACCCGTCTTGCAAGGCCGGCAACCCGAGCCCGGCACATGCGCGCTAGCGGGAATGCCGGACCGCCGGGGTCACCCGGGTCAGGTCCAGGCAGGCGCCGGCATTCCACTGGGTCTCGCAGGCCGCCGTCAGCGCCAGCAGTTCACGCTCCTGGGCGTCGAGCTGCTCGCGCAAGGCCGCAATCTCGTCGCGCCGCCGCTGCAACTCGCGCAGGATCTCCTCCTTCGGCAATGCACCCGGCTGGGCGGCTGCGAACAAGCCGCGCAGGGTTTCGAGCGAAAAGCCGAGGCGCTGGGCCAGTTGGATCATCTGCAGGCGCTTGAGCGCGGCATCGTCGTAGTCGCGGTAGCCGTTCGCACCACGCCGCCCTTCGGGCAGCAGGCCGCTGGCCTCATAAAAGCGAATGGCCGAGGGCCGGATGCCCACGGCGGCCGCCAATTCACCGATGCGCATCCATCCCCCTTGACCTTCAAGCCAGCTTGAATCCTAAGCTCGCGGCTTTTCCGCTACTCCGCCCGTTGCGCGGCGGCGTAAGGTATCTCCATGCCGTTCCTTCAACTCAATGGTCACCACCAGGACCTGAACCTGGAACCCGAAATGCCCCTGCTCTGGGCGCTGCGAGACGAACTGGGCCTGACGGCCACCAAGTTCGGCTGCGGCGTGGCCGCCTGCGGCGCTTGCACCGTGCACCTGGACGGTGAAGCGGCCCGCAGCTGTCAACTGCCACTGGGTGGCTTGCAGGGTCGGCAGATCACCACCTTGGAGGGTTTGCGCGACGACGCACTGATGCAGCGCCTGCAGGCCGCCTGGCTGGCCGAGCAGGTGCCACAGTGCGGCTACTGCCAGAGCGGCATGCTGATGGCCGCCCACGCTTTGTTGCGCCGCCACCCGCAACCCAGCGAAGCGCAGATCGATGCCGCCATGACCAACCTCTGCCGCTGCGGCAGCTATCCGCGCATCCGCCACGCCCTGCGGCGCGCCCAACTCGCATGAAGCGGCGCGGCTTCCTGATTGCCGGCGCGGCCGCTGCCGGTGGCGCACTGCTGGTGGGCGTGGGCCTGCAGCCGCCCACGGCACGGAGCCGGCTGGGGCTCGGGCACGCGCCGACCCAGGGCCCGCAAGACACTGGCGTGGCGCTGAACGCCTGGGTCCAGATCGGCCGCGATGGGAGGGTCAGCGTGGCCGTCCCACGCGCCGAAATGGGTCAGGGCGTGCACACCGCGCTGGCGCAGCTGCTGGCCGAAGAGCTGGACGCAGACTGGGCGCAGGTGCGCGTACATGACGCCACGGGCGCTGCCGTGTACGCCAACGCGGCCCTGCTGCTGAACGTATTGCCGCTGCAGCCCGACGCCGATGGCACGCTCGCCCGCTTTGCACGGGGCGCCGCGCAGCGCCTGGGCTACAGCCTGGGCCTACAAGTGACGGGCGGCAGCAGCAGCGTGCGCGACGCCTGGGAGCCGCTGCGCCTGGCGGGCGCTGCTGCCCGCAACCTGCTGCTGCAGGCCGCCGCGGCGCGCTGGCAACTGCCGTTGGCCGAGCTGAAGTCCGCAGGCGGCTTCGTGCAGCACGGCGAACGCCGCCTGGGCTATGGCGAGCTGGCGGCCGAGGCAGCCCGCCTCAGCCCGGCGCACGAGCTCCCGCTCAAGCGCCGCGAGGACTGGAACCTGATCGGCCGCAGCCCGCCCCGCCTGGACCTGCCGGCCAAGGTGCAGGGGCAGGCCCGCTACGGCATTGACGTACGGCTGCCCGGCCTGCGGCATGCGGCTCTGCGCCAAGCCCCCAGCTTTGGCGGCAGCGTCGTGCACTTCGAGACCGATGCAATCCGGCAGCGCCGCGGCGTGCTCGACGCCTTCCTGCTGGACTCAGGCACGGCCGTCGTCGTGGCCGACAGCTGGTGGCGAGCCGAGGCCGCACTGAAGGCCCATCCACCACGCTTCCATGCCGGCCCACGCGCCGGGCTGGACACGGCCGGCATGCGCCAGACCCTGCGGCGCGCACTGGATCAGCACAGTGGCACCGGCTTCCGCGACGACGGCGATGCGCGCGCCGTGTTGGCGCGGGCCGGGGCGGTGCTGCGCGCCGAGTACGAGGCGCCGTTCCTGGCCCATGCGGCTCTGGAGCCGCTGAACTGCACGGCCCAGGTGAAGGACGGCCGGGTGCATGTCTGGTGCCCGACGCAGGTTGCTTCGCTGGCGCGCTGGAAGGCCGCGCAGGTGGCCGGCGTGGCACAGGAGCAGGTGATGGTGGAGACGACCTACCTGGGCGGCGGCTTCGGCCGGCGCCTGGAGACAGACGTCATCGAACAGGCCGTCGCCATTGCACTGCGCTCGGGCGGCGCGCCGGTCAAGCTGCTGTGGAACCGCGAGGAAGACTTCACCCACGATGTCTACCGCCCGATGGCGGTGGCGCGTTTCGAAGCCGCGCTGGGCCCCGACGGGCTGCCGCTGGCCTGGCTGAACCGGGTCGCCGGGCCGTCCATTGGCACCGACACGGTGGCGCGCCTGCTACCCAGCCTGGCGGCCGATCTGCCGGACAAGAACCACATCGAGGGCGCCTTCGATCTGCCCTACGCCATCCCCCATCTGCGCGTGCGCCAGTTGCGCGTGCCGCTGGGGGTGCCGGTTGGCAGCTGGCGCAGCGTGGGCCACAGCCTGAACGCCTTTTTCACCGAATGCTTTCTGGATGAACTGGCCCAAGCCGCTGGGCAGGACCCGTTCCACTACCGCGAAGCCCTGCTGGCGCAGCACCCGCGCCAGCTCGCCGTGCTGCGCCTCGCCGCCGCCCAGGCGGGCTGGGGCCGCGCACTCCCGGCCGGGCGGGCGCGCGGCATCGCCCTGCACGAGAGCTTTGGCTCGATCTGCGCCCAGGTGGCCGAGGTGTCGATCGAGGCCGGGCGCCCCCGCGTGCACCGCGTAGTCTGCGCCCTCGACGCCGGCACCCTCGTCCATCCGGATAGCGTGCGGGCGCAGATGGAAGGCTCGATCGTGTTTGGCCTGACGGCCGCGCTGTACGGCGAGATCACGATCGCGAACGGCGCCGTGCAGCAGCGCAACTTTCCCCAGCAGTCCTTGCTGAGCTTGGCGGAGACGCCACAGATCGACGTGCACCTGGTGCCCAGCACGGCAGCGCCCGGCGGCGTGGGCGAGCCCGGCACACCACCCATCGCACCGGCCGTCTGCAACGCCTTGGCCACACTCACCGGCCGCAGGGTCCGCCAGCTACCAATCCGCCTTTGAAATCGATACTGCAGGGATGCAAGCCCATGAATCCCTGCAAATCCGTACCGATGCGCGCGGCGTCGCCACGCTGACGATGCACCGGCCCGAGCGCTTCAATGCCTTCGACGAAGCGCTCATCGCCGCCCTGCACCAGGCGGTGCAGGCCTGCACGGCCGACCCCGCCGTGCGCGTGCTGGTGCTGGCGGGCGCCGGCACGCACTTCAGCGCCGGCGCGGACATTGGCTGGATGCGCCGCGCCGCTGCCGCGCCCGAAGACCTGAACCGCGCGGACGCCGAGAAGTTCGCCGCCATGTTGGCCGCACTGGCCGCCTGCCCCAAACCCACCGTGGCGCGCGTGCAGGGCCTGGCCCTGGGCGGCGGCGTGGGTCTGGCCTGCGCTTGTGACATCGCCATCGCCACCGAGGACGCCCAGTTCGCCGTCAGCGAGGCGCGCTTCGGCATTCTGCCCGCCGTCATCGGCCCCTATGTCATTCGCGCGGCCGGACCGCGCCAGGCGCAGCGCTTGGCCCTGATGGCCCACCGTATCGGCGCCGCCGAGGCCCTGCGCCTGGGCCTGGTGCAGCAGACCGTGCCGGCCGCCGAACTGGACGCCGCCGTCGAGGCCACGCTGACCGAACTGCTGGCCAGTGGCCCACAGGCCCAGGCCGAGCTCAAGGCCTTGTTCGCCCAATTGCCCCCGGGCGACTTCGGCCCGGCGGCCCAGCAGCTCACGGCCGCCACCATCGCCCGTGTGCGCGCCACGCCCGAGGCCCAGGAAGGCTTTGCCGCCTTCGTTGAGAAACGTCCTGCTGCCTGGAGCGTCCAGCCATGAGTGCCTACCAAGTTCCTACCGGCGCCTGCGTCGGCATCGTCGGCGCCGGGGTGATGGGCATCGGCATCGCCCAGATCGCGGCGCTGGCGGGCCATCCCGTCAAGCTGCTGGATGCCCGCGAGGGCTTTGCGGCCAGCAGCATCGCCAAGCTGGGCGAAACGCTGGCCGGCCTCGTGGCCAAGGGCAAGTTGGCGGCTGAGGCTCGCGCAGCCGCGCTGGCGCGCCTGCAGCCCGCGGGCAGCGTGGCAGAGCTGGCCGACTGTGCGCTCGTGGTGGAAGTGATCGTCGAGCTGCTCGAACCCAAGCGGGCGTTGCTGCGCGAGCTCGACGCCCTGCTGCCGTCCGGCGCCATCCTGGCCTCCAACACCTCGTCCATCAGCATCACGGCGCTGGGCAATGGCCTCGCCCACCCCGAGCGCCTGGTGGGCATGCACTTCTTCAACCCGGTGCCGCTGATGAAGCTGGTCGAGGTGGTGTCCGGGCTGGAAACCGCCCCCGCCGTGGCCCAGGCCACCGAAGACTTGGCGCGGGCCTGGGGCAAGGTGCCGGTGCGCGCGGCCTCGACCCCGGGCTTCATCGTCAACCGCATCGCCCGGCCCTACTACGCCGAGACCCTGGCCCTGCTGCAGGAACAGGCCGGCAGCCCGGCCCAACTGGACGCTTGCCTGCGCGCCGCCGGCTTTCGCATGGGCCCCTGCGAGCTGATGGACCTGATCGGCCAGGACACCAACAACCTCGTCACCCGCTCGGTCTGGGAAGCAAACTTCGGCGACCGCCGCTACCAGCCCAGCGTGGTCCAGCAGGCCCTGGTGGATGGCGGCCGGCTGGGTCGCAAGGTCGGCAAAGGCTTCTATCTGGGTGATCCCGAGCCCCTGCCGGCCCCGAGCACGCCCGAGCGCGTGCCCGCGCTCCAGCTCCACGGCCGCGGTGCCGCGGTGGACGCCCTGGCCCAGCGCCTGCCCGGCGTGGACCGGCAGGCCGAAAGCGAATGGGCCGGCCTGCGCGTGGGCGATGGCGCCATCGATCTGATGCTGACCGACGGCCGCTGCGCCGTAGAGCGCGCGGCCGGCCACAGCAACCCAATGGCGGTGCTGGACTGGTGCCTGCCCGGCCAAGCTGGCAGCGCCCTGGCGCTGGCCTACGGCCCCCATGTGCAGAGCAGCGCGCAGCGCGCCGCCCAGGAGGCCCTGGCCGCCGCCGGCTTCCTGGCCGTGCCGCTGCGCGACACCCCGGGCCTGCTGGTGGCCCGCACCCTGACCATGCTCGTCAACGAAGGCGCAGATGCGGTCTGGCAGGGCGTCTGCGACGAAGCCGGCGCCGACACCGCGATGAAGCTGGGCGTCAACTACCCGGCCGGCCCCTTCGAGTGGCTGAAGCTGCTCGGCGTGGCACCGGTCTGCCAGTTGCTGGACCGGCTGTGGGAGCACACGCGCAGCGAGCGCTACCGTGTCAGCCCCTATCTGCGCCAGCGCTACTGGTTGGACGAGACGCGCTGATGCCGGGCCGGGGTGCGGCGCTCAGCCCACCCAGATGGCCCGGAAGTCATTGACATTGGTGCCGGTCGGGCCGGTGAGCAGGCTCTCACCCAGCGCATGGAAGGCGCCGCCGGCATCGTGGCGCTCCAGGGCGGCGGCCAGATCCATGCCCTGAGCCTGCGCCTGGGTCCAGGTTTCGGGGCCGCAGCTCGCGCCAGCCCAAGGGCTGGCGCCGTCGATGCCATCGGTGTCGGCCATCAAGGCGTGCACGCCCGGGCGCCCCCGCCACGCCAGCAGCGCAGCCAGCAGGCATTCGGCATTGCGCCCGCCCTGGCCGGGCTGCGCGTGGCGCAGGGTCACAGTGGTTTCGCCGCCACTCAAATAAAGGCCCGGTGCATGGCAGCGCTGGGCCAACTCTCGACCGAGATCACGCGCCTCGCCCTGCAGGGCATCACCCAGCAGCTCAACGCGCAGGCCCCAGCCCTGCGCGAGCCTCTCGGCCGCGCGCAGGGCCAGCGCGGGCGAGGCCAGCAACTGCGCACGCTGCATGGTGGGCAAGGTCTTCGGGGTTTCGAAGGCCCCGCTGCGCAGGCCGTGCAGAGCCGCCTCGGGCAGCGGAATGTCAAAAGCCCGCGCCACCGCAAGCGCATCGGCACAAGCGCTGGGGTCCGCCAGGGTGGGTCCCGAGCCGATCAGGTCCATGCGGTCACCGGGGATGTCGGAGATCGCCAGCGTCAGCAGCGGCGCACTGCCGCAGGCAGCGGCCAGGCGGCCGCCCTTGAGCGCGCACAGGTGCTTGCGCAGGGTGTTCATGGCATCGATAGGCGCGCCACTGGCGAGCAAGGCGCGGTTCACCGCTTGCAGATCGGTCAGGCTCAGGCCCGGTAACGGCAGCGTGGCCAGGGCCGAGGCGCCGCCCGAGAGCAACGCAACCACCAGATCGTCCGGACCCAGGCCCTGGGTTGCCGCCAGCAGCGCCCGGGCGGCAGCCTGGCTGCTGGCGTCGGGCACCGGGTGGGAGCCCTCCAGCATGTGCAGGCGCCGCAGCGCCGGACGCGGGCTGCCGCGCGGCGCCACGAGCACGCCACTTAGCGGACGGTCCGCCGGCCAGATGGCTTCCAGTGCCGCGCCCATGGCCCAGGCCGCCTTGCCCAGGCCCAGCACGACGGTGCGGCCGCGCGGCGGTGGCGGCAGCGCGGCAGGCAGCACGCGCGCTGGCTGCGCAGCGGCCACGGCCGCATCAAAGAGCTGCCGCAGGCCGGCGCGCGGCGCGGGCGTCACAGCCTTTCGATGGCGAGCGCGATACCCTGACCGACGCCGATGCACATGGTGCACAGCGCGCGCCGGCCCCCCGAGGCCTCCAGCTGGCTCAGGGCCGTCGTCACCAGGCGGGCGCCGCTCATGCCCAGCGGGTGGCCCAGAGCGATCGCGCCGCCGTTCGGGTTGACGCGCGGATCGTCGTCAGCGACTTCCAGCTGGCGCAGCACCGCCAGGCCCTGCGCGGCAAAGGCCTCGTTCAACTCGATGACGTCGAAGTCACCCAGCGTCAGCCCCAGGCGGGCCAGCAGCTTGCGCGTGGCCGGCACGGGTCCGATGCCCATGATGCGCGGCGCCACGCCGGCCGTGGCCATGCCCAGCACACGGGCGCGCGGCGTCAGGCCATGAACACGGGCCGCCGTCTCGCTGGCCAGAATCAGCGCGCAGGCGCCGTCGTTGACGCCGCTGGCATTGCCGGCCGTCACCGTGCCGTCCGGGCGCACGATGGGCTTGAGCTTGGCGAGTTGTTCGAGGCTGGTGGCGCGCGGGTGTTCGTCCTGCGCCACCTGGACGGCGTCGCCCTTCTTCTGCGGGATGCTGACGGGCACGATCTCGCGGGCGAAGAAGCCGCGCTCGCGCGCCGCCAGGGTCTTGCTCTGGCTGGCCAGCGCGAAGCGGTCCTGGTCCTCGCGGGAGATGCCGAAGTCCGTGGCGACGTTCTCGGCCGTCTCGGGCATCGCATCCACGCCAAACTGCGCCTTCATCAAAGGATTGACGAATCGCCAGCCGATCGTGGTGTCGTAGACCGCATTGCTGCGCGCGAAAGCCTCGGTCGCCTTGGGCATCACGAAGGGCGCACGGCTCATGCTTTCCACGCCTCCGGCAATCATCAGCTCGGCGTCGCCGGCCATGATGGAGCGCGCCGCCAGGCCCACCGCATCCAGGCCCGAACCGCAAAGCCGGTTCACGGTGGTGCCGGGTACATCCAGCGGCAGGCCGGCCAGCAGGGCGGCCATGCGAGCGACGTTGCGGTTGTCCTCGCCAGCCTGGTTGGCGCAGCCCAGGATCACATCGTCCATGGCCGACCAATCCAGGTTCGCATGGCGCTCGCGCAGGGCTCGCAGCACATGGGCGGCCAGGTCATCGGCGCGGACGGCAGACAAGGCCCCTGCATAGCGCCCGATGGGCGTGCGCAGGGCCTCACAGAGATAGGCTTGAGTCATTGGGGGTCTCCACAGTGCCGCCATTGTGGTTGGGACGGGTGATACTTCCGGCCCGACTCCCTCGTTCACGCGCATGGCCAGCGAAGAACTGATCGACATCGCGCAGCTCAAAGTGGGCATGTTCATCCACCTGGACGTGGGCTGGATGCGGCACCCCTTCCCGCTCTCTAGTTTCCGCATCAGCTCGGAAGACCAGCTGGTGGTGTTGCGCCGTCTCGGTCTGAAGCAGGTGCGCTGGAGCCCCGCCAAGAGCCTGCTGGAAGAGCCGGCCCCCACTGCGCCGGAAGCCACCGCCGCCGCATCCACCGTTGCTGCGGAAGCGCCGCCAGACCCCGCCGAACAAGTGGCCCAAGCACGCCGCGCGGCCCTCAAAGCCCAGCAAGACCAGCTGGCCCAATGCGAGGCCCAGTACGGCGAAGCCGCCCAGGCCTTGACCGAATTGATGGGCCTGGTGTTTTCCGACCCACGCGCGGCCGGCCAGCAGGCCATGCTGCTCACGCGCAGCCTGCTCGACAAGATGCTCGTGGCGGGCGATTTGAACCTTCGCCTGCTCAACGAGGCGGCCGGTGACCGCGCCACCGCACACGCTCTGAATGTGAGCCTGGTGGCCCTGCTGCTGGGGCGTGCCTGCGGCCTGGGCGAAGAAGAGCTGCTGGCCCTGGGCACCGGCGCACTGCTGCACGATGTGGGTAAGCTCGAAGTCGAAAGCCGCTTCCGCCACCGCGGCGAACAGTTCAACTCGATCGAGCTGCTGGCCTACCAGGAGCATGTGGCCAAGGGCGTCAAACTGGCGCAGAGCATGCTGCTGGGGCCCGATGCACTGGCGGTCATCGCCCAGCACCATGAACATGCCGACGGCACCGGCTTCCCACAAAAACTCAGCGGCGAGCGCATGCACCCGCTGGCGCGCGTCGTCGCGCTGGTCAACCGCTTCGACGGCCTGTGCAATCCGGCGGTCAGCTCCAAGAGCCTGACGCCGCACGAGGCCCTTTCGCTGATGTTCGCCCAGGGCCGCAGCCGCTTCGACGCCACCATGCTGAACGCCTTCATCCGCATGATGGGCGTGTACCCGCCGGGCTCGATCGTGCAACTGACCGACGACCGCTACGCCCTGGTGGTGGCGGTGAACTCCAGCCGACCACTCAAGCCGCGCGTGATGGTGTACGACGCGCAAGTGCCCTCTGACCAGGCACTGTCGCTCAATCTGGAAGAAAGCCCGACCCTGGGTATCCGACGCAGTCTCAAATCGGTCGATTTGCCGCGCGCCGCCACGCTCTATCTGCGCCCGCGGGCTCGTTTCGCTTACTACTTCCACGCCAGCGAAACCGGCCCGCTCGACGCCTGATCCAGAGACCAGATGCTTCGTTTTCACTCCAAGGCAGGCGCTGATGTGCTGATGCTGGGCGCCCATGCCGAGGCCGTGCTGAGGGCGCTCGGACGTGAACCGGCGCCCCAAGGCATCTTCCTGCCTGAACAGGTGGCTGCCGCGCTGGACAGCTTGAACCGCGCCGAAAGTCTGGCTGCGCCCGGCGCCGAGCCCGATGACAGCGAGGCAGCACCGGACCCGCAACTGCGGCAGCGCGCCTGGCCCTTGCGTGAGCTTTTGCAGCGCGCCGCCGGCAAGTCTTGCCCGGTGCTGTGGGAGACGCTTTGACAGGCCTGAAGATGGCCCAAGTCACGGTGTTGCAATTACACGTCGAAGGCGGGAATGCGCGAAAACCCGCTGCCTATACTGCCTCGACCTTGAATCAGGTGCCCCATCTCGGGGCGCCCTCTCAACCCCAAACGTAAGGCCAATGATGAAGAAATTCACTCTGTCCGCCATCGCTCTGGTGGCTGCTGCTGTCGCAGCCCCGGCGTTCGCCCAAAGCTCGGTCACCCTGTACGGCCGCCTGAACACCACGGTCGAAAACCAGAAGGTGAACAACCAGGCCCGCAAGTGGGTGGTGCAGAACAACTCTTCGCGTATCGGCTTCAAGGGCACCGAAGACATGGGCGGCGGCCTGAAGGCCAGCTTCCAACTGGAGCATGGTTTCTCGTCGGACACCGGCGCGGCCAACGCCACCTTCTGGGGCCGTGAGGCCTGGGTTCAGCTGGCTGGCTCCTTCGGTGCCATCCGCCTGGGCAACATCACCCCTGAGTCGTACTTCGCTACCGCCGACTACGTGAGCATGCACAACCATGACACGGGCACCTCGAGCGATGCGCTGTACGGCGGCCCCTTCCTGAACAAGAACAAGGTCATGTACATGACCCCGACCGTGGGCGGCTTCAGCGCCTCGATCGCCGGCACCGCTGGCGAGAAGGTCGAGAAGAATGGCACCGACTTCGCCATGAACTACGACGCCGGCCCCTTCCATGGCGGTTTCGGCTACAGCAAGCAAGGCGACATGAACCAGTGGGCCGTGCGCGCCCTGGTGGAAGCGGGCCCGTTCGTGGTCGGTGGCTACTACCAGAAGGACGACGTCGGCGCGGACACCCGTGACGTGTGGCGTCTGGCTGCCATGTACGCCATGGGCGCCAGCGAGTTCCACGTGAACGTGGGTCAGGCCAGCCAGGCCAAGAACGGCGCCACCGTGCTGTCGCCCAAGCAGGACCAGTGGACCCTGGGCTACAACTACAACCTGAGCAAGCGCACCAAGGTCTACGCCTTCTACACGAAGAACGACCTGAACAAGAACACCGCCGCGGCCGACAACGAGTTCAGCTCGCTGGCCCTGGGCGTGCGCCACAACTTCTGATCCTTCCGGATCTGAAGCCAAAAGCCACCTTCGGGTGGCTTTTTTCTTGCCTGCAGGGCGCCCGCGGCAGACGGGGGCCCTGCGCGATCAGAGCTTGACCGGCCCGGCGACACTGCCGGCCACCGCGTCCTTGGCCTGCTGCTGGCGCACGCGGTCGATGTAGGCCTCGGAGCGCTGCAGCTGCTCGGCGATCAGCTTGTTGTTCTGGCCCATGGTCTCGATGGCCTTGGAGCGGAAGTTGTCCATCGCGTCCATGGCCTGGAAGGTCTGGTCGAACATGGACTGGATCTGCTCGATGCCCAGCATGGGGTTGGCGGCGAACTCGGCGGTCTGGTCGACATGCTGGTTCAGCTGGCGGCCGGTTTCCTGGATCAGGTTGCCAATGGTGGCGTTGACGCCCTGCAGCATCTGCATCACCTGGATCTGGTTGCCGGTGGCGCGCGCCACGGTCTGGGCCACGGCCAGGGCGCTCATGCCGGTGGTGGCCACGCGGTCGCAGCCGTTCATCATTTCGCGGCCGGTCTTCTTCAGCACGTCCAGCGCCAGGTAGCCGTTCACGCACACGGCCTGCTGGGTCTGGATGTCGGTGAGGTTCTGGCGCGCGTAGAACAACACCTCCTGCTCCAGCGCCTTGGCCTTCATCGGATCGGTGGGCTTGAGGGCGTTGACGCGCTCCTCCAGGCGCTGGTCCAGCACCTTGGCGAAGCGCGCCGCGGCGGCCAGCGACTGCATGGCCTCCCACAGCTTGCCGCGCGTGGCCTCGATGTCAATGACGTCCTTCTGGATGCCATCCTTGGCTGCATAGAGCTGGGTCATCGAGGTCTGCAGCTGCGAGGCTGCGCTCTCGAACTTGCGGAAATAGGCTTCGAGCTTGTTGCCGAAGGGGATCAGGCCGAGCAGCTTGCGCGGCTGGAACAGATCACCTTCCTTGCCAGGGTTGAGATCGTCAAGCTGGGCGCGGATGGCGGAGATGGCCTTGTAGGCCGGCGTGTCTTCGGCGCCGACGAAATTGCGCTGCATCAGGCTGCTCTGCATCAGGCTCGCGGCCACGCTGATTTCCTGACGACCGAGCTGGAAGGCGGAGTCGAGCCGCTGCTTGAAAGGCTCGCTGTGCAGGTCTTCCTGCTCCAGCGCCTCGATGAAGCGCTGCACCTGCTCGTCCACCTTGTCGGCCACTTCAGGCTTCAAGGGCACGACCTCGGTGGCGGCTTCGGGCTGCACCGGGGTGATGACCTCGGGCGGCTCCAGCGTGAAGACGGGTTTGACAGCAGTTTTGGTTTCGCTCATGGGGCTCCCCAGGGATGGGTTCAGGACTGGATGCGTTCAGTCGTTTGACCGAACTTCTGCTTCAGGAATTCGCTGTGCGTCAGGAAGGCTTGCGCGTCCTGACCGGCCAGGTCGTCACCGAGCTGCACCACCTTGGCCTCCAGTTCGCTCAGCACGCCTTCGAAGGTGGCCTGGGCGGTCTTGCCGTTGCCCAGCAGCTTGGTGGTGGCGAACTGCGCCGGGATGCTGAGGTAGGTGTTCAGGGCCTCGGGCAGGTAGCTGATGGCGATGTGACGGGCATGGAAGGTTTCCTGCAGCGAAAGCTGGCCGCGGCTGCGCTCCCACTGATCCAGCAGGCCTTCCAGCGAATCGCAGAGCGAGAGGATGCGCTGGCGCAGCGGCGGCGGGATGCGCTGACCGGGGTTGTGCTCGGTCAGGCGCCGCACGCCACTCAGGGCGCGGCCCATGGCCTCGCGGGCATCGCCCTCGTCCTTGAAGACCAGGGCTTCGAACGGTGCCTCGCGGGTGCTGGGCCAGCCCCACCACAGACCGCCCACCACCAAGCCGGCGGCGTAGCCGATGGCCGCCACGCCAATGCCCAGACTGCCCAGAAAACCGAGCGCCTTGAGCACCAGCACCAGTGTGGCGGCGCCAAAGCCCAGCCAGTTGGCCGGGGCGTTCAACCAGCGAAACAGGGCTTGCATCACTGATAGGCGCGGATGTCCTTGAACACCGCGTACAGCGGCGTCTTGCGCGCATCGAACACCTTGCCGCCAGTCAACTCCACCACGGCCTTCAGTTCGCCTTCGGCCGCTTCGCCGAACAGCACCATGAAGACCGGGATGGCCTTGACGTCCTCGGGCAGGGCCTCGTAGTCGCGCTTGAAACGCTCCAGATTGCGGCCGTTGTTGTTCATCCCGTCGGTGAAGGCGACCACCGAGTACTGGTACTCGGGATTGCGTTTGCGCTCCTGCATCAAGTGCTTGAGCGATTCGTACACGGCGTCATACAGCGCCGTGCCGCCATCCATGTGCAGCGCATCGGCCGCATCGCGCACGCGCTTGAGCTCGGCCAGCTTGGCCTCGGTGTCGGCTTGCAGGGCCACGCCCTTCTTCATCGGCGAGCCGGCCGGGATCTCGAACAACTCGGGTTGGCCCACGGTCCCGGAGAAGGGCACGAACCAGAGCCGCTCCCGATTGGTGAGCTTGGCCACGCGGCCGGTCAGGCTGTTGTCGGCCCCGGCCAGGTAGTGGATGGCCTCGATCAGCTGCTCGCGCCGGCCTTCTTTGTGCATGCTGCCGCTGGTGTCCAGCACGAAGGCCGATGCGATCGGGCGCCGGAACTCGTTCAGGTAGGCGTCGATCAGGCCGTCGGCCAGCTGGCGCTCGGGCGAGAAGGGCAGCTCGACCTGCATGCCGCGCGCCGGCAGGATGTCCTCGACCTGCTGGGCGAGCTCGGCCTTGATGGGGCGGCGCAGGGTCTGGCGCGCCAGCCAGAGCTGGGCCTTGTCGCCCTTCAGGTACTCGACGACCTTGACGTAGTCGCCGCGCCGCGCTTCGTTCAGCAGCATCAGCGGGTAATCGGCCGTGCTGACGCCCTCGTGCGGGTAGATCAGGTGCAGCTTCTCGCGCAGCTTGCCGCTGTTGTTCAGGGTCAGCAGCCAGCTCTCGTAGTTGATGAAGGCGTTGGCGCGCGTGCCCTGGTACTTGGCGAACTGCTCGGCCAGGTAGGTGGAGTTGTCACCCACCAGCTTGTAGCCCTTCAGAAAGTCGGCAATCGCACCGCGGTCCACATCGGCGGCGGTCAGCGCCTCGGGGCGGCCGCTGGCCGCGGCCACCACGCCCAGCAGGGCCATGAAGCCCTGGTTGCTGGTGGCGGGGTTGGAGAGCGCGTAGGTCAGCTGGCCGGCCTTGGCGGCGGCGGTGATGTCGGCCCAGGTCATCTGCTTGCCAAGCCAACCGTACTTCTTGGCGTCCGATTCGCTCACGCCAATGGCAATCGGCGACAGCATGATCTTTTCCTGCACCTTGACGCGGGACTGGCCGACGCGGTCGCTCAGCAGGTATTTGGCATTGGCGAACCAAGCCGCATCGGCCTTGCTCTCGCCACCCAAGACTTCCTGCGTGCTCTCCATCGTGCCGCCGAAGCGGAACTTGACGCTGACGCCGGTGGCCTCGCGGATCAAGGGCACCAGGGGCTCCAGGTCCTTCAGATCGCTGGTGGCCAGAATCTGCAGCGGCGGGGTGGCGTCCACCTCGGCCGGCACGGCCGGCGCGGCGGACTCCTCCTTGCTGCAGGCAGCCAGCAGCAGGCCCAGGCCCATCGCACAAAGGATTCGGCGCATCGGCTTCATTGGTTCATCTCCCGGCTCACCACGTCGATCATCTCGAACATCAACTCAAAGCTGGGTGGGTCCACCACGTTGTTGAGCTGCTGATCCACCGCCAGCCCGGCGCGCTGGGCGGCGGCGGCGAAGGCGGCCGGGTCGCCGGTGCGAAAGCCCAGCTCCAGCGCCACGGCCTGCAATTCCTTGTTCGTGGCCAGCAGCTCGCCCAAGCGCTTGGCGCGCTCGTTCATGGCCACCCAGACCACCTTGTTGACGATGGTGGGCTGGGGCACCAGCAGCACCATGTCCTTGCGCACGCCATTCTTCAGCGCGTGGGCCAGCATCTGGTTCTCGTAGATGAACGCCATGGGCGTCTTGCCCATGCCGATGGAGAGGTAGTCGTCGAAGGCGCCGTTGACGTAGTTCTCCTGGTAGCCCTGGCGCTTGAACAGCTCAGCCAGCTGCGCAGCCTGCTGCTGGGCGGCGGTGCGGTCGGTCACCACCTCGCCGCTCAGCGCCTGCGAGGTCAGCGCCAGGTACATCGCCGCCGAGTTGGAGCGCCGGATGTCGGTGGTGGAGACGAGCACGCTGCGCGAGACGTCGTAGGCCGCGCTGGCCTTCAGGTCCTTCCAACGCTGCTTGGCCAGCATGGCCTTGGTCAGCGCCGTCATGTCCAGCTCGTAGTAGCCGGCGGGGTTGGGCTTGGCCATCTGGTTGGCCACCAGGATCTTGGCGATCGGCTCCCAGCTCGCCACCACCAGCGGGGTGTGGAAGGGCGAGCTCTGGGTGGCGTTGATCTTGCTGCGGCGCGCCGCGTCCAGGATCATGTTGGCAGCCACCACGCCGCTGGAAAAGAAGAAGTCAGGCCCGCCGCTGGCGCTCACCTTGCTCGCCATGTCGCGGCTGCCCACGCGGGCCACCTGCACCGGCAGCTTGTGGGCGGCCAGCACCCTCTGCACGCGCTCGTCCTTGAAGAAGGGTTCGGCGTCGACGGCGATCAGGCCCTTCAGCGGCTCGGCCGAGGCGATCTCGGCCTGCTCCTGCGCGGCTTGCTTTTCGACCTTGCCATCGCGCAGCGCCCAGAACAGCGCCGCGCCAAAAACGCCCAGCACCACCAGGGTGCCGAGCGTGCGGGTTGCGGTATTCATCCTGACCAACTCTCCCACGCCGCATCGGGCGACGCGGGGGCAGTCTAGGGCTTGGGGGCGCTGGTTTTTAGTGCCGTTGACAGCGTCATCAAGCGCAGCGCCTCGGCGCGGTGGCCGTAGGCGTCCTCGCCCACCGCCGTGCGCGCCAGCGCCAGCGCCTGCTGGCCGTCGAAGTCGCCGATCTGCGCGCTGCCACGCAGCCACTGGCCCCAGCCCGCCACCGCCGCCGCCCAGCGCAGCTCGGCATCGGCCTGCGGCATCGGCATCAGGTTCTGCACCGGCACCGCAAGCTGGTGCAGCACGCTTTCACTCTGGCAGGGGTGCTTGAAGCGAAGCTTCAGCCAGGCCAGCTCATGCGCCGGCCCGCCGGCCCTCTTCTCGCTTTGATAGCGCAGCGGGTCCACGGTGCCCGCGCCGCCCTTGGGCACCCACTCGTACAGCGCGGTGACGCGATGGCCAGCGCCGATCTCGCCGGCATCCACGCGGTCGTTGTTGAAGTCCTCGCGCTGCAGCTGGTGCAGCTCGTAGCCGATCAGCCGGTACTCGTCGGCCACGGCGGGGTTGAACTCGATCTGCAGCTTCAGATCCTTGGCAATCACCTCCAGCGTCGAGCGCATCTGCTGCACCAGCACCTTGTGCGCCTCCTGCAGCGAATCGAGGTAGTGGTAGCTGCCGTCGCCGGCGTCGGCCAGCTTCTTCATCAGGGCCTCGTTGTAATTGCTGTCGCCCACGCCCAGGGTGGTCAGACCGATGCCGGCCTGGCGCTGCTCTTCCACCAAGGCCTTCAGCACCGCCGGGTCGGTGACGCCGATGTTCAGATCGCCATCCGTGGCCAGCAGCACGCGGTTGATGCCGCCCTTGATGAAGCCGGCGCGCGCCTGGGCATAGGCCAGACGAATGCCGGCTTCGCCGTACGTGCCGCCGCCAGCCGCCAGCTGCTGGATGGCGGCGCGGATGGCCTCCTGCTGATCCCCCGCCGTGGCCGGCAGCACGACCTGGGTACCGCTGGCGTAAGAGACAAGGCTCACACGGTCCTGGGCGCGTAGCTGCTGGGCCAGCAGCAGCAGGGCCGAACGCACCAAGGGCAACCGATCCGGCGGGCCCATCGAACCCGAGACATCGACGAGGAAGACCAGGTTCGCCGGCGGCAGCGTGGCACGCGCCGTGTCACGGCCCTGGATGCCGATGCGCAGCAGGCCGCGCTCCGGGTGCCAGGGCGAGCGCGCCTGCTGCAGGGTCACGCGCAGCGGCAGCGCATCGCCCGCCGCCGGCAGCGGGTCGGCATAGCCGAAGTAGTTGACCAGCTCCTCGACCCGCACGGCATCGCGCGGCGGCAGCTGGCCGCGGTTCAGGAAGCGCCGCACATTGGCATAGGAGCCCGTGTCCACGCTGGCGCTGAAGGTCGAGACCGGTTGCTCGCTCACGCGCTGCCAGGGGTTGTCTTTGAAGCCGGTGTACTGGGCGGTGTCGGGCTGGGGCGGCGGCATGAACGGGCGCGGGGCCATCAAGGCATGGCTGCCCTGGGCCATCAGCTTGGCCGGGGCGGCAGGCGGCGGCGCTGGCCGCAGCTCCTGGGCGCGCGGGGCGTCGGCCAGCGCGGATTTGCCCAGGTCTGCGCGCTGGGGCTGAGTGGCAGGTGCCGGCGCCGCGCCGACCAGGGGAGCCGACTCCAGCACCGGCTGGGCCGCTGCTTCCTGCCGGGCCGGTGGTGAGGTGCTAGGGCCTTCGGGTTGGGAGCCGGGGGCGCTGCAGGCCCAGAGCAGGCTGGCGGCCAGCAGACCCAGGGCCTGGCGCCAGAGATGGATTCGCTGCATGGAAAGTCTCCGTGAGGTCCGCCGGAGGGCGGTTGCCGAGCTTGTACGCCCGGGCAGCGCAAACGGGGTGAATCCGGCGCACTCAGGGTTTGGGTGGATCCAGCAGACTGTGGCCTGTCCGCAGACGGCGGCGTTCGGCCAACTCGGCCACGCTCTGGCCTTGTTCCCGCATGTCCGCCACCAAGCGCGGCCATTCCCCTTGCGCCAGACGGACGCGCAGCCGGGCGCCGAAGTCCTGGCTTGGGTCACAGCTATCGACCGAGTGCCAATCCGCCAGCTCCAACTCGCTGCGCTCCAGGCTCCATTGCGAAATGGCCTCCGCTTCCGCCGCTCGGGCATGCCATTCGGGTGATTGGCGCGCCTGCTCTCCGGCCAGCTTGATGCTCAGTATTCGACTGATGAGCTGAGGGTCTTCCAGGCGCCAGAGCCGATCCGCACTGCCCACGCACTCTGAGGCCTGCGAGAGCGCCCGGCAGTGCCTGATCAGCGGCGCCCAGCGGGGCAAGTCCCAGGCCGCGGACATGCCAAACATCAGCTGCAGCTCGGCGGCATCGCGCAAGCCAGCAGAAGGGGCCTGCGCCAGTCCGAGCAGGCGCGATGCGATGGGCAGCTGGTAATCCTGGCTGCGCGTTGCTCCTTGCACGCCTCTCAAC
The DNA here is from genome assembly GCA_039808065.1 of Burkholderiaceae bacterium. Taxonomy (GTDB): domain Bacteria; phylum Pseudomonadota; class Gammaproteobacteria; order Burkholderiales; family Burkholderiaceae_C; genus Inhella. Next base: position 449 of record JBDHSJ010000049.1, on the reverse strand, counting down.
ACCTCGACGGGTGCCACCACCGCAGCGCCGTACAGCCAGGCCGCGGCGTTGTCCGGCTCTTGCTGGAGCCAGCGCTGCGCCAATGAACGGCAAACGCGGCCCTGATGGCAACGTTGCAGGGCCAAGCTGATCACAAAGCCCTGCGAGCTGCGCTGTGCACGCTCCATCAGACGCTCACGTGCGCCGGCGTGCTCTGTGGGTGCGCCCGTCAGCAGATAGTCCGCCAAAGCCAGGCCCGCCTCATCGCCCTCGGCCTGAAGTTGCTTCGCCCAGCGCAGCACCACGCGGTCCTGCGCCCGCTCCATCACTGCATCGGGCTGGGACTCCGGCTGTGATCGCCCCGGCTGCAGTTCGGCACGCCGCTGTGCCTCCTCTTCTCCACGCGCCCGGCGCACGGCCTGAGCGCACCACTCGCGGCTTTCCAGCAGGCCGGCGGCGGAGGCATCCCA
>JBDHSJ010000048.1:0-22136 GCA_039808065.1 Burkholderiaceae bacterium | reverse complement strand
AGGGCGAGGGTGGCCCCCATGGCCAGCACGAAGAGGAGCAGCGCCAAGCCCAGCCGCGTGCCGGCCAGCGGGGGGTCGAAGCGCGGGCGCTGCAGGTCCACCTGCGGCAGGCCGGCTCCCGGTTGCCAGCCTGGCGGCGCCAGCAGCGCCGCCAGGCGCATGCCCCAGCTCTGTGCGGCACACCAGGCCTTGCCGATCTCCACATAACCAACCACGTTCGCCCACAGCGGATCCCAGCTGCGCAGGGGCTTGACCGTGCCGTACACGCAGCGCTCCTGCTCTTCGGCAAACGTGCCAAACATCCGATCCCAGATGATGAGAATGCCGCCGTAGTTCTTGTCCAGGTAGGCATGGTTCACCGCGTGGTGCACACGGTGGTTGCTGGGCGAGCAGAACCAGCGGTCGAACCAGCCCAACTTGCCGACCAACTCGGTGTGCACCCAAAACTGGTAAAGCAAGTCGATCAGTGCCACCACACCGAACACCAGCGGCGGCACGCCCAGCACCGCCAGCGGCAGGTAGAAGAGCCAGCCGAACAGGAAGCCGCTGCCGGTCTGGCGCAGCGCTGTGCTGAGGTTGAAATCCTCGCTTTGGTGATGCACCGAATGGGCCGCCCACAGCAGGGCCACGCGGTGGCCCCCCCGATGCAGCCAGTAGTAGCAGAAGTCGTAGCCCAGCAAGGCGAACAGCCAGACCCCGAGGGACTGGGCCGAGAGCTCGAACAAGGCAGCATGCTGGTAGACCCAGGCATAGATGCCCAGATTGAAGGCGCGCGTGAACAGGCCGATCACCTGACTCAGCATGCCCAGGCCGATCGAGTTCATCGCATCGGCCCAGCGGTAATCACGCCGGCCGCGCGCCCAGCCCAAGCCGAACTCCAGCGCAATCAGGCCCAGGAAGACCGGCGTGGCAAAGACGATGACTTGGGCGGGCGTGAGGTTCATGGCGCGCACGATCATGCCCGCCCCTCAGCCCGCCGGGGGACCGCGCCGCCCGGGGATTTCCCGGGCGGCCTCCTCTCTCAGCGCTCGATCTTCAACGAGTAGCTGCCCGCGCCGCCGCTGTAATAGCGCACCCGCACATAGCGTGTCACCTGCGTGCTGCCGGTGTTGGTGCTGCTGGCCACATCCACCTGGCCCGCCCCCAGGGTGCTGCTGGCCAGGGTCGTGCCGCTGCTGTTGAGGATGTAGAGGTCGTAGTCCACACCGGCTGGCGGCGTCAGCGTGGCCTTGAGCGTGGCGCCGGCCGGCAGTGGCACCGCGAAGTAGTCGGTGTCGCTGGTGGTCGAGAGGCTGCCCGGCACGATGGCCTGCGGTGGCGTCACCGCCGTGGCGGTGGCAATCGTGTTGTTGCTCTCCACCTCGTTGACGATGGTGCTGGGGTTGGTCACGACCACCGGCTTGGTCTCGCTGTTCGTGCTGCTGCCATTGCCCACCGTCAGCGTGACGTTGTAGGTGCCGGCCGCGGCGTAGGTGCGGCCGATGTTCACGCCGCTGCCGCTGCCGCCATCACCGAATGCCCATTGGTAGCTGCTGGGGCTGCCCGTGGAGCTGCTGGCGTCAAAGGTGCAGGATAGGCCGTTGCAGCTGGCGTTGAAGTTGGCATCCAGCGCCGGTGTGCCGTTGCTGATGTTCAGGAAGGCAGCCGAAATGGCCCCCCAACTGCCGGCCGCGTCACGGGCGCGCACGAACACCGTGTGGCGGCCCACCGGCAAGGTGCCGGTCGGAATGGTGGCCGTCAGGTTCTCGGTCACCGCGTTGAAGCTGCCATCGGCGGCCTGGATGGGCTGGGCCACGGCCCCGGCGGACCAAGGCGGCACGTCGATGTAGTACTCAGCGGCGGCGATCGCCTGCGTGCTCTCGGTGCCGTTGCTGTTGTTGAAGCGGGCATCACTGGCCGCAGCGCTGAGCGTGACCGCCACCCCCTGCTGCACGCCGCCACCCGAGGCGCCCTGGCCCAGCGCCAGGCTGGTGATGTCCGGCCCGGCCGGTGTGATGTAGGGCGTGCGCACCACCTTGGCGGCGTAGATCAGCGCCGGCAGGTTGCCCGGCTTGATGGTGTTGTTGAAGTTGGTGCAGCTCTCGAAGAAGGCCGTACCCAGCTCAAAGGTGTAGGCGGCCACGCCAAGTTCGCCATAGCTGACGCCATCGCTGGTGCCATCGGTGGGGTAGAGACCGACCGACTGCTGCGGCGTGTAGCCGTTGTGGAAGGCGAACTTGCGGCCCAGGGTCTGCAGTGCGGTGCCGTTCGGCGCCGGGGTGCTCACGTCGCCCCAGGGCCACAGCACCAGCCGGCTGTAGCTGTGGATGTCGAGGTGGATGCCCGGGGTGTCGGCCGGTGCCGCATCGGTCTTGTTGGGGCCACGGCGGTCCGGGAAGATCGAGCGCACATAGGCCTGAATGGCCTGGGTCTCAGGCTCGCTGCCCGCGCTGGGGCCGCGGTAGGTCTCGTTGCAGGCCGTACCGCTGCTGCCCTGGCCATTGGTGGTGTTCCAGCCGAAGCTGAAATTGCGGTTCAGGTCCGCACCGCGGGTGTTGGTGTTGGCGCAGTAGTTGTTGTTGGCGTTCTTGCGCCAGCTCAGACCCCCTTCAGCCTTCTTGCGGCCATCGGGGTTGGTTTGCAGCATGAAGTGGACTTCGTGGTGATCCAGGATCCAGGTGGCATCGGCGTCCACGCCGTGGCCGTCAAACAGCCAGCGCGCGAAGGCCAGGGCCAGCGGCGCGGTGGCGTACTCGCGCGCATGGATGGCGCTGTTGATGAAGAGCTTGGGTTTGCCGCCGGCCGGCGTGGGCACGGCGCTGTTGGTGAGCTTGAGCACACGGATGTCGTAGCCACCGCTGCCTTGCGTCTTCTGCCAGGAGTCGCCCACATCGATCCAGCTCGCCAGCGCGGGCTTGGTCGTGGCCATGGCCTGCGCGGCGGCAAAGCTCTCCTCCACCGTTTCGTAGCAGCTGTAGCTGGGGATGGACTGCACGGAAGCATCCAGGCCCGCCGCAGCGCGGCGCTGCAGCTCGTTCAACACGGTGTCGCGCCGGGCGATGAAGTCTTTGGCTGGCTTGAGCTGGAAGCCGAAGCCGCGCAGTTCAGCCTGCTCGGCTGGGGTCAGCTCCATCACCAGGTGCTCGCCCTCGCTTTCCAGCAGCTGAGCATGAAAGGTGATGGCCGCCTTGCGACGCAGCGCCGCGTCTCGGTGATGAACCTCGAAGAGCTGGGCCGTACGGCGCAGCTCCTGCTCACGCAGCAGCACCATCTCGGGTGAAGCGGCCTGCGAATGGCCAGGGCCCGCCAGAGCGGACGAAGCGAGGACAGCCAACAGTGCGGCCGTCAGGGGGGAAAGCAGGGGTTTCAAGCGGATCTTCCTCGTGGGAGCGCCGCCGCCAGGCAAAGGGTGAGCCGGAAGCGGCGCGGGTTCACATCGAGGCCTGTGCGAACTGCCCTCAGGCCGGGACTCCGCACGCCCTACACCGCAGCGCGCGGTGCCGTCAGGACTTCGACGACGGCGCGCACGCTAGCAGCGCCCCCAATCCCTTCCCAGCCCCCTTGCAATTGCTCACAGCGGAGCTGCAACAGCGCGGGCAAGTGCGGCTTGACCGCCGGAATGAAAAGAGGCCCCGCAGGGCCTCCGTGGCGACAGCTCCCTTCAGAGCTTCAGACGCTCACGCGCCGCGCGGTACTCGCTCGCCAACCGCTCCACCAGCGCCGCCGTGGGCAGCACTTCCTTGACCGGCGCAATGCCCTGGCCGCAGCCCCAGATGTCCTTCCAGGCCTTGGCGGCGGCGCCGCCGCCGAAGTTCATCTTGCTGGGGTCACTCTCGGGCAGGTTCTCGGGGTCCAGGCCCGCACGCTCGATCGAGCCGCGCAGGTAGTTGCCGTGCACACCCGTGAAGAGGTTGGTGTAGACGATGTCGTCGCTCGTCCCGCCCACGATCTCCGCCTTGTACTCGGGCGTGGCGCGGGCCTCTTCGGTGGCGATGAAGGCCGAGCCGATATAGGCCAGGTCGGCCCCCATGGCCTGGGCGGCCAGGATGCCGTCGCCGGTGGCGATGGCGCCGGACAGCAACAGCGGGCCGTCAAACCATTCGCGGATTTCCTGGATCAGCGGGATCGGGTTCTTCACACCCGCGTGCCCGCCGGCCCCGGTGGCGACGGCGATCAGGCCGTCGGCGCCCTTCTCGATCGCCTTCTTGGCGAACTTGTTGTTGATGATGTCGTGCAGCACGATGCCACCCCAGGCATGCACGGCCGCATTGACGTCCTCGCGCGCACCCAGGCTGGTGATGACGATGGGCACCTTGTACTTGGCGCACACCGCCATGTCGTGTTCGAGCCGGTCATTGCTCTTGTGCACGATCTGGTTGATGGCGAAGGGGGCCGCCGGGGCCTCGGGGTGGGCGCGGTTGTGCGCCGCCAGGGTCTCGGTGATCTCGGCCAGCCAATCGTCCAGCAGCTCGGCCGGGCGGGCATTGAGTGCGGGCATGGAGCCGACGATGCCGGCCTTGCACTGCGCGATGACCAAGGCCGGCACCGAGACGATGAACATCGGCGAGGCCACCACCGGCAGCCGCAGGCCTTGCAGGATCGGGGGCAAGGCCATCAGAAAGCCTCCAGCGGCAAGGCCAGCGCAGAGCCTGCACCGTTGAGCACGGCATCGCGCAGCGCGGCGGTGCGCGGCAGGATGTGCTCGGCGTAGAAGCGCGCGGTGACGATCTTGGCCTGCATGAAGGCCGCATCGTTGCCGGCTGCCAGTTCCTTCTCGGCCACCAGCAGGCTGCGCGCCAGTTGCCAGCCCGCCACCAGATTGCCAGCCAGCATCAGATAGGGCACCGAGGCCGCGAACACCGCGTTCGGATTGGCCTTGCCTTGCTCGGCGATGTAGTCCACCACAGCCAGGTAGGACTGGCGCGCGTGGCTGAGGTTGGCGCGCACGGCATGCGCGGCCTCGCCGCCCTGGGCAAGCTCCAGCTCGGTGGCCTCAATGAGCGTCGCGATCGAACGCGCGTACTGGCCGCCATCGCGCAGGGTCTTGCGGCCCACCAGGTCATTGGCTTGGATGGCGGTGGTGCCCTCGTAGATGGTCAGGATCTTGGCGTCACGGTAATGCTGGGCCGCGCCGGTCTCCTCGATGAAGCCCATGCCACCGTGGATCTGCACACCAAGCGAAGTGACCTCGTGGCTGGCTTCGGTGCTGTAGCCCTTCACCAGCGGCACCAGGAACTCGTAGAAGGCCTGGGCCTGCTTGTCGCCCACCGCATGGGTGCGGTCGTAAGCGGCCGCAGCCACGCTGGCCATGGCGCGGCAGCCTTCGGTCAGGGCACGCATGGTCATCAGCATGCGACGCACATCGGGGTGGTGAATGATGGTGGCTGCGCCGGGCTGCGAGCCATCCACCGGGCGGCTTTGCACGCGGTCCTTCGCGTAGGCCACGGCCTGCTGGTAGGCGCGCTCGCTCAGGGCCAGGCCCTGCACACCGACACCGTAGCGGGCCGCGTTCATCATGATGAACATGTATTCCAGGCCGCGGTTCTCCTCGCCCACCAGGTAGCCGATGGCGCCGCCGTGGTCGCCGAACTGCAGCACGGCCGTGGGGCTGGCCTTGATGCCCAGCTTGTGCTCGATGGACACGCAATGCACGTCATTGCGTGCACCCAGCGAGCCATCCGCGTTCACCAGGAACTTGGGCACCACGAACAGGCTGATGCCTTTCACGCCGGCTGGCGCACCGGGCACGCGGGCCAGCACCAGATGGACGATGTTCTCGGCCATGTCGTGCTCACCATAGGTGATGAAGATCTTGGTGCCGAAGACCTTGTAGGTGCCGTCGCCCTGCGGCTCGGCGCGCGTGCGCACCAGGGCCAGGTCGGAGCCGGCCTGCGGCTCGGTCAGGTTCATCGAACCCGTCCAGCTGCCGTCGATCATCTTGGGGATGTAGCGGGTCTTGAGTTCGTCGCTTCCCGCCGTCAGCAGGGCCTCGATGGCGCCATCGGTCAGCAACGGGCACAGGGCGAAGCTCAGGTTGGCGCTGTTCACCAACTCCTGGCAGGCTGCCGCGATGACCTTGGGCAAGCCCTGGCCGCCGAACTCGGTCGGGTGCACCAGGCCCTGCCAGCCGCCCTCGACGTACTGCCGAAAGGCCTCCTTGAAGCCCGGGGTGGTGGTGACCCGGCCGTCTGCCCAGCTGCTCGGGTTCTTGTCGCCCGCATGGTTCAGTGGGGCAATGACGTCCTCACACAGCTTGGCGCACTCTTCCAGCACCGCCTGCGCGGTGTCCAGGCCGGCATCGGCGAAGGCGGGGATCTGGGTCAGGCTGTCCAGCTCGGCCAGATGGGCCATGTTGAACAGCAGGTCCTTGACGGGGGCGGTGTAGCTCATGGGGTGGCTTTCTGGAATGAAAAAGGCGCCGGCACCCTGTGGTGGCGGCGCCTAGGAATCAGGCTGGGTCGGTTTACAGGCTGTTGACCAACTCGGGCACGGCGGTGAACAGATCGGCTTCGAGGCCGTAGTCCGCCACGCTGAAGATCGGCGCTTCCGGATCCTTGTTGATCGCCACGATCACCTTGGAGTCCTTCATGCCCGCCAGGTGCTGGATGGCGCCGCTGATGCCGCAGGCGATGTAGAGCTGTGGCGCGACGATCTTGCCGGTCTGGCCGACCTGCCAGTCGTTCGGGGCGTAGCCCGCATCCACCGCAGCGCGGCTGGCGCCCAGGGCAGCGTTCAGCTTGTCGGCCAGCGGGGTCAGCACGGTGTTGAACTGATCGCTCGAACCCAGGGCGCGGCCGCCGGAGACGATGATCTTGGCCGCCGTCAGTTCGGGGCGATCGCTCTTGGTCTGCTCGCGGCCGACGAAGCTGCTCTTGCCCGAATCGGCCACGGCGGCAATCGATTCGACCGCCGCGCTGCCACCGCTGGCAGCGGCATCAAAACCGGTAGTGCGCACGGTGACGACCTTGACGGCGTCGGCCGCTTGCACGGTGGCGATGGCGTTGCCGGCGTAGATCGGGCGCTCAAAGGTGTCGGCGCTGATGACCTTGGTGACGTCGCTGATCTGGCCCACGTCCAACAGGGCGGCCACGCGCGGGGCGGCGTTCTTGCCGCTGGCGGTGGCCGGGAACAGGATGTGGGTGTAGCCCGAGGCCAACGCCACCACTTGGGCGGCAATGTTCTCCGCCAGGCCTTCGGCCAGCGAAGCACCGTCGGCATGCAGCACCTTGGCCACGCCGGCAATCTGCGCGGCGGCCTGGGCGGCAGCGCCGGCGTTGTGGCCGGCCACCAGCACATGCACATCGCCCCCGCAGGCAACGGCGGCGGTGACGGTATTGAGGGTGGCGCCCTTCAGGCTGCCATGGTCGTGTTCGGCAATGACGAGGACGGACATGCTCAGATCACCTTGGCTTCGTTCTTCAGCTTGCTCACCAGCGTGGCGACATCGGGCACCTTGATGCCGGCGCTGCGCTTGGCCGGCTCGGTGACCTTCAGGGTCTTGATGCGCGGGCTCACATCGACGCCCAGATCGGCCGGCTTGACGACGTCGAGCGGCTTCTTCTTGGCCTTCATGATGTTGGGCAGCGTCACGTAACGCGGCTCGTTCAGGCGCAGATCGGTCGTGATGACGGCCGGCAGGCCCAGCTTCACGGTCTCAAGGCCGCCGTCCACCTCGCGGGTGACGTTGACACCGCCGTCCACCGCCTCGACCTTGGAGGCGAAGGTGCCTTGCGGCATGCCGGTCAGCGCCGCCAGCATCTGGCCGGTCTGGTTGCAGTCGTCGTCGATGGCCTGCTTGCCCAGGATGACCAGTTGCGGCTGTTCCTTATCAACCAGGGCCTTGAGCAGCTTGGCCACGGCCAGGGGCTGCAGCTCGGCGTCGGTCTCGACCAGGATGGCGCGGTCGGCACCGATGGCCATGGCGGTGCGCAGGGTTTCCTGGCACTGCGTGACGCCGCAGGAAATGGCGACGATCTCGGTGACGACGCCCTTTTCCTTCAGGCGCACGGCCTCTTCGACGGCGATTTCATCGAAGGGGTTCATCGACATCTTGACGTTGGCGATGTCCACACCGGTGCCATCGCTCTTGACGCGCACCTTGACGTTGTAGTCCACGACCCGCTTGACGGGCACCAGCACTTTCATCCCGGTCTCCAGAAGGGAAAAACTGTGAGCATTCTAGGGGTCGTCCCCAGGGGGAACGGGTGGTTTCAGGGCAAACCTGCGGCGAAAATAGAACGGTCGTTCTATTTTTTGTGCAAGCTCAAAAGGACTCGCGGGTGCGTGCTGCGTTGGGGGTTTTCGATTCGGGAGTGGGCGGCCTGAGCGTGCTGGCTGCGCTGCGTGAGGCCTTGCCAGGCGTGCCCCTGCACTACATCGCTGACAGCGCCAATGCCCCCTATGGCGAGCGCAGCCGCGAATTCATCACCGCGCGCAGCCTGACCCTGACGCAACATCTGCGAGAACAGGGTGCCGCGGTCGTGGTGGTGGCCTGCAACACCGCCACCGCCGCAGCGGCCGAAGCCCTACGCCAGCAGTTCCCAGATCTGCCAATCGTCGGCATCGAGCCCGGCATCAAGCCCGCCGCAGCCGCCAGCCGCAATGGCCGCGTGGGCGTGCTGGCAACCACCGCCACGGTCAACAGCACGCGCTTCAAGGCCCTGATCGAGCGCCATGCTGCCGGCGCCCAAGTCACGGCCGTGGCCTGTTCGGGCGTGGTCAAGCACATCGAGGAGGGCGATCTCGACAGCGCCGAGTTGCGCGAGTTGGTGGCGCGCTATTGCCAGCCGCTCAAGCAAGCCGGGGTGGACACCGCCCTGCTGGGCTGCACGCACTACCCCTTCATCCGCACGCTCTGGCAGGCGGAATTGGGGCCGGAGGTGCAGTTGCTGCAGATCGAGCAAGCCGTTGCACAGCAGGCGGCACGGCTCTGGCCCCATGGCACCCAGCCGGACGAGGCCGCACCGATCCGACTGGCGAGCACGGGCAACACGGACGTTCTGGGCCGGCTGGCGCGCGAGGGTCTGGGTTGGGAGGGGTTTGCGCTGGAGCGCTGCACCGTTTGAAAGCGGCGGGCGCCGCTGGTGCCTGGGACGGGGGTCGAACCCGTACGGTCCTTTTCAGGAACCGGCGGAGTTTAAGTCCGCTGCGTCTACCGATTTCGCCACCCAGGCTGGGTAGCGGGGCATTGTGCTGGAGCGGGAAACGAGGCTCGAACTCGCGACCTCAACCTTGGCAAGGTTGCGCTCTACCAACTGAGCTATTCCCGCATAGCCGCGCTCACGGCACGGCACAGCATCTGGAGCGGGAAACGAGGCTCGAACTCGCGACCTCAACCTTGGCAAGGTTGCGCTCTACCAACTGAGCTATTCCCGCAGACAAACTGTTCCTGGAGGCGCGGTCCGGAGTCGAACCGGACTGACCGGATTTGCAATCCGGGGCATAACCGCTTTGCTACCGCGCCGCTGTGACCAGTCCCCGGTTGGTGGCCGGGATGAAAAAGGGAGCCGGTCAAGCTCCCTGTTTCGGAATTCTTGGAGCGGGAAACGAGGCTCGAACTCGCGACCTCAACCTTGGCAAGGTTGCGCTCTACCAACTGAGCTATTCCCGCACCGACCCTTTTCAGGGCTTCGCTGTCTGCACTGCTGCCGTCAGCGAAGTCGCGCATTCTATACGCGGAATTTGCGACCCGACAAGCGGGCCGCAGGTTTTCATCTCAATGCTTGATGGCCTCGCCCGCTGCCGGCTTGGCTTCGGCCGGCTTGGCGGCCAGCTCTTCTTCTGTCAGCGGCACCGGGGCACGCTCCAGCGCCAGCTCCAGCACCTTCTCGACCCAGCGAACCGGAAGGATCTCCAGGCTTTCCTTGACGTTGTCCGGAATGTCCTGCAGGTCCTTGACGTTTTCTTCCGGGATCAGCACGGTCTTGATGCCACCGCGGTGCGCGGCCAGCAGCTTTTCCTTCAAGCCGCCGATGGCCGTGACCTCGCCGCGCAGCGTGATTTCGCCGGTCATCGCCACATCGGCACGCACCGGGATGCCGGTCAGCGTGGAGACGATGGCCGTCGTCATCGCGGCGCCTGCACTCGGGCCGTCTTTGGGCGTCGCGCCATCGGGCACGTGGATGTGGATGTCGCGCTTCTCGAACAGCTCGTCCTTGATGCCAAGCTGGGCAGCCCGCGAACGCACGACCGAACGCGCGGCCTCGACCGACTCCTTCATCACGTCGCCGAGCGAACCGGTGCGGATGGTGGCGCCCTTGCCGGGCATCACCGCCGCCTCGATGGTCAGCAGATCGCCGCCCACCTCGGTCCAGGCCAGACCGACGACCTGACCGACCTGGTTTTTCTTCTCGGCACGGCCGAAGTCGTACTTGCGCACACCGAGGAACTCGTTGAGGTTGTCCTCATTGACGATCACGGGCGCAGTCATCTTCTTCAGCTGCAGACCCTTGACGACTTTGCGGTTGATCTTGCCGATCTCGCGCTCGAGCGAACGCACGCCAGCCTCACGGGTGTAGTAGCGAATCACGCCGCGGATTGCGCTCTCCTCGACTACCAGCTCCTCGTCTTTCACGCCGTTGTTCTTGCGCTGCTTGGGGATCAGGTAGTTCTGCGCGATGTGGACCTTCTCGTCCTCGGTGTAGCCGCTCAGGCGGATCACTTCCAGACGGTCGAGCAGGGCCGGCGGAATGTTCAGCGAGTTCGCGGTGGCGACGAACATGACATCGCTCAGGTCGTAGTCGACCTCGACGTAATGGTCACTGAAGGTGTGGTTCTGCTCGGGGTCGAGCACCTCCAGCAGCGCACTGCTGGGGTCGCCGCGGAAGTCCTGTCCGAGTTTGTCGATCTCGTCGAGCAGGAACAGCGGATTGCGCGTGCCGACCTTGGTGAGCGACTGCAGCACCTTGCCCGGCATCGCACCGATGTAGGTGCGGCGGTGGCCGCGGATCTCGGCCTCGTCGCGCACGCCGCCGAGCGCCATGCGCACGAACTTGCGGCCGGTGGCGCGGGCGATGCTCTGACCCAGCGAGGTCTTGCCGACGCCCGGGGGGCCGACCAGGCACAGGATCGGCGCTTTGACTTTGTCGACGCGTTGCTGCACCGCGAGGTATTCGAGGATGCGTTCCTTGACCTTGTCCAGGCCGAAGTGGTCCTCGTTCAGCACCTCCTCAGCCAGCGGCAGGTCGTGCTTGATCTTGGTCTTCTTGGACCAGGGCAGCCCGATCAGCGTGTCGAGGTAGTTGCGCACCACCGTGGCCTCGGCAGACATGGGCGACATCAGGCGCAGCTTCTTGAGTTCGCCTTCGGCCTTCTGGCGTGCTTCCTTGGGCATCTTGGCGGCCTGGATGCGCTTCTCCAGTTCCTCGATGTCGGCACCCTCTTCGCCGTCGCCCAACTCCTTCTGGATCGCCTTGACCTGCTCGTTCAGGTAGTACTCGCGCTGGCTCTTTTCCATCTGGCGCTTGACGCGGCCACGGATGCGCTTTTCCACCTGCAGGATGTCAACCTCGTGCTCGAGCAGCTCCAGCAGCTTCTCAAGGCGCTTGGCCACATCGCTCAGGTCGAGCACGGCCTGCTTGGCTTCGAGCTTGAGTTGCAGATGCGCGGCCATGGTGTCGGCCAGACGCCCCGGATCGTCAATGCCAGCAATGGACGTGAGGATCTCGGGCGGGATCTTGCGATTCAGCTTGACGTACTGATCGAAGTGCTGCACCACGGCACGACGCAGGGCTTCGATCTCGGGGGCTTGCGCCACATCGGGCGACACCGGCAGCACCTCAGCGGTGAAGTGCTCGGTCACCTCGTGGACGGCCACCGTGCGGGCGCGCTGCAGACCTTCGACCAACACCTTCACGGTGCCGTCGGGCAGCTTGAGCATCTGCAGGATGCTGGACACGCAGCCGATCTCGAACAGATCGTCGGCCTTGGGTTCGTCCTTGGCGGCGGCGCGCTGCGCCACCAGCATGATCTGGCGGCCCGATTCCATCGCCGCCTCAAGCGCCTTGATGGACTTGGGCCGCCCGACGAACAGCGGGATCACCATGTGCGGGAACACCACCACATCGCGCAGGGGCAACAGTGGCAGCGTCAGCAGCTCGGACGGCAGGGGGGTTTGACCAGACATTGGGGAATCCTTCTTGGCTTGAGGCCGGCTAGGAACCGGCCTCGGTCAGACCCATGTGGGGCCATAGGGCGCCGCCACAAGGGCGGCGCGGTGCCAATGCATTCAGGCGCTGGCCTTGGCCTCGCGGTAGACCAGCAGGGGCTTGCTGCCCTCGTCGATATTGCTCTCGTCCAACACCACCTGGGCCACGCCATCCAGGCTGGGCAGATCGAACATGGTGTCGATCAGCGCGGCTTCCAGGATGGAGCGCAGGCCGCGTGCGCCGGTCTTGCGCTTCAAAGCCTTGCGGGCGATGGCCAGCAGGGCCGAGGGGCGCACATCCAGCTCCACCCCTTCCATGGCCAGCAGCTGCTGGTACTGCTTGATCAGCGCGTTCTTGGGCTCGACCAGGATCTTGACCAGGGCGTCCTCGCTCAGCTCGCTGAGCGTGGCCACCACGGGCAGACGACCAACCAGCTCGGGAATGATGCCGAACTTCATCAGGTCTTCCGGCTCGATCTCCTTGAAGAGCTCGCCCACACGCTTCTCGCTCTTGCTGGTGACGCTGGCGCCAAAGCCGATGCCGGACTTCTCGGAGCGGTTCTGGATGACCTTCTCCAGGCCGTCGAACGCGCCCCCGCAGATGAACAGGATGTTGGTCGTGTCGATCTGCAGGAAGTCCTGGTTCGGATGCTTGCGCCCGCCCTGCGGGGGCACCGAGGCCATCGTGCCCTCGATCAGCTTCAGCAGGGCCTGCTGCACGCCCTCGCCCGAGACATCGCGGGTGATCGAGGGGTTGTCGGCCTTGCGGCTGATCTTGTCGATCTCGTCGATGTACACGATGCCGCGCTGCGCGCGCTCGACGTCGTAATTGCAGTTCTGCAGCAGCTTCTGGATGATGTTCTCGACGTCCTCGCCGACATAGCCGGCTTCGGTCAGCGTGGTCGCGTCGGCAATCACGAAGGGGACGTTGAGCAGGCGCGCGAGGGTCTGGGCCAGCAGGGTCTTGCCCGAGCCGGTCGGGCCGATCAGCAGGATGTTGCTCTTGCTGAGCTCGACCTCGCTGCCCGCCTCGCCCAGATGACGCAGGCGCTTGTAATGGTTGTAGACCGCCACGGCCAGCGTGCGCTTGGCCGCGTCCTGGTCAATGACGTACTGGTCGAGCGTGGTCTTGATCTCGGCCGGGGTAGGCAGATCGGTCTTGGCGCTGCGCAGGGCCGGCGCGGGGGCGGCCACTTCGTCGCGAATGATGTCGTTGCACAGTTCAATGCACTCATCGCAGATGAAGACCGAAGGTCCGGCGATGAGCTTCTTGACTTCGTGCTGGCTCTTGCCGCAGAAGGAGCAATACAGCACCTTCTCGCTGGAGCCGCCTTTTTTGTCTGCCATGGGGTGTCTCTCGGCGGCTGGGGTGCGGTCGATGATAGACCAGCCCCCCCAGGGCCTTGTCAAGTGAAAAACTGCGCCCGACGCCTCAAGCGCGGCGCTCGACGACCTTGTCGATCAGGCCGTAGTCGACCGCTTCGCCAGCGGACATGAAGTAGTCGCGCTCGGTGTCGTTCTGGATCTTGTCCAGTGCCTGGCCGGTGCGGTCGGCCAGGATCTTGTTCAGCTGCTCGCGGGTCTTCAGGATCTCGCGCGCATGGATCTCGATGTCGGTCGCCTGACCCTGAGCACCGCCGAGCGGCTGGTGAATCATGATCTTGGAATTCGGCAGCGCAAAGCGCTTGCCCTTTTCACCGGCCGCCAGCAGGAAGGCACCCATGCTGGCCGCCATGCCCAGGCACAGGGTGCTGACCTGGGGCTTGATGAACTGCATGGTGTCGAAGATCGACAAGCCAGCGCTGACCGAACCGCCAGGCGAGTTGATGTAGAGCGAGATGTCCTTGTCCGGGTTCTCGCTTTCCAGGAACAGCAATTGCGCTACGACCAGATTGGCCGTCGCATCGTTCACCGGACCGACCAGGAACACGATGCGCTCGCGCAGCAGGCGGCTGTAGATGTCATACGCACGCTCGCCACGGCCGGACTGCTCGATGACGATGGGCACCATGCCCAGATTGCTCGTTTCCAACGCGCTCATTCGAAAGGGTTTCCTACGGCTTGAAGCGGGCGATTATGGGGGTTCAGAAATGACCAGGGCGCCGGCCCAGAAAGGCACGGCGCCCTGCAAGGGCCGAAGCCCCGATCAGGCCTGGGCTTGCGCCATCAGCTCATCGAACGGCAGGGCCTTGTCGGTCACCTTGGCCTTGGCCAGCACGAAGTCGGTGACGTTGTTCTCGATCACCACGGCCTCGACTTCCTGCATGCGCTCGCGATCGCTCAGGTACCAGCGCATCACTTCGGCGGGCTTCTCGTAGCTCTGGCTCAGCTCTTCGATATGAGCCTGCAGCTGCTCGGGCTTGGCCTGCAGCTTTTCGGTGCGCACCAGCTCGCCCACCACCAGACCCAGGCGCACACGGCGCTCGGCTTGCGGGGCGAACATCTCGCTCTGCAGCGGCACCTTCTCGACGTCCTTCAGGCCTTGCGACTTCAGGCGCTCGCGGAACTGCTCGGCCAGGCGGCCGGCCTCTTCCTCGATCAGGGACTTGGGCAGATCCAGCTCGGCCACCTGGATCAGGGCTTCCATGGCGGCCGCCTTGTTGCGGGCCAGCACGCGGAACTTGACCTCGCGCTCCAGGTTCTTGCGCACGTCGGCGCGCAGGCCTTCGACGGTGCCTTCCTTGATGCCCAGGCTCTTGGCAAAGGCCTCATTGACCTCGGGCAGGTTCTGCGCCTCGATCTTCTTCACGGTGACGAGGAAGTCGGCCTCTTTGCCGGCCACGTCCTTGCCGTGGTAGTCCTCGGGGAAGGTCAGCGGAAAGGTCTTGCTCTCGCCAGCCTTCATGCCGCGCACGGCCTTCTCAAAGGCTTCGAGCATCTGGCCTTCGCCCAGGATGAACTGGAAGCCCTCGGCCTTGCCACCGGCGAAGGGCTCGCCGTCGATCTTGCCTTCGAAGTCGATGGTGACGCGATCGTCGTCTTGCGCGGCGGCGTCAGCGGCGCGCTGGGCGAAGCTGCGGCGCTGCTTGCGCAGGATCTCGACGGTGCGGTCCACCGCTTCTTCGGTCACTTCGCTGCTGACGCGCTCGACCTCGACGCCGGCCAGATCGCCCAGCTTGATTTCGGGGTAGACCTCGAAGGTCGCGTCGAAGGCCAGTTCGCCCTCGCCTGCCACATCCTTCTGGGCCAGCTTGGGCAGACCCGCCACACGGAGCTGCGCCTCGCTGGCAGCCTTGGCGAAGGCTTCGCCGAGCTGATCGCTGACCACCTCGTACTGCACGGAGGCGCCGTAGCGCTGGGCCACGAAGCTCATCGGCACCTTGCCGGGGCGGAAGCCGTCGGCCTTCACGGTGCGCGACAGCTTCTTGAGGCGCTTCTCCACCTCGCTGTTGACCATTGCCGAGGGCAGGGTCAGGGTGATGCGGCGTTCGAGCTTCTCGAGGGTTTCAACGGTGACGGCCATGGCCAAAATCTCTAAATGTGGATGGTGCGCGGGGCCGGACTCGAACCGGCACGCCGGTGAAGGCGTCAGGACCTAAACCTGGTGCGTCTACCAATTTCGCCACCCGCGCGGTGGATAGCCCGAGCCCGCCACTTGCGCGGCTGGCTCGAAGCCTGGATTCGGCGAACCGGCGATTCTAATGCGCTAAGCGCAGGAATCAGCGGCGCTGCCCCGGCACCCGTACACGGAACCAGGCCGCATACATGGCCGGCAGGGCCAGCAGGGTCAGGGCTGTGGCGACGATCAGCCCCCCCATGATGGCCACCGCCATCGGCCCCCAGAACACGGAGCGAGACAGGGGGATCATGGCCAGCACTGCCGCCGCCGCCGTCAGCACGATGGGGCGGAAGCGCCGCACCGCGGCCTCGACGATGGCCGACCAGGCCGGCACCCCGCGCTCGCGGTCCTGCTCGATCTGGTCGATCAGGATCACCGAGTTGCGGATGATCATGCCCATCAGTGCGATCACCCCCAGCATGGCCACGAAGCCGAAAGGCCGCCCCAGCAGGATCAGGGCGCCTGCCACCCCGGCGATGCCGAGCGGCCCCGTCAGGAACACCAGCATCGAGCGCGAGAAGCTCTGCAACTGCAGCATCAGCAGCGTGAAGGTGATGAAGAGCATCAGCGGCACGCCCGCAAAGATCGAGCCCTGGCCCTTGCTGCTTTCTTCCACCGCACCCGCCACTTCGATGCGGTAGCCCACCGGCATCTTCTGCTGCAGCTCCTGCAGCTTGGGCCAGATCTGGCCGCTGACGGTGGCGCCCTGCAAGCCTTCCACCACATCGCCCTGCACGGTGATGGCGAACTGCCGACCCTCGCGCCACATCACGCCGGGCTCAAAGCCGAACTCGTGGCGGGCGATCTGGGATAGTGGGATCGAGCGCCCTGTCGCCGTGGGCACATAGGCGCTGGCCAGATCGGTGATGGCGCTGCGCTCGTCCAGGGGCTGGCGCAGCACGATATCGATCAGGCGGTCGTTCTCGCGGAACTGGCCAACCGTGGTGCCGGAAAGGATGGTGCGCGAGGCCTGCGCCAGACTCTGGCTCGAGACCCCAAGCGCCCGCGCCTTATCCTGGTCGACCTGCAAGCGCAGCACCTTGATGGATTCATTCCAGTTGTCGTTCACCCCACGCATGTTGGGGTTGGCGCGCACCAAAGCCTTGGCTTCGTCGGCCCATTGGCGCAGCAGCGTGGGATCCGGGCCAATGACGCGGAACTGCACCGGGTAAGGCACCGGTGGCCCATTGGGCAGCAACTTGGTGCGTGCACGGGCTTCCGGGAACTCGGCAGCCAGCAGCTCCGGCAAGCGCATGCGCAGCGCCTCCCGCTCCTTCAAGGACCTGGGCAGCAGGATGGCCTGTGCCACGTTGCTTTGCGGAAAGATGTTGTCCAGTGGCAGGTAGAAGCGCGGCACGCCGCTCCCCACCCAGATGCTGACAGACTGCAGCTCCGGCTCCTTCATCAGTCGCTTCTCAAAGCGCTGCGCCAGGGCCTCGGTGGCCTGAATCGGAGAGCCTTCTGGCAGCCACATGTCGACCAGGATCTCCGGCCTGCTGGAGTCAGGGAAGAACTGCTGCTGCACCCGCCCCATACCGACGATTCCAAGCGCGAACACACCAATCGTCATGCCTATGGTGAGCCAGCGGTGCACCACACACCAGCGCACGACGGCGCGAAAGCGCGTGTAGAACGGCGTGTCGAACAGCTCGTGCGCCTCGCCCGGCAAAGCCGGCCGCGTGTGCAACAGCAAGGCGCCCAGGTAGGGCACGAAATAGACCGAAACTACCCAGGAGATCACCAGCGCCGCGGCCGTGACGGCAAAGATGGCGAAGGTGTACTCGCCCACCGCTGAGCGCGCCAGCGCGATGGGCAGAAAGCCCACGGCGGTGATCAAGGTGCCGGTCAGCATCGGCATCGAGGTCACTTCGTAAGCGAAGGTGGCCGCATGAAGCTTGTCGTGCCCCTCCTCCAGCTTGCGCACCATCATTTCGACGGCAATGATGGCGTCATCGACCAGCAGGCCCAGTGCAATGATGAGGGCGCCAAGCGAGATCTTGTGCAGGCCCACCCCCCAATAGAACATGGTGACGAAGGTGATGGCCAGCACCAGTGGGATGGTGATGCCCACCACCAAACCCGGCCAGATGTCGATGCGCAAGGGGCGGGTGTGCAGGCCCAGCGAGATGAAGCTCACCGCCAGCACCACCACCACGGCCTCGATGAGTACTTGCACGAACTCGCCCACCGAGCGTTGCACGGCCTGGGGCTGGTCCTGGATCTGCTGCAGCTCCACGCCCACCGGCAGGTCGGGCGTGACAGTCTTCATGGCCTCGCGCAGGGCCTTGCCCAGGCGAATGATGTCGCCGCCCTTGGCCATTGAAACGCCCAGGGCCACAACTTCGCGGCCCTGGTGCCGCACGGTCACGCCGCGGGGTTCGGCATAGCCGCGGGTGATGGTGGCGATATCGGACAAGCGCAGGCTGCTGGCTTGACCGGTCTGCGCGTTCATGGCCCGAATGGGCAGATCGCGCAGCGTGTCCAGGCTCTCGAACTGACCCTGTACACGCACGCCGACATTGCCATCCGGCGTGTTCAGCAGGCCCGCCCCCTCGACGGCATTCTGGGCATTCAGCTGGCCGAGGACCTGGGTGATGTCGATGCCGAGTTGGGCCAGTTTCTTGTGAGAAATTTCGACATAGACCTTCTCGGGCTGCACGCCGAACAAGTCGACCTTGGCCACATCGGGCACGCGCAGCAGTTTGGCGCGCACCGTTTCAGCATGACGCCGCAATTCTTCGGCGCTGTAGCCATCGCCCGAGAGCGCATAGATCGTGCCGTAGACGTCGCCGAACTCGTCGTTGAAGAAGGGCCCGATGACACCCTGCGGCAGGGTGCCGCGCATGTCTCCGAGCTTCTTGCGCACCTGGTACCAAGTACCCGGCACGTCCTTGGACGGCACACTGTCCTTGAGCTGGAAGATCGTCAGCGATTCATTGGGCTTGGTGAAGCTGCGAATCTTGTCGGCGTAGGCGACCTCCTGCAGCGTGCGCTCGACCTTGTCGGTGACCTGCTCGGCCATCTGCTGCGCCGTGGCACCGGGCCAGAACACCTGCACCACCATGGCGCGAAAAGTGAAAGGCGGGTCCTCGTCCTGCCCGAGCTGGAAGTAGGCCGCAAAACCCACCAGCAGCAGGACGGCCATCAGATAGCGCGTCAGCGCTGGGTGTTCCAGCGCCCAGCGCGACACATTGAACTTGCCGTTGCCGGCCGTGGAAACGTTGCTCATGCTGCTGCGCCTGGGCCGCTCAGGGTTTGCCGGCCGGTGCGCCGTAGCGCCGCACCTTCTGGCCCGGGCTCAGCGCATGCACGCCCGCCACCACCACTTCCTGGGTCGGGCTCAGTCCGCTGCTGACCACGACTTCATTGCCATCCGCCCCAGCCACCTGGATGGCCTGGGTCCGCACGGTCATCGTGGCCGGGTCCAGCACCCAGACCTGGGTCTGACCCTTGGCCTCGAACACGGCGGCCATCGGAAGCTTGACGACACCGGTCTGTTTCGGCGAGCTGAGCAGCACCGTCGCCGTCTGGCCCAGCTTGACCGGCGCCTCAGCGCCGATATCGACCTTGGCGGTGAAGGTGCGGGTCACCGGATCGGCGGCTTCGGCGAGTTCGCGCAGCTTGGCCGGCAGCAACTCCGATTGCCCCCACAGCCGCACCGCCAGCGCACCAGGCTGTGCCGCCAGCTGGCGCAACGCCAGGACCTGGTGCTCGGGCACCTGGAACACCACGTCGCGCGGACCTTTCTGGGCCAGCCGGAGCACCGGCGTGCCGGCCGCCACCACGGTACCGGGCTCGGCATCCACGGAGGTGATGACACCCGCGGCGTCCGCCTCCAGCGCCGCGTACTGGCTTTGGTTGCGCTGCGCCTTGGCCTGGGCGCGGGCCTGCTCGAACTGGGCCTGCGCCGCCTGCAGGGCGGCATCGCGACGCTCCAGCTCGGCGCCGCTGATGAAGCCCTGATTCTTGAGCTCGCGGAAGCGCTTGATGTCCGCCACCTGCTGATCGCGATTGGCCTTCGCGGCCGTGAGCGCCGCCTCGGCCGCGTCAACAGCCAGCTTCAGGTCGGCCGGATCCAGGCGCATCAGCACCTGCCCGGCCTTGACGCTGTCACCCAGCCCGACGCTGCGGCTCAGCACCTTGCCGGGCACGCGGAACGCGAGACGGGACTCGGTGCGGGCACGCACTTCGGCTGCGAACTCCAGGGTCTGGCCGGCCTGGGCCACCTTCAGCACCTGGGTGCGCACGGCACGCTCGGGAGCCGGCTCGGCGTCCTTGCGGCCGCAGCCGCTCACCAGTACGCCCAGGGCCAAGCCCAAGGCCCAAACCCCCACTCGACGCCTGCCATGGGCGCCCGCTGCAGCTGTCATCGCAACCTCTTTGGGATCGACGGCTTCGCCCCCAGGCGTGCCGATGTTCTTAGATGCGCCGCTAATGTACTGGAGCTCCTTCCAGTGGCAGAGCCGCAGACACAATGCGCGCCGTGCCCTTATCCACCCTTCCGAGCGCGCAGCGCCACCAGCAGGAGAACTTTCCGGTCGCCTCCTGGCTCTGCCCCCCAGCGCTGCGCCCCCCCATCCTGGCCATTTACCGATTCGCGCGCTACGGCGACGACTTGGCGGACGAGGGCAACGCGTCTGTGGCCGAACGGCAACAGGCACTGGCCGAGCTGCGCGCCCAGCTGCGCGCCATCGCCCAGGGCCTGCCCTGCGAACCCGCGCTGCTGCCGGTGCTCGCTCCGCTGGCACAGGCTCTGCATCACCACCAACTGCCACTGCCGCTGCTGGAAGCCCTGCTGGACGCCTTTCATCAGGACACCTGGATGCAGCGCTATGCCAGCCGGGCCGAGCTGCTGCAGTACTGCGAGCGCTCGGCCAACCCGGTGGGCCGCCTGTTGCTGCATCTCTTCGGTATCCAAGATGCGGAAGCGCTGCTGGCCTCCGATGCGATATGCACGGCGCTGCAACTGATCAACTTCTGGCAGGACCTGTCGCTGGACCGCCTCAAGGAACGGGTCTACCTGCCCGCGGATCGGCTGCAGGCCGCAGGGAGCAGCGTCGAGGAGGTTCTGGCCGGCCGCGACAGCCCGGCCTTGCGCGCTTGCGTGGCCGGCGAGCTGGATTGGGCCTGCGCGCTAATGCGTGAAGGCGTCAGCCTGCCCTTTCGGGTGCCCGGCCGCGTGGGCTGGGAGCTGCGCCTGGTCGTCCAAGGCGGCCTGCGGGTGGCGGAGAAAATTCGGGCCATGAACCATGCCACCCTGCTGCACCGGCCGCGCCTGCGCGCCTGGGATGCCCCACTCATGCTCTGGCGCGCCGCGCACATGGACCCACGCGCATGACGCCCCAGCAATACGTACAGGACAAGGCGGCCGCCAGTGGCTCCAGCTTCTATTACGCCTTCAAGTTCCTGAGCCCGCCGCGGCGCGCCGCCATCACCGCCTTCTACGCCTTTTGTCGCGAAGTGGACGATGTGGTGGACGAGGTGCAGGACCCGGGCGTTGCGGCCACCAAGCTGGCCTGGTGGCGTCAGGAGGTTCAGCGCCTTTTTGCTGGGCAACCCAGCCACCCGGCCATGCAGGCGCTCGGCCCCCACCTGGCCCCCTATGGCATCGAGGCCCGCCACCTGCTCGCGGTCATTGAAGGCTGCGAGATGGACCTGCAGCAGACCCGCTACCTGGACTTCGCCGGCCTGGAGCGCTACTGCCATCTGGTGGCCGGCGTGGTGGGCGAAGTGGCCAGTGCGATCTTCGGGCGCACCCAGGAGCAGACCGTGGCCTACGCCCACAAGCTTGGCTTGGCGCTGCAGCTCACCAACATCCTGCGCGACGTGGGCGACGACGCCCGCCGCGGCCGCATCTACCTGCCTGTGAACGAGTTGCAGCAGTTCGATGTGAAGGCGCACGAGATCCTGAAGCGCGAAGCGCCCTGGGGCTACAGCGAGCGCTTCACCGCCCTGATGAAGTTCCAGGCCGAGCGCGCGCACCGCCTGTACGACGAGGCGCTCGCCCTGCTGCCCGAAGCCGACCGCCAGGCGCAGAAGCCGGGGCTGATGATGGCCAACATCTACTGCGCCCTGCTGCGCGAGCTGGAGGCCGAGCACTTCCAGGTGCTGCACCAGCGCATCGCCCTCACGCCATTGCGCAAGCTGTGGATTGCCATGCGCACCAATTGGCGCGGCCGTTGAGCGCGGAACTCACCATCGTCGGGGGCGGCTGGGCCGGCATCGCGGCCGCGGTGCAGGCCGTGCAGGCCGGCGCCCGCGTGCGCCTGCTGGAGATGGCGCCGCAGCTGGGGGGGCGGGCGCGCAGCCTGAGCGCGGGAGACGACGCGCTCGACAGCGGGCACCACATCCTCATCGGCGCCTACCGCCACACCTTGGATCTGATGCGCCTGGTGGGCGCCGACCCGCAGGCCCTGCTGTGGCGCGGCCCGCTGAGCCTGGTGGATGCGCAAG
>JBDHSJ010000047.1:0-22238 GCA_039808065.1 Burkholderiaceae bacterium | reverse complement strand
TTGGGCGGGCTGGCCCTGCTGGGGCAGGCCTCCAAGGCCTGGCTGCTGCCCTGGCACGGGCTGTGGCTCCTGACGGCGACCCTGGGCTGGCTGGGCCTGCTGGGCATCGTGCGGCAATCCTGGAAAGGTGTGCCCGAGGACCACGCGCGCGGTCTGCGCCTGCTGGTCATGGCCGGGCTGCTGAGCTGCCTGTTGGCACCGATGCCCTGGCTGCTCGCTCCGGAGGGCACGGCGCCAGACTCGCTCGGCTCCCTGCGCTCGCTGATCTGGCTGGTGATCCCGCTGCCCTTCTGGCTGGGCTGGAGCCTGCGCGTGCACCAGCTCGAACGACTTACCCCGGGCTGAACGGAAAGCGCGCCGGGCTCCAGCGCAGGCGGCGCTGCAGCTGCAGCCAGTCAAAGCCCGGGCCGGGGTCGCCCTTGCGGCCCGGGGCCACGTGCTCGTGGCCCACCACGTGGCGCAGGGGCAGCTGGCGGCGCAGGGCGCGCAGCAAATGCACCAGGGCACGGTACTGGGCCGGCTCGAAGTGCTGGCCCTCCAGGCCTTCCAGCTCGATGCCGACGGAGAAATCATTGCAGTTGTCGCGGCCCTGGAACTGCGACACCCCGGCATGCCAGGCGCGCCGGTCCACGGCCACGAACTGCAGCAGCTCGCCGTCCCGCCGCACCAGAAAGTGCGCCGACACCTGCACCCCGCGCAAAGACTCGAAGCTCGTGTGGGCGGCGCAGTCCAGGCGGTTCAGGAACAGGTCTTCGATCTCAGCACCGCCGTAGTGACCGGCCGGCAGGCTGATCGAGTGCAGCACCACCAGATTGACCGGCAAACCGGGCGGCCGCGGCCCCTGGTTGGGCGAGGGGCAGGCGCGTGCCGCTGACCACCAACCGCCCTGCCACTGCCCCTGCCACCGGGCTTCAGCCGGCATCGCGGGCCTCGCCATCATCGACCTGGATGCCCAGCCGTGCCATGCGGTAGCGCATCTGGCGCAGCGACAGGCCCAGACGCGCACCGGCTGCGGTGCGGTTGAAGCGATATTCGGCCAAGGCGCGCAGCAGCACGCGACGCTCCACCTCGTCCAGGTACTGGGTCAGGTCCAGCGGCAGACCGACCGCTTCTTCCGCCGCGACGGGAGTCGCCTGACCGAGCGGCGCCAGGGCACCGAAGGACGAGTCCTCACCCGAGACACAGTCCGGCAGGTCCAGATCCTCGGCCTGCAGCTCGCTGGCGCCCGACAGCGCCAGCGCGCGGTGCAGCACGTTCTCCAGTTCACGCACGTTGCCGGGAAAGGCGTAGGCCGAGAGCCGCGCCAGTGCCCCTGCGCTCAGGCGCGGCACCGGGTGCACGCCGGCATCGCGGGCAATGCGCTCGAGCAGGCTGGTGCCGATATCGGGTAGATCGGCCAGGCGTTCGCGCAGCGGCGGCACGCGGATCTGGATGACGTTGAGCCGGTAGTACAGATCCTGACGGAAGCGGCCGGCCTGCACCTCGGCCGCCAGGTCTTTGTGCGTGGCGCTGAGCAAGCGCAGATTGACCGGCGTCTCGCTGACCGCACCGACCGGCCGCACCGAGCGCTCCTGGATGGCGCGCAGCAGCTTGCTCTGCATGGCCAGCGGCAGGTCGCCGATTTCGTCCAGGAACAGGGTGCCGCCCTGTGCGGCCTGGAAGAAGCCCTCGCGGTCTTCGCTCGCCCCCGTGAAGGCGCCCTTGCGATAGCCGAAGAACTCGGCCTCCAGCAGCTGCTCCGGGATGGCGCCGCAGTTGACGGCGATGAAGGGCTGGCTGGCCCGCGCACCCTCGCCATGGATGGCGCGCGCCACCAGTTCCTTGCCGGTGCCCGATTCGCCCTGCAAGAGCACCGGCGCCATGGAGCGCCCGACCTTGCGGATCAGCTCGCGCACCTGCTCCATCGCCGGGGAACGCCCGGCCAACTTGGCCAGTGCGCCGCTGCTGCTGCTCGCGCGGGGCGCAGCTTCCTCGCGCCGCGACGCCGGGCGGCCGGGCTCGCGCCCCAGCGCGGTGGCCACCACGCTGCGGAACTGGCGCAGATCCACCGGCTTGGTCAGGTAGTCGAAGGCACCGGCCTTCAGGGCCTCGACGGCGTTCTCGGCCGAACCGTGAGCGGTGATGACGATGGCGCGCTCGTTGCGCCCCTGCTGCTCCAGCCAGGCCAGCAGGTCCAGGCCCGAGCCATCGGGTAGGCGCATGTCCGTGATGACGACGGCGAAGCGCTCGGACTGCAGCAGCGCCAGGGCCTCGGCCACCGTCTCGGCGCTGACCAGGCTGTAGCCCTCGCGCAGCAGGGTCAGCTCATAGAGCGTGCGCAGGTCGGGCTCGTCATCGACGACGAGCAAGCGGTCATTGGCGGTCATGGGCTGGATGCTCGCGGGCGGTGGCCCCTTGGGGGTGGAGGGCGAAGGGCAGGCCTGGGGCCGTCACGCAGGATTGTCGGACTGCAGGTGGACTTCAAAGGCGTTGCCCGGCACATCGTGCAGGGCCATGGCTCGGTAGTCGATGCGGGCGCGGTAGCGCTCGCACAGTTCGCGGCAGATGTAGAGGCCCAGGCCCGAGCCGCGGCTGCGACTGGAATAGAAGGGCTCGAACAGATGGCGCTCAACTTCCGGGCGGATGGCCGGGCCCGGGTTGAAGACGCGCACCAGCGCTCCGCCAGCCTCGGCCCGCACCTGCAGGACGATCCAGGGCGAATCGGCCGGCGCATCGGGAGCCTGGGCGGCTTCCTGCGCATGCCGCCAGGCGTTGTCGAGCAAATTCACCAGTACGCGCCGCCAGTGCTCGGCATCGAAGCGCACCTGCAGGGTCTCGTCCGGCAGCTCCAGGCGCAGCGCGCGACCGGCGAACAGGCCCTGCGTACGCGACCAGTCCTGCGCGATCTCACGGCTGCTCCCCACCGCATCCAGGCGCACCAGCGCCATATCGGGCGCGGCCGCCAGCACCATCACGTCGTCGACGATGCGCTTGAGCCGCGCCACATTGGCGGCCACCAGATCGGTCAGGCGCTGTGCCCCGGGGTCGGGCACATCCTCGGCCAGCAAGGCGTTGGCCTGCGAGATGGCGGCCAGCGGGTTGCGGATCTCATGCGCAATGCCAGCCGACATGCGCCCCATGGCAGCCATGCGCTCCTGCCGCATGCGGGCCATCAAGGTGGCGCGATCCTCCAGCAGCAGCACGCACAGGTCCTCGCCGCCTTCCGGCTCGCCACTGGGCGTGAGCCGGCTGCGCACGCGCAGGGTGCGCGCCGGCGCAGCCGCAAAGCTCAGCGTGACCTCGCGCAACTCGGCACCGGCCGAACCAGCGAAAGCCAGTTCCACCGTGTCCGCCAGGCCGGCCCAAGCGGTCTGATCGGGCAAGGCGAAGGGCGGCGGCGCCACGGGCTCGGTCTGCCCCAGCAGCTTGCGGGCGGCCGGGTTGGCAGTACGCACCTGCAGGCGGCGATCCACCACGAGCACGCCTTCCTGCATCTCGTCGATGACCAGCTGATTCAACGCCGCCTGCTGGCGCGCCAGGGCCTCGCTGCCACGTGCGCTGAGCTGCTCGCGCGCCAGGCGCGCGGCCAGCTCGGCCGTCAGCAGGGCGACGACGAAGTAACCGCTGCCCGCCACCCCGGCTTGCATGAAGCGTGGGCTCAGCTCGCTGCCGCTGATGTCCGCCCACAGCAGGCCACCCAGCAGGCCCAGCGTGGCCATGGCCGCCGAGGCCAGCGCGGCACGGCGCGAAGACAGCACGCCCGCTGTCATCACCGGCAGGAAGAACAGCGCCGTGACGGGCAGGCCCGTCCCCCCTTGCAGGGCCTGCAAGGCCGTGAAGGTCGCCAGGTCGACGCCGATGCTGGCCCACCAGCGCGGGCTGCTCATCACCGCCAGGCTGCGGCGGTTGGTGGTCCTGCGCAGCCGCGGCAGCACGGCGTGCACCAGCGTCAGGCCCGCATAGAGCGCGCACAGCGCCAAGCTCTCGGACGGCGCCTGCCCGCTCAGCATCCAGCCGCTGGCCTGCACCAGCAGCAGGGCCACGCCCAGCGCGGCGCGGGCAGCCAGGAAGGCGGCGTACAGGCGCGCGAAGCTGCCTTCCAGCAGGCGGGCGGTGCGCAGCGGCGCGGCGGCGGTCGGGTCCATGCCCTCAGGTGGCAGGCTCTGGCGGCTCAACGCCACTCAGCGCGGCTCGCGCGTCTCGAACTGCTCGCGATGGGCCGCGCTGCAGAAATGCCCGCCACGGCCGGGCAGGGCCTGGCTCTCGGGCAGGTGCACGCCGCACTCTGCACAGCGGCGCATCACCTCAGGGCCTCCCGTGGGCGCGGGCGGTGCGGGGGGCGGCGCGTCCGCATCGCGTGGCATCAGCTTGCGCCATGCCAGCCACAGCAGTCCGCCCATCAACAGCAAAAAAACCAGACGCATCAGCATGGTTTAGACCACCCGGCCCAGCAGGACCTGCAACACAAAGCGCGAGCCGACATAGGCCATCAGCAGCAGGGCCGCGCCCACATACAACCAGCGGGTGGCCTGCGCGCCACGCCAACCCAACCAGTGGCGGCCCGCCAATAGACCGGCCAGCACACACCAGGCCAATAGCGAGAACAAGGTCTTGTGGTCCCAGTGCCAGGGCGCACCCAGCGCCGCCCCGAGCAACAGGGCCAGGCCCAGCACCAGCACGCTGGCCGCCACGAACTGAAAAGTCAGCCGCTCCAGGCGCAGCAGCGGCAGCCCCACGGGTGCGACCCCGCTGCCCGGGTGGCGCATCTGGCGCTCGGCCCGCCCCAGCAACCAAGCATGCAGCACCGCCGTGCCCAGCAGGCCGTACGACACCAGACCCAGCACCCAGTGCAGCGGTGCCCAGGGCGTGGCGGCCGCATGCAATTGCCCCGGAAAGGCCCACGCCAGGGCCACCCCCGCCGCCGCCAGCAGGGCCAGCACGCGGCGCATGAACTGCAAGGGCAGGAAGCGGCTTTCAATCAGCACCACTGCCCAGACCAGCCAGAACATGAGCGACAGCGCGGGCGCAAAGCCGAAGCGCGCCCCCGCGGGCAACTGGCCGAGCCCCCCCAGATCGATCACCAAGGCCGCCGCGTGGGCCGGCCAGGCCAGCCACAGGGCTGGCATCCAGCGCTCACGTTCCGGGCTGGCCCCCCAGGCCGCCAGCGCATAGCCCAGCAAGGCCAGCGCGCTCCATCCAGTCAGCCACATTGAGGAGTTCAGGCTCGCGCCCTCCATAAAATCGTCGTCTTTAGTTTACGGGCGCCCCTTTGCAGGCCCGCGTCCTCACCCCGATGGCTTCCACCCTTGCCGATCGCCTGAGTCGGCTGGTCAAGACGATGCGCGGCCAGGCCCGCATCACCGATTCGAATGTGCAGGAGATGTTGCGCGAGGTGCGCATGGCCCTGCTGGAAGCCGACGTGGCCCTGCCCGTGGTGCGCGACTTCATTGCGCGCGTCAAGGACAAGGCGCTGGGCCAGGAGGTGGTGGGTTCGCTCACGCCCGGCCAAGCCCTGGTGGGCATCGTGCACAAGGAACTCGCCGCCACCATGGGCGAGTTGGACGACAAGGGCCAGCTCAAGCCCGGCGCCTCCGACATCAATCTGCACACCCAGCCGCCCGCCGTTATCCTGATGGCCGGCCTGCAGGGCGCGGGCAAGACCACCACCACGGCCAAGCTCGCCAAGCACCTGATCGAGAAGCGCAAGAAGAAGGTGCTGACGGTCAGCGGCGACGTCTACCGCCCGGCCGCCATCGAACAGCTGAAGACGGTGACCAAGCAGGCCGGTGCCGAATGGTTCCCCTCCACGCCGGACCAGAAGCCACGCGACATCGCGCTGGCCGCACTCGATCACGCGCGCCGCCATTACTTCGACGTGCTGCTGGTCGACACCGCCGGCCGCCTGGCCATCGACGAAGTGTTGATGGCCGAGATCCGCGAGCTGCACGCCACGCTCAAGCCGGTCGAGACCCTGTTCGTGGTCGACGCCATGCAGGGCCAGGACGCCATCAACACCGCCAAGGCCTTTAAGGAAGCCCTGCCGCTGACCGGCGTGGTGCTGACCAAGCTGGACGGCGACTCGCGCGGTGGTGCCGCACTCTCGGTGCGCGCCATCACCGGCGTGCCGATCAAGTTCGCTGGCGTGAGCGAGAAGATCGACGGCCTCGAGGCTTTCGACGCCGAACGCCACGCCGGCCGCGTGCTGGGCATGGGCGACATCGTGGCCCTGGTCGAGGAAGTGACCAAGGGCGTGGACATCGAATCGGCCAAGCAGTTGGCCGACAAGCTCAAGGCCGGCGACGCCTTCACACTGGACGATTTCTTGCTGCAGCTGCAGCAAATGAAGAAGATGGGCGGGCTGTCCAGCCTGATGGACAAACTACCCACGCAGATTGCCGCCAAGGCCGGCGACGGCCAGATGGAGCGCGCCGAGAAGGACATGCGGCGCATGACCGGCATCATCCATTCGATGACGCCGCTGGAGCGCCGCAAGCCCGAACTCATCAAGGCCACCCGCAAGAAGCGCATCGCCCAGGGCGCCGGGGTGCAGGTCCAGGAAGTCAACCGCCTGCTGAATCAGTTCGAGCAGATGCGCGACATGATGAAAAAAATGAAGGGCGGCGGCCTCTTCAAGATGATGAAGAAGTTCGGCGGCATGAAGGGCATGCCCGGCATCGGGTGAACCCACCCCATGGCCGCGGGGGGCCTTGTTCACCATTGGTAGCCCCTGGACCGCAAGGCGCGCAATAGCCTCGCGGCCCATGACCGAAGTACCTCTGCTGCAAAGACTGAGCAACTGGCTGCCGCTGCAACGCAACCTGAAGACCCAGAGCGATGACACGGTGGCCGCCTGGCCGCCCGTGCCGGCCCGGCTGCTGAACGCCCCCGAACGCCTGGCCCAGGGCCAGCTTCTGCAGGCCCTGCCGGACTGCCAGGTTTTCGTGCACCTGCCGCTGGCCCGGCTGGT
Organism: Burkholderiaceae bacterium; assembly: GCA_039808065.1. Taxonomy (GTDB): domain Bacteria; phylum Pseudomonadota; class Gammaproteobacteria; order Burkholderiales; family Burkholderiaceae_C; genus Inhella. Next base: position 15,292 of record JBDHSJ010000047.1, on the reverse strand, counting down.
GCGCGTGCCCAACCGGCGCTCCTACAACGAATGGCTGTCGCGCATCTCCGGCCTGAGCGCCGATTTCGCCGTCTGTGACCGCACCAGCCAGGTCATCGCCTGCGTGCTGCTGTGCCCACGCGAGGAAAGCCCGCGCGCCAAGCTGCGCCGCGAACGCCTGGCGCGGGTGCTGCGCGCCGCCGGCCTGAATGTGCTGGAGTGGCAGCCCGGCTGGGTGCCTCACGAGAACGAACTGCGCCAGGCCCTGGGGCTCAGCCCCTTGTGATCAGCTAAGCAGCGCCTGCGCAAACTCGCGTGCGCTGAAGGTCTGCAGGTCTTCGAGCCGCTCACCCACGCCGATGAAGTAGACCGGCACCGGCCGCTCGCGGGCGATGGCGGCCAGCACGCCGCCCTTGGCCGTGCCGTCGAGCTTGGTAACGATCAGGCCGGTCAGCTGCAGGGCATCGTCAAAAGCCCTGACCTGGGTGAGCGCGTTCTGGCCGGTGTTGCCGTCCACCACCAGCAGCACCTCATGAGGCGCATCGGGCTGCGCCTTGGTGATGACGCGCTTGATCTTCTTCAGCTCCTCCATCAGGTGCAGCTGAGTGGGCAGGCGGCCGGCGGTGTCGGCAATGACCACGTCGCAGCCGCGCGCCTTGCCGGCGTTCACCGCGTCAAAGGTCACCGCCGCCGGGTCCCCGCCCTGCTGGCTGACGATGTCCACCCAACCGGCGCCCTGCGCCTGCACGCCACTGCCATCGGCACGCTGCGCCCAGACGGCCAACTGCTCGCGCGCGGCAGCACGGAAGGTGTCGGCCGCGGCCATCAGCACTTTCTGCTCGGCTTCGAGCAGATGGCGGGTCAGCTTGCCGATGCTGGTGGTCTTGCCGGCGCCATTCACGCCGACGACCATCATCACGGTCGGGTCGTGGCGGCCAATTTCGAGCGGACGCTCCAGCGGCTTGAGCAGCTCGCTCAGGGAATCAACCAGCAGGCCCTTGACCGCCTGTGGGTCGGTGGTGCGGCTCTCGCGTACGCGGCGCTTGAGGTCTTCGAGCAGGAACTCGGTGGCCTTGACGCCGGTGTCGGCCAGCAGCAGGGCCTCCTCCAGCTCCTCGTACAGGGCCTCGTCGATCTTGGTGCGGCTGAAGACGCTGGCCAGGCTGCTGCCGGTCTTGCGCAGGCCTTCCTTCAGGCGGCTCAGCCAGCTGGCGCGGCTGGATTCGGGCTTGGGCTGGGGAGATTCGACGGCCGGGAGTGCTGCCGGCGCTGGCGCGGGTGCAGCGGCTTCTTGAGGAGCCACGGCGGGCTGGGGCGCCGATGCACCGACCGCGACGGCAGACAGTTCCGGGCGGATCACCGCGGGCGCAGGCGCCACCACGGGCTCGACAGCTGGGGCAGCGGGTTGCGGCGGCGGCTCCGCAGCAGGTGGTGCAGGAGGCGGCACGACCGGAGCTGCCGGCACTTGCACCACCTGCGCAGGCGCCTCGGGCACCGGGGTCTTGGCGGGAAATACGTCGGTAAAGCCCACCTCAGTGAAGACGGTGCCGCTCTCGGCACTGGGGGGCTTTTTCTTGAAGAAGCTGAACATCGGGTATCCGCTGGGAGCGCCGAGCCCCGGAAAAAATCTGACGGGGCTTGCGAACTGAAAAATTTTGCCTATACTAGCGGGCTCTTGGCGCTTTAGCTCAGCCGGTTAGAGCGACGGAATCATAATCCGCAGGTCCGGGGTTCGAATCCCTGAAGCGCCACCAAAATCCCAAAGCCCCGACGGTCTCAGATCGCCGGGGCTTTGTTCCATCACGCAGCCCCTGGATGAACCCCATGAACCGCTGTGCTCTCTTGGCCGCCACCGTGCTGGTGGCCGCTGCGCCCGCGCTGGCGCAAACCCATCGCACTTTCACGGCCGAAGCCCTGCGCGGCGACTTCAAGGTCGTACTCGCTCCCGAAGTACGCCTGAACGGCAAGCCGGCCGTGCTCTCGCCGGGCCACCGCATCTGGGGTGCCGATGGCCATCAGGTGCTGCACGGCGCCATCGTGGGCCAAACCTTTCCGGTGCACTACACGCTGTGGCCGGACGGCATGATCCGGGAAGTCTGGATCCTCAACGCCGCCGAACGCGCCAACAAGGTCTGGCCCACCACGCCGGCCCAGGCCGCGCAATGGCGCTTCGAGCCCGGCACGCAGACCTGGAGCAAGCCATGAGCGAAGCCTCCACCAAGAAGGTCTACGTCAAGACCTTCGGCTGCCAGATGAACGAGTACGACTCGGACAAGATGGTGGACGTGATGCGTGTGGCCGAGGGCTACGAGAAGACCGACGACCCGGAAGCCGCCGACCTGATCCTGTTCAACACCTGCTCGGTGCGCGAGAAGGCGCAAGAGAAGGTGTTCAGCGACCTGGGCCGCGTGCGCCACCTCAAGGCCAAGGGCGTGAAGATCGCCGTCGGCGGCTGCGTGGCCTCGCAGGAAGGTGCGGCCATCATCGAGCGCGCGCCCTATGTGGATGTGGTGTTCGGCCCGCAGACCCTGCACCGCCTGCCCGACCTGCTGGCCCAGCGCGTGGCTGCGGCACGGCCGCAGGTGGACATCAGCTTCCCCGAGATCGAGAAGTTCGACCACCTGCCGCCGGCCAAGGTCGAGGGCCGCTCGGCCTTCGTCTCCATCATGGAAGGCTGCAGCAAGTACTGCTCCTACTGCGTCGTGCCCTACACGCGCGGCGAGGAGGTCAGCCGCCCCTTCGAGGACGTGCTGGTCGAGGTCGCGGGCCTAGCCGAGCAGGGCGTCATTGAAGTGACGCTGCTGGGCCAGAACGTCAATGCCTACCGCGGCAAGATGGGTGAGAGTGGCGAGATCGCCGACTTCGCCATGCTGCTCGAGTACGTGGCCGAGATCCCCGGCATCCAGCGCATCCGCTACACCACCAGCCACCCGAACGAGTTCAGCCAGCGGCTGATCGACGCCTACGCCAAGATCCCGCAGCTGGTGAACCACCTGCACCTGCCGGTGCAGCATGGCTCGGACCGCATCCTGGCCGCCATGAAGCGCGGCTACAGCGCCATCCAGTTCAAGAGCATCGTGCGCAAGCTGCGCGCCATCCGGCCGGACATCCGCATCGCCTCTGACTTCATCGTCGGCTTCCCCGGCGAAACCGATGAGGATCACGCCCAGACCATGAAACTGATCCAGGACGTCGGCTTCGACGCGTCCTTCAGCTTCATCTTCAGCCCGCGCCCTGGCACGCCGGCGGCCAATCTGCCCGACGACACGCCCTATGAGGTCAAGGTCGCCCGCCTGCAGCAACTGCAGACCGCGATCGAGGCGCATGCGCTGTCCATCTCGCAGACTCTGGTGGGCACGACGCAGAAGGTGCTCGTGGTCGGCAATGCGAAGAAGGACCCCTCCGAGCTGATGGGCCGCACCGAGTGCAACCGCATCGTCAACTTCAAGGGCGCGCCGCGCCTGATGAACGAGCTGATCGAGCTGCGCATCACCGACGCCTACCCGCATTCTTTGCGCGGCGAGGTGCCGGTGCTGGAGGAAGCCCTCGCCTGATGGACTGAAACAGGCCCGTAGGATGCGGCCCCATGCGGCTAGCCGACCTTATGGGCCCGTTTCTGGGCTTTCTCGCGCGCGCAATCACCGGGGCCCAAGGCCACTGGCTCGGTTGCCCGCCCTCCAACGAACAGCGCATTTACATCGCCAACCACCAGAGTCATTTCGATCTGGTGCTGATCTGGGCCGCCCTGCCCTCTGAATTGCGCGCCAAGACGCGCGCCATCGCCGCGCGCGACTACTGGACCAAGGGCAAGTTCAAGACCTGGCTGACCACCGATGTGTTCAACACGGTGTACGTCAGCCGCACCCGCGCCAACCCGGACGAAGACCCGCTCGAACCCCTGGTGGAGGCGCTGAAGCAGGGCGACTCGCTGATCATCTTTCCCGAGGGCACGCGCTCGAACAAGGGCGAGCCCATGCCCTTCAAGGCTGGCATCTACCACCTGGCCGAGCAGTTCCCGAACGTGCAGATCATTCCGACCTGGATCGACAACGTGCAGCGCGTGATGCCCAAGGGCGAAGTGGTGCCGGTGCCCATCTTGTGCACGGTCACCTTCGGCACGCCCACCCAGATCCAGCCGGGGGAAGAGAAGAAGGCGTTCCTTGAGCGCACCCGCGCCGAGGTCACCGCCTTGAAACCTGGTGGGTGGAAGCAATGAGCGAACTGAAGCACTGGCCCCCCGCCGACCAGATCGCCCTGCTCTTCGCCCTGCTGTTCGGCCTGCTGCTGCTGATCACCGCCGGCGGCGTGCTGTACCGGCTGAAGAACCCGGTGGAAGAGCTGGCCCTCAACCCGCGCAGCGCGCGCGCGCAGTTTCAGCGCGACCTGAACGCCTCCTGGGTCGGCGCGCTGCTGTTCTGGCTGGCCTGGATCAGCGGGCCGGCCGGCTCGACCATCCTGTTCGGCCTGTTCAGCTTCTTCTGCCTGCGCGAGTTCATCACCCTGCAGCACACCACGCGCAGCGACCACCGCACCCTGATCGCGGCCTTCTTCGTCATCCTGCCGCTGCAGTACATCGTGGTGGCGAACCGCCGCTTCGATCTGTTCACGGTGCTGATCCCGGTCTACGCCTTCCTGGCCATACCGGTCATCAGCGCGCTCGCGGGCGACCCCAAGCGCTTCCTGGAGCGCAACGCCAAGATCCAGTGGGGCATCATGGTCTGCATCTATGGCCTCAGCCATGCGCCGGCCCTGCTGCTGCTGGAGTTCCCGCGCTACGCCGGCAAGGGCGCCTTCCTGCTGTTCTTCCTGGTCACCGTGGTGTCGGTCGCGCAGATCGTGCAGGAGGTCGTGAGCCGCTCGGTGCGCAGCCTGCCCACGGTGCGGGCCATCAGCCGATCCTTCAGCCGGCGCGCCTGGTGGAGCGGTGCCCTGGCCGGCGCCTTCGTCGGCGCCCTGCTCTACTGGGTCACACCCTTCAAGGCCGGCCAGGCCTTCGTCATGGCCTTCATCGCCGCCGCCTCCGGCACCCTGGGCGCGCTGGTGATGAAGGCGATGAAGCGCGAGGCCGGCATCCACTACTGGGGCAACCGCAGCGGCATCACCGGCGCCGTGGGCCTGCTGGATCGGGTGGCGGCCCTGTGCTTCGCCGCGCCGATCTTCTTCCACTCGGTCCGCTGGTACTTCAAGCTCTCGGTCTGATGCGAATCCTCGGCATCGACCCCGGCCTGCAGTGCACGGGCTTCGGCGTGATCGAGGCCGATGGCCCGCGCCTGGCCTATGTAGCTAGCGGCACCATCAAGACCACCGGCGTGCCCACGGGTGACTTGCCGGCGCGCATCAAGATCCTGTTCGAGGGCGTGCGCGAGGTGCTTGAGACCTACAAGCCCGACTGCGCCGCGCTGGAGATCGTGTTCGTCAACGTCAACCCACAGTCCACCCTGCTGCTGGGCCAGGCCCGCGGCGCCGCGCTGGCGGCGCTGACCAGTGCGGGTCTGGGCGTGAGCGAGTACACCGCGCTGCAGATGAAGAAGGCTGTGGTCGGCCATGGCCACGCGAAGAAGGAGCAGATCCAGGCCATGGTCCAGCACCTGCTGAAGCTGCCCGGCTTGCCCGGCAAGGACGCAGCCGATGCGCTCGGCCTTGCGGTGATGCATGCGCATGCCAGCGTCAGCTTCACGGCCATGAGCGCCAAGGGCCAGCTGCAGCGCCGTCAGCACGCCCAGTTCAAAGGCGGCAGAACGTATTGACCTCCCCCCGAAGCGGCTGCGCCGCCTCCCCCCATGGGGGCGCCACCAGTGGCCTGGCAAAGCCAGTTCCACGGTGGCCCCTTGATCACGCTCCGACCTGTGCCGCCTTCAAGCTCTAGTTCGAGAACGCCGCGGACCCTGGGCGGTCTGCTGCGCGGCTTCATCTGGCAGCGCCGCCGCGCCTATGCCGCGGCGGCGCTGATGCTCAGCGGCATCACGGTGCTCCTGGTCTGGATCCCGACCCAGGTCGGGCTCATCGTCGATGGCCTCGTCAGCGGCCGGCTGGTGGGTGCCGCCTTCCACGAGCAGCTCGCCCTGCTGGCAGTGGCGGGCCTGCTGGTCTATGCGCTGCGGGTGGGCTGGCGGCTGGCGCTCTTCGGTGCGTCGTACCGCCTGGGCCAGCGCCTGCGCGTGCAGCTGTTTGAGCGCCTGGGCCTGCAGGCGCCGCTGTTCTTCCAGACCCAGCGCGCCGGCGATCTGATGGCCCTGGCCACCAACGACGTGGATGCGGTGGAAACGGCCAGCGGCGAAGCCATGCTCGCTGCGTTCGACGGCACGCAGACCCTGGTGCTGGTGATCGCCACCATGCTGCTGGCGATCGACTGGCGCCTGGGCCTGGCCGCGCTGCTGCCCTTCCCCTTCATGGCCTGGGCCTTCTGGCGCATCTCCAACCAGGTGCACCACGCGTGGGCGCAGTCGCTCGATGACTTCGGACGCATGAGCCGGCAGGCGCAGCAGAGCCTGACCGCCCTGCGCACCGTGCGTTCGATGGGCCTGGCCGCGCAGGAGCAGGCTGCTTTTCAGGGTTGGGCGCAGGCCTCAGGTCAGGCGGCCTTTCGCGCGCAGCGCTGGGAAGCCGCCTACGAGCCCGCCGTGGGCATGGCCCTTTCCACCGCCACCGTGGCGGCGCTGGGGGTGGGAAGCTGGCTGATTGCGCGGGACGAGCTGACGGTGGGCCAGCTGACCGCCTTCATCCTGCTGCTGGACCGCCTGATCTGGCCGATGTTCGCGGCCGGCTGGGTGCTGTCGCTGCTGGAACGCGGCCGCGCCGGCTGGGCGCGCCTGGCGCCGGTGCTGCAGGCGGAGGCCACGCGCAGTGACGCCGGCCAGCGCGAACCCGTGCAGCGCGCCGAGATTCAGGTGCAGGACTTGCGCTTCGGCTACGACCCCGCGCAGCCGGTCCTGCAGGGGCTGGACTTCCGCCTGCAGCCGGGCCAGTCGCTGGCCATCGTCGGCCCCACCGGTTCGGGCAAGACCACCTTGCTGCGCCTGCTGCTGCGGCAGTGGGAGCCCGACGCCGGGCGCATCGAGCTGGATGGTGCGCCACTGCCGGAATGGACGCGCGCCGCGCTCAGCCAGGCCATCGCCTGGGTGCCGCAGGAGCCCTTCCTGTTTTCCTCCAGCGTGGCCGAGAACATCGCCCTGGCACGCGCCGGCGCCACCCCGGCCGAGGTGGAGGCCGCCGCCCGCGCCGCCGCCTTGCACGAGGATCTGCTGCGGCTGCCGCAGGGCTACGCCACCCTGGTGGGCGAGAAGGGCGTGTCGCTCTCGGGCGGGCAGCGCCAGCGGGTGGCCATTGCCCGTGCGCTGCTCAGCGACGCCCCGCTGACCCTGCTGGACGACGCGCTCTCAGCCGTCGACACCGGCACCGAGGCGCGCATCCTGCAGGCCCTGCGCGAGCGCCGCCGCGCGCGGCCCGAATGCGCGCTGATGGTGGTGACGCATCGGCTCTCGGCCGCCATGGAGGCCGACGAGATCCTGGTGCTGCGCGAGGGCCGTGTAACCGAGCGCGGCACGCATGCCGAGCTGCTGGCGCTGGACGGCTGGTACGCCACGCAATGGCGGTACCAGCAGCTCGAGGCCTCGTTGGAAGAGGACGAGGAGCGCGTGCATGCTTGACGAAGAAGTTCGCGCCCAGGACGTCGCGCGCTCCAGCCTGCGCGACGCCGCCCACCTGCTCTGGACCATGGCCAGGCCCGAGCGGCGCCAGGTCTTCATCGGCACCGCCTGGTTGATCGTCGCCGCGGGCCTCGAAGCGCTCGGTCCCATCCTGGCCAAGCGCCTGATCGACGAGCACCTGCTGCCGCGCCAGTTCGAGGCCATCGGCCTGATGGTCGCGCTGCTCGCCGCCATCTGGGTCAGTGGCCTGCTGGCCAGCGGCCTGCGCTATTTGCAGCTCACACGCATGGCCGGCGTGGCACGCAAGGCCGTGCTGCGCCTGCGCGAACAGGTGTTAGCCCATGTGCTGGCCCTGCCCATGGCCTACTTTGACAAGCACATCACGGGCGCGCTGGTCAGCCGCGTCACCAACGACACCGAGTCCGTCAACCAGCTCTACCGCCAGGTGCTGTACGTGATGCTGGACTCCAGCATCGTCGTCGCCGGCACCCTGGTGGCCATGGCCTTTCTGGACTGGCGGCTGATGCTCATCATCGCCACCCTGGTGCCGGCCATGGTGGCCGTGATCTGGGCCTACCAGCGCCTCTCGGCCCCAGCGGTGGCGCAGGCACGTGCGCTGAAGAGCGACATCAATGCCCAGATCGCCGAAAACCTGGGCGGCCTGGCGGTGCTGCAGGCCAGCGGCGCGCTGGGCCGCTTCCAGGCCCGCTTTGCCGGGCACAACGACCAGCATTACCGCGCCCGCATGAAGGAGATGCGCGCCAACGCCTGGCTGCTCAGGCCGGCGCTGGACCTGCTGAACGTGCTGCTGATGGTGGCGCTGATCTACGGCTATGCGCAGCAGCGCGAAGTCAGCGGCCTGGAGGTGGGGCTGCTCTACGCTTTCCTCAGCTACCTGACCCGCGTGGTGGAGCCGCTGATCCAGATCACCCTGCAGTTCGGCCAGCTGCAGCAGGCCCTGGTGGCCGCGGCACGCGTGGGCGTGTTGCTGCAGGAAGCCGCTGCGCCCCTGCCTGCCCCCGGCGGCCCTGGCATCGAACGTGGCGAGATCACGATCGAGCATTTGCGTGCCGGCTATGGCGAAGGCGCCGATGTGCTGCACCCCTTCGATCTGCAGCTGCCAGCCGGCAGCTTCGTCGGCCTGGTGGGCCACACCGGCAGCGGCAAAAGCACCCTGCTGGCCCTGCTGCTGCGCTTTTATGCACCGCGCGCCGGGCGCATCCTGGTCGACGGCCAGCCGCTGGAAAGCCTGGACGAAGCCCGCTTGCGCCATGACCTGGCGCTGGTACCGCAGGAACCGCAGCTGCTCTCGGCCAGCGCCTGGGACAACCTGCGCATGGGCCGCACGCACCTGAGCGACGCCACGCTGCAGCAGGCGGCGCGCCAGGCGCGCCTGCACGAGATGCTGCTGGCCCTGCCCCAGGGCTACGACACCCTGCTGGGCGAGGGCGGTGTGCAGCTATCCACCGGCCAGAAGCAGCTGCTGGCGATGGCGCGCGCGCTCGCCGGCTCGCCCAAGATCCTGCTGCTGGACGAGGCCACGGCCAATATCGACAGCGCCACCGAGGCCCTGCTGGGCGAGGCCTTGAGCGCCTTGCGCGGCCGCATCACCGTCATCGCGGTGGCGCACCGGCTCTCCACCATCCGCGCCGCCGATCCCATCCTGGTACTGCACCACGGCCATCTGGTGGAGCGCGGCCGGCATGAGGAGCTGATGGCCGTTCCCGGCGGGGTCTACCAGCGCCTGGTGCAGTTGCAGCAACTGGCGGATTAGAGCCCTGCAGCCTCATCGCCTAAACTCCCGCCCGGCCTGCGCGCAACGCGCGGGCGCTGGGCCGAATGCCGTTGTGGACTTCTGGCTGTCAAAACTCCATTTCTCTGAAAGCCACACCATGGGCAACAAGATCCGTACCGAAGCCGACCGCAAGGCCACCCCGCGCCCCGCCACCCCCGCCGGCGTGACCTACACCACCGCGCGCGGCCAGAAGCGCAGCCAGGAACGTGGCTCGCACACCCGCAGCAAGAAGAACCCGGGCAAGCGCCCGCACCAAGGCTAAGAGCTCACCGCTCCCCTGTCTGCACGGCGCCCTGGGGCGCCGTAGTTTTTTCAGCTTTGCCACCATGCTTCGAATCACCGACCTGCGCCTGCCGCTGAACCACACCGAGGAGCAACTGCATGCCGCCGTGCTGCAGCGCCTGGGTCTGAAGCCGGGCCAGGCGGCCGAGCTGCTGGGCTTCACCGTCTACAAGCGCGCCCACGACGCGCGCAAGAAGACGGCCATGCAGCTGATCTACACGCTGGACTGCGAGCTGGCCTCACCGCAGCGAGAAGCCGAGCTGCTGGCCCGCAGCGACCCGCATCTGCGCGCGAGCCCGGACACGCGCTACCGCGTGGTGGGCAGCGCACCAGCCGATTTCTACGCCCAGCCCAGCCGGCACCGCCCGGTGGTGGTGGGCTTCGGTCCCTGCGGCCTGTTCGCGGCGCTGATCCTGGCGCAGATGGGCCTGCGCCCCATCGTGCTGGAGCGGGGCCGCGCGGTGCGCGAACGCACCAAGGACACCTGGGGCCTGTGGCGCCAGGGCGTGCTCAAGCCCGAGTCGAATGTGCAGTTCGGCGAAGGCGGTGCGGGCACCTTCTCGGACGGCAAGCTCTACAGCCAGATCTCCGACCCGCGCTTCCTGACCCGCAAGGTGCTGACCGAGTTCGTCAAGGCCGGCGCGCCCGAGGAGATCCTGTTCGTCAGCAAGCCCCACATCGGCACTTTCCGCCTCGTCAGCATGATCGAGAAGATGCGTGCCGACATCGAGGCCCTGGGCGGCGAGATCCGCTTCCAGCAAAAGGTGACGGATCTGCTGATCGAGGACGGCGCGGTGCGCGGGCTCACGCTCGAATCGGGCGAACAGATCCGCGCCGATCACGTCGTGCTGGCCCTGGGCCACAGCGCACGCGACACCTTCACGATGCTGCACGGCCGCGGCGTCTACATGGAAGCCAAGCCCTTCTCGATCGGCTACCGCATCGAGCACCCGCAGAGCCTGATCGACGCGGCGCGCTTCGGGCCCAATGCCGGCAATCCGCTGCTCGGCGCGGCCGACTACAAGCTGGTGCACCACGCCAAGAACGGCCGCTCGGTCTACAGCTTCTGCATGTGCCCGGGTGGCACCGTGGTGGCCGCCACTTCCGAGCTGGAGCGCGTGGTCACCAATGGCATGAGCCAGTACTCGCGCGCCGAGCGCAATGCCAATGCCGGCATCGTCGTCGGCATCAACCCGCAGGACTACCGGCAGGACGGCAAAACCGAGGGCCCGGTGAACCCGCTGGACGGCATGGCCTTCCAGCGCATCTGGGAGTCGCGCGCCTACGAGCTGGGCGGTGGCGGCTACCGCGCACCGGGCGGCCTGGTGGGCGACTTCCTCAAGCGCCAGGCGTCCACGGTGCTCGGTGAGGTCGAACCCTCCTACAAGCCCGGCATCACCTTGACGAATCTGGCCGAGAAGGGCCGCGGCAGCCTGCCGGACTATGTGCTCGAAGCCATCCGCGAAGCCCTGCCCGCCTTCGGCCGCCAGATCCGCGGCTTCGACCGGCCCGACGCGGTGCTCACCGGCGTCGAGACCCGCACCTCCTCGCCGCTGCGCATCACGCGCGGCAAGGACTATCAAAGTCTGAATGTGCGTGGGCTCTACCCGGCCGGCGAGGGCGCGGGGTATGCCGGCGGGATCATGTCGGCAGGGGTGGATGGGATTGAGGTGGCGGAGGCGGTGGGGCGGGTGATGTTGGGGCTGGCCTAAAGCACTGCGCGCAGCGCCGCCACCCACCGCGCCTGCCACCCCATCGCCGCCGCCGGCCGCCACAGCAGCAAGGCCTGCTCCTCGCAATGGAAGGGCGCCCCCTGCAGTTCCACCCCAAGCAGGCCCTCCTGCGCGATCAGGAACTCGGGCAGATAGGCCAGGGCATGGCCGCTGCGCACCAGGGTCAAGAGGCCATGCAAATCGTCGGCGCGGTAGCGGATGCGGCGTGGCAGGGCCTCGTCGCGCCAGCCGTCCGAGCCCAGGCCGCGGCGCAGGCCGCAGAAGAGCGAACGGCTGGGGCAGACGAAATCGGCCCCGGCCAGCTCGGCCGCACCGAGTTGGCGGCGCCCGGCCAGGGCATGGGTGGGCGCCAGGGCCAGGCGCATGGGCAGGGTTTCGAGCGCCAGGGCCTGCAGGCCCTCGGGGGCCTGGCCGTCGCTCAGCAGGGCGGCGCTGACCAGGGCGATATCGGCCTCGCCGCGCTGCAAGGCGAGCAGGGCCTCGGCCTCGAACAGGGATAGCGAGCGCAGGCTGGCCCCGCCGCCCAGGGCCTGCAGAGCCGCCGCGCAATGCGGGGCATAGCGCGCCTGCAGCAGGGCCGGGCCGGCGACCCGGCAGTCCACGGCCAGGGCGGCACCGGCAAACTCGGCGCGCGTCTGCTCGGCCAGTTGCAGCAGATCCAGCGCGCGCTGCTGCAGGCGCTGGCCGGCCTCGTTCAGCAGCAGGCCCTTTCCGATGCGCTCGAACAGCGGCGTGCGCAGGCCCTGCTCCAGGCGCTTAATGGCCTTGGACAGGGCCGAGGGCGTCAGATGCAACTCGGCGGCAGCGCGCTGCAGGCTGTTGTGGCGCGCTGCGCAGGCGAACAGGCGCAAATCGTTCAGTTCCATTCCGGCAATGATCACTGAATATTCGTTGCTTGTCGGGAACGATGGCGGCCACGAGGATGCCGCCCATGCACACCCCTCTTGATCGCCGCCAGGCCCTGTGCCTGCTCACGGCCCTGCCCCTGGTCGCCGCTGCCACCGAGCCCGAGCGCCCCGGCCTGCACGGCATGCTGCTGTTCGGTGGCCGCGAAGGCCTGTACGCCTCGCACTTGCCGATGTTCCACAGCCCGCACGATGTGCAGCTGCTGCTGCGCCTGCGTGCCACCGAAGCGGGGCTGGAGGCCCAGTTGCGTCAGCGCCTGGCCTCAGGCGCCGGCTATCTGACGCTGGAGCCCGAGCGCTTTGATCTGAACCGAATGCAGCCCGGCCATGCGCAGGCGCTGAGCGGCTTCAGGGCGAATCTGCATGAGGGGCATTTCGAGCGTGGCGGTCCGCTGCTGCGGCCGGCCACCGCCTGGGCCGTGGAAGAGGTGTTGCTCTTCAGCCGCCTGGACCCGCGCCCGCGCCAGGCCGGACAGCAACGCTTCTTCTGCTTCGGCAGAGGGCGGGAATGCTTCCTCGTCAAATGGCTGGAGCAGCGGCCGGACATCGATCTGGTGGGGCGCTTTGAGCCGCAGCGAGCGGGCCCGGTGCGACGCATGCTGAGCCTGCCGGCTGGTGGCCTGCAGGCACCGCCCTCGGCCCGGCTGGTGGCCGCATTGCACACAGCCGGCCTCGCCCCCAAAGCCGCGCCGCAATGGCTGTACCAGGAAACCGGGGATCTGCTCTGAGCAGCAGCCTGCGCATCGGCGTGCTGCAGCACCACGCGGCCGAGGGCCCGGGGCGCCTGGCGACTTGGGCCCGGCGGCGCGGCCTGCAGTTGGAGGTCCACCGGGCTGACGCCCTGTTCGCCGCCGGCCCGCCCGATTTGCAGGCCCAGGGCTGGCAGGCGCTGATCCTGCTGGGTGGGCCCTGGATGCTGGACCGCGCGCCGCCTTGGCTGCGCGCGGAACAGGAAGCCCTGCGCCTCTGGTTGGCGGCCGAGCGGCCTTGCCTGGGCATCTGCCTGGGCGCCCAGCTGATGGCCGGCGCGCTCGGTGTGCCCGTTCAGGCCCTGCCCCGGCCCGAGCAAGGCTGGACGGCCGTGGAACTGGCCGAAGGCGCGAAGCTGGACGTCCTGCAATGGCATGAGCAGGGCTTTGCCGCCCCTCCGCCCGGCTGCCGCAGCCTGGGCCGCAGCGCAGCCTGGCCCTGCCAGGGCTTTGCGCGCGGCCGCAGCCAGCGCGCGCTGCAGTTCCACCCCGAGTGGGATGGTCACAGCCTGCACGCCCTGCAGCGCGGCTTTGGCGCCACCTGCCCGCTGCCGCGCGAAGACGATGCGCCGCGCCAGCGCCGCGTGGCGCGCTGGTTCTACCCCTGGCTCGACGACTGGCGAGCCGGTTGGCCCTAAGCCGGCTGCGCCGCCAGCCCCTGCCAGCTGCGCGTCCCCAACCCCAGCAACAGCAAACCGGCAGCCAGCGGCACCCCCAGGCTCAAGCCCTGCAGGGCGCCCGCCAGCAGCGGTGCGTCGATGGCCGGCGGCCAGCGCCGCGCCGGCAGGGCCAGCAGCAGGGGCGCGAGCCACAGCACCAGCTTGTGCGCCCGACCCAGTTCGGCGCGCCCGGCCAGCAGGAACAGGGCCGAGGCCACAAAGACCAGGGTGAAGAGGGTGTGGCACAGCGACTGGGCCTTGCCCAGCGCCGCCTGGTTCAGGCTGTAGGGCAGCCAGGCCAGGCAAAGCAGGCCCAGCGCCAGGGCGCAGCGGCGCGCGCGCGTCTCGGCGCGGCCGTCGTGCAGCAGCCCGGGCTGGGCGCGCAGGGCGGGCAGCAGGGCCAGGCAGATCAGGCCGGTCAGAGCGTCCAGCAGCAGGGTGAGCGGGTAGCCGAGCAGCTCGGTGGCCAGGCCCAGCCAGTTCGACGAGAACGCGATCGCCAGGTTCATCAGCGCCATGTAGGCGGTGAACTGGGTGGCGGCCAGGCGCGGGTGGGTGACATCCATGAAGAGTGCGGCGCGGGTGCCGTACATCAGACCCTGGAAGACCGAGTAGCCCATCGAGGCCAGCCACAGCGCCCCCTGCAGCGCCGGCTGGGGCGCGGGGGTGCTGCTGGGCCAGATGGTGCCGGCCTGCTGCAGCGCCCAGGCCAGGTAAAGCGTGGGCGGCGCCATGCCGAGGATGTAGATGGCCAGGGTGCCGCGTCGGCCCAGGCGGTCACCCAGGTGGCCGCCCAGCACCATGAAGGCCGCCATCACCACCTGAGTGGCCAGACTGAGCCAGCCGATCTGGGCGTCGTCCATGCCCAACTCCACCGCCAGATTGGTTTGCAGCGCCAGGCCCAGGGCCATGGCACCGATGGGCAGCAGCGCAAATCCCAGGGCCGCAAAGGCGCCGCGCGTGCCCAGGAAGGCGCGGAAGGCGTCGGCCGCGAAGCGCTGCATTTCGCGCCCGGCGCTGCGCCAGCCGGTGGGCGGCGACGGCTCCAGCAGCCCCTGCGCCTCGCGCATCGGCCAGACCACACCGGCGGTGACGGCCAGGATGCAGACGGCCACGAACACGAAGGTGAAGTTGAAGCCGGTCCAGCCGCTCATGAAGAGCACGCCGCTGCCGCCCAGGGCCGTGCCCAGCGCGGCGCCGGCAAACATCAGGCCATTGCCCAGGCCGCGTTCCTCGGGCTGCAGGGTGGCACAGGCCAGGGAGTCGATCGCCACGTCCTGCAGCGCGCCAAAGCTGTTGTGCACCAGCAGGATGGCGGTGAACAGGCCCAGGCCGGTGGGCAGAGGCACGGCCACCAGGGCCAGCAGCGAGAAGGCCATCATCAGCTGGGTACCCAGGATCCAGGCGCGGCGGTGGCCGAAGCGCTGCGAGCGGAACACGTCCACCATCGGCCCGAAGGCCCACTTGAAGGCCCAGGGCAGGTAGAAGGAAGCGACGAAGGCCCCGATCTCGGCCGGCCCCACGCCGTAACGGCGCAACTGCGT